>NZ_BAAJXA010000017.1:0-210134 GCF_057537855.1 Streptomyces diversicolor
GACGTCTTCGATGCGGGAGCGCAGATCCGCAAGCTCCGTCGGAACGACGCTTGGGACCCGATCCGGGAAGGATGTGGTGCCTGCACCCCATCCCGTACCTACGGGCGTGGCGATCGCATAACCGTTGGCGAGTTCCCTGCCCTTGACGACCAGGGTGCCGTTGACTCGGACCGGCTCGCACTGATCGCTGTGGCAGTGGCCGGCGAAGATCACGTCGAGGAATGGACATGCCGCCGCGAGTTTCCGATCCTCGTCGAAGCCGGAGTGGCTGAGCACAACCCAACTGTCCATCTCGTGGTGGTGGGCGAGAATCAGCTCGCGCAGGGCTTGGACGGGATCGGTGACGCAGTGGTCGACACGTTGGGCGGCCGGGATCGAGTGGAAGGCTTGCCGGCCGATCACAGCGGTTACGCCGACGCGTCGTCCATCAATGTCGGCGATGTGCAGGCGGCGGAAGAGAGCGTCGCCGGTGCTGGCGTTGACGGCGTTGGCGCAGACATGCGCCGGTGAAGGTCCGGCTCGAAGTGGTGGGGCCAGCCGTGGTTGCCAGGGGCCAGCACGTCGTACAGCATGAGCAGGATCTCCCGCTCGATCGTGCCGCCAGCGAGGCGGCAATACCCGCTGCCTTCGAAGAAGTCACCGCAGTCCACGATGAGCGAGGTCGGGCGCAGCGCGTGGAGGTGGGCCAGGAAGGGCGCGGCGTTGTCGAATGCCGAGTGGACGTCCGTCGTGGCGACGATCTGCCGCAGGTTCCGGCCGCCGGTGGTCACGGGGTGACCTCGCAGATGTCGGCGCCCAGGGTGCGCAGCTTGCCGGTCAGGTCGGCGTGGCCGCGGCGCAGCTGGTCGAGGCCGCCGATGGTGGTGACGCCTCGGGCGGTGAGGCCGGCGACCATCAGGGCGGACCCGGTGCGGATGTCGGTGGCTTCGACGCCCGCGCCCGTCAGCTGCTGGGGCCCGGTCAGGCGGCATTCGGTGGGCGAGATCTCTTCGATCTCGGCGCCCAGGCGGGTCAGCTGCGGCAGCAGGTTGCCGTGGCGGCCGGGATTGATGGCGTCGGCGAACAGATGCGTGCCGGGCAGTCCGAGGGCGAGTGCCATGAGCGGTGGTTCGAAGTCGGCGTCCAGGCCGACCGGGCTCAGGGAGGCGATGGCTCGCAGGGGACGGCCAGTGGGGGATGTCTCCTGGGCGCGGACGGTAAGGCCATTCGGCTCCGCGTCTGCGGGGATGCCGAGCTGATGAAGGGCAGCTGCGAACGGGCCTACGTCCTTGCCTTGCACGCCGTCGATACGGGCATTGCCCCGCGTCGCGGCGATGGCGCAGGCCAGTGTGGCTGCCTCGATCTTGTCTCCGGGCACCGTCCAGGCAACGGGGGCAGCCGGCGGCGAGGAGGGCGGTGAGAGAGCGAGCACATGTTCGCCTGCGCGCGTCTCCCAGCCCACCGAACTCAGGGCGTCGAGCACGCTCAGGACCTCGGGCGAGAGATTGGGCTGGCCCAGCCGTAAGGGCCGACCGGTCGTGAGGGCGCGCAGTGTCGCGGCCACGGTCGCACCGCGAGAGCGGAACGGCAGTGCGATGGAGACGGTGCCGGTGTGAGAAGTGAGGGCCCTGATGCCGTATCCGGAGCTGTCCTGCCGGCTCCGGTCGCCGAACGCCTCGTACACCTTGAAGTGCAGCTCCATCCCGCGCGCACCGATCCGGCAGCCGCCCGGCCAGGGCAGCCGTGCCTGGCCGTAACGCGCGAGCAGGGCGGGGACGAGGTAGTACGAGGCTCGGATCTGGGCTGCCTGCGCCAGATCGGGCAACCCCCCAGATGCCTCCGTCGGCAGGACCACATACGTAGTCGGTTCTCCGACGGGCTGCGCGACATGCCACCCTGCCTGTTGCAGCAGAGCGAGCATGATCTGGACGTCCGTGCTGTCCGGGACGTTGCTCAGCCGGACCGCGCGACCGAAGGCCGCCGCGGCGGCCAGGAGCGGCAGAGCGGCGTTCTTGGAGCCGTCGACGCACACGGTGCCGACGAGCGGCGGCCCAGGGCGTACGGCGATCACCTCGGCGGCCACTTTGGGGGCGTGGGTGGTCGTCATCATCAACTCCTCTGCAGAGGAAGGAAACAGGCGATGTCCTGGCTGGGTTTGCTGGTCAGGTCGATTTCGGCCCAGCAGCGCTTGCCGTTCTCCGTCGGCTCGGCGTGGTACCGGTTGGCGAGAGCGGCGACGAGGAACAGGCCCCGGCCGCCCTCGCTGTCCGCGTCGGGCAGTGCCGGCTGGGGCAGCACCGGGCTCGTGTCGCAGACCTCGATCCGCAGGACGGCCTCGTCGAGACAGACCACGAGTGAGACGGATCCGGTGCCGGCGTACTGGACAGCGTTGGTGACGAGTTCGCTGACCAGCAGTTCGGCCGCGTGCACCACATCGGTGCCCAGTCCCGCGTCCCAGCCCGCTATCGCATCCACGACCTGGTGCCGGGCCTCGCTTGGTGCGGCGGGCGTCGCTGGTAGGAAGAAAGCGAGCTGGTGCGCTTCCATGAGCGGCCTCCGGTGTAGGTGGGGCCACACCAAGCAACCAGTCCGTCGCCGTGAGTGGTGAGCCCTGACGCGGGCGCTGCATGACTTATGCAGGAGCTGCATCACCGCCAACTAGGTCTGACCTATGCTCGATTGAGCAGGCAGGATCAGCGACGGCGGAAGGAGCCGTGGCAGATGGCCGATGCGCATGGCGAAGCGAGACGGATCGGAGAACGGATCCGCCGGGCACGGGTGTTACAGCGGCGTTCACAGCACGACGTGGCCGCAGCGCTCGGGTATCACCAGTCCAAGGTGAGCCGTCTGGAGAGCGGTCGCGGCACGGAGGACATCCGCGTACTACGCGCCATCGCGCAGGAACTGAACATCCCGCCTCATGAGTTGGGCCTCGCCCCATCTCAGGACGTCTCCGCCGCCGATCAAGAAGCTGACGACATGCACCGCCGCACCTTCCTCACCGCGAGCATCGCAGCGCTCGCGGCCCCGGCCGGCTCTTCGGCCTCGCACACCGCCCTCGTCCAGGCCCTCCTGCCCGGTCCCGGCCCCGCAGGCACCGGTGGCCCACAGGACACGGCAGTCCTGTACGAACACGTCGGATCAGCACTCAGGCTCTTCCATACCTGCCACTACACGGAGCTGGAGCGCACCCTCCCAAGCCTGATCGCCGACCTGCGGATGGCTGCCAGCGATGCGACGGACAGGGACCTCGTGTCCCGGCTCCTAGCCACGGCGTATCAGACGACGACGAGCCTGTTGCTCAAGCAGCACGACCAGGGCAACGCATGGCTCGCCGTCGGCCGGGCGATGGCCGAGGCCGAACGCTCGGGGGATCCGGTGGTCCTCGCCTCCAGCGTCCGTGTGCAGGCCCATGTCCTGGTCCGTGAGAAGCACGCCACCGAGGCCGTCACCCTGGTTCGGCACACCGCCGACCAGCTCACCGGCTCCTACGACCGGCGCTCTCCGAAGTACCTCGCCGCTGTCGGACTGCTGCTCCTGCGCGGAGTGACTGCGGCCAGCAGCCGCGGTGATCGCGCGGCCACGAAGGAATTCCTCAGCGAGGCCAAGGAAGTCTCCCGGTACGTCACTCTCGACCAGCCCGACGCCTGGGCCACCTTCAGCTCCACCAATGTCGCCCTGCACGAGCTGAGCGCCCTGGTGGCCTTCGGCGACGCCGGCCTCGCCCTTCAGGCGGCCCGGCCCCTCATGCGCCGACACATCCCGGTCCCCGAACGCCGCGCCGCACTGTGGGTCGAAGCGGCCCGCGCCTACAGCCAGCAGGGCCGCCTGGCCGACGGCTACCAGGCCCTGCGGATCGCCGAGACCTGCGCCGCCCAGGACATCCGCCGCCCAGATGTCCGCAACCTGGTCGCCGCCATGGCCGCCCGCGACCGCCGACGTACCCTGCCGGAACTGCACCACTTCAGCCGCCAACTGGGAGTCCCCGCGTGACCGAACCGACCGCCCCGGACAAGAAGCCCTTCCTGTACGTCGTCGTGTGCGCGGCAGGCGTGGCCCGTGACGTCGGCAAGCTCATCACCACCGCCCAGGAGGCGAACTGGGACGTCGGCGCCATCGCCACACCGCAGGGACTCGGCTTCATCGACGCCAGGGCGATCGAGGCACAGACCGGCTACCCGATCCGCTCCGCCTGGCGTTCACCGGGAGACCCGCGCCCACTGCCCCCGGCGGACGCTATCGCCGTTGCCCCCGCCACCTTCAACACGATCAACAAGTGGGCCGCCGGAATCTCCGACACTCTCGCCCTGGGCATTCTGTGCGAGGCGTACGGCATGGGCATCCCGACCGTGGCACTGCCCTACCTGAACTCCGCCCAGGCCGCCCACCCCGCCTATCAGCAGAGCCTGGACCGGCTGCGGGGGATGGGAGTCCTGATCGGCTCCTGCGAACCGCACAGGCCGAGGGCCGGTGGCGCGGCGGAACGCTTCCGCTGGGAGGAAGCACTGGAGTTGCTGGAGCCTCTGGTCACGGTGCGGTGACGCCGTTCCGAACGTTCACTCAGGAAACGCGCGCAAAGCGGTTGTGGGGGCGGGGTGTTGTAGCCCCGCCCGGGCCGGGGGTGTTCTGGGTCAGGGCCACACCAGGCAGTACGGCTGGTGGCCTGCCTCGTGCAGGCGGTGGCTGAAGTCCTGCCATTCGTGCAGGAGTTGGTACACGTTGAACGCGTCCCGTGGGCCGCCGCGGTCCGGGACCGTGGACCAGATGAACGCCGCCGCGCCCACCGCTTCCTCGCCGATGCCGCGGAGCGGGTCGACCACCGTCATCGGCAGTTTGACCACCGCGTAGTCGGGGTGCAGGACCACCAGTTCGAGCGGCGGCACCTTGTGCAGGGGCACGCCCTCGATGCCGGTCAGCACCATCGCGGCCATCGTCTCCGGCTTGATCTTGGTGAACATGCCGTTCATGCCCAGTTCGTCGCCGCCGAGTTCTTCGGGGCGCATCGAGATCGGGACCCGGGCCGCGGTCGCGCCGTCGGGCGCGCCGAAGTATTTGTACGTCACCCCCACCCGACCACCATTTCTGCTCCCCGCCCGGAGGCGGTCGACCCGGCGGTCGGCCCAGCGGTCGGTCCGCCGGTCGGGCCGCTCGGGCTCTCCCGGTACACCCTGTGCCTGACGTGCTTCGGTCGTCTCCTCCGCGTCGCGCCGGTGCCTTCCCCGCCGGGCGCGTCGAGGACCCAGGTCATCAGTCCCCTCGCCCAGTCCGCCACCGCGATGCATATCTCCACCCGACTGCTTTTCTAGGACGCGTGGCCCCCGCCGCGCAACCCGATCATCGTGTCAGTGACCTCCCCCACGTCCGCCCGCCGAAACGTGCGTTGAAACATCAGTCCGCGGGACCTTCGTGGCTGTTGATCACCGTGTGCCGTATGAACTGGTGTCCTTCTGTGGTTTCGCCCTGTGTATCAGGCCGTCTCGGCCCACAGTCTCGCAGATGACGGGCGTTGGACCACGTGTTTGCGGGAGCCGCGACGGCGGCGGCCTACCCTGAGGAGGTCACTACGCAACCCGGAGTCCGAGAATCGCCGAGAACTTCGGGGAAGGTCGGAGAAGGTCGGAGAGGTCGGAGAAGTCGCAGGTCATGAGTGAATCGTCCCCTTCAGGTGCGCCCTACCCCTATGAAGCGCCCGTCTCGCAGGCACTGTTCGACCGCGCGTCCGCCGTCACCCCGGGCGGCGTGAACTCGCCGGTGCGCGCCTTCCGCGCCGTGGGCGGCACGCCCCGGTTCATGGTGTCCGGATCCGGCCCCTATCTGACCGACGCCGACGGGCGGGAGTACGTCGACCTCGTGTGCTCCTGGGGTCCGATGATCCTCGGGCACTCGCACCCCGAGGTGATCGCCGCCGTACAGGAGGCCGTCGCGCGCGGCACGTCCTTCGGGACGCCCGGGGAGGGCGAGGTGGCCCTCGCCGAGGAGATCGTCGCCCGGGTCGAGCCGGTCGAGCAGGTGCGGCTGGTGTCCAGCGGGACCGAGGCGACCATGTCGGCGATCCGGCTCGCGCGCGGGTTCACCCGGCGGTCCAAGGTGATCAAGTTCGCCGGCTGCTATCACGGTCATGTCGACTCGCTGCTCGCCGCCGCCGGGTCCGGCGTCGCCACCTTCGCGCTGCCCGACACCCCCGGGGTCACCGGCGCCCAGGCCGGCGACACCATCGTGCTGCCGTACAACGACCTGGAGGCCGTGCAGGAGGCATTCCACCGGCACCCCGGCGAGATCGCGTGTGTGATCACGGAGGCGTCGCCCGGCAACATGGGCGTCGTGCCGCCCGAGCCCGGCTTCAACCAGGGGCTGAGGGACGCGTGCGCCAAGAACGGCGCCCTGTTCATCTCCGACGAGGTCATGACCGGTTTCCGTACCAGTCGGAGCGGCTGGTACGGGATCGAGGGCGTCAAGCCGGACCTGATGACCTTCGGCAAGGTGATGGGCGGCGGGTTCCCGGCGGCGGCCTTCGGCGGTCGCGCGGACGTCATGGCCCATCTCGCCCCGGCCGGGCCGGTCTACCAGGCGGGCACGCTCTCCGGCAATCCGGTCGCCACCGCCGCGGGCCTCGCCCAGCTGCGGCTGCTGGACGACGCCGCGTACGAGACGGTCGACGCCGTCTCCGCGCAGATCCGCTCCCTCGTCAGCGAGGCGCTGACCAAGGAGGGTGTCGCGCACCAGGTGCAGACCGCCTCCAACATGTTCTCCGTGTTCTTCACCGACCGGCGGGTGCGCGACTACGAGGACGCCAAACGGCAGGAGTCCTTCCGCTTCACCGCCTTCTTCCACTCGCTGCTGGCGAACGGCGTCTATCTGCCGCCGTCGTCCTTCGAGTCCTGGTTCGTGTCCACCGCCCACGACGAGCGGGCCCTCCAGAAGATCGCCGACGCCCTTCCGGCGGCGGCCCGAGCGGCCGCGGAGGCCACCGCATGAGCACCGGCAAGGACATCACGGTCGTCCATCTGATGCGGCACGGCGAGGTCGCCAACCCGGGCGGGGTCCTCTACGGGCGGATGCCCGGCTACCACCTGTCCGACCTCGGGCGGCGGATGGCCGACCGGGTCGCCGAGCATCTGTCGTCCCGCGATGTGACGTACGTCGCGGCGTCCCCGCTGGAGCGGGCGCAGGAGACCGCGACCCCGATCGCCAAGGCGCACGGGCTCGGCCTCGACACCGACGAACGGCTCATCGAGGCCGCGAACGCCTTCCAGGGCAAGACGTTCGGGGTGGGCGACGGGGCGCTGCGCAAGCCCGGCAACTGGAAGCACCTCGTCAACCCGTTCAGGCCGTCCTGGGGTGAGCCGTACATCGACCAGGTGGTCCGGATGAAGGGCGCGCTGGACGCCGCCCGGGACCGGGCGCGCGGGCACGAGGCGGTGCTGGTCAGCCATCAGCTGCCGATCTGGATCGTGCGGTCGTACGTCGAAGGGCGGCGGCTGTGGCACGACCCGCGCAAGCGGCAGTGCACGCTCGCCTCGCTGACGACGTTCACCTACCAGGGGGACCGGATCGTCTCGGTCGGCTACACCGAGCCCGCCCGCGACCTCGTCCCACCCCACCTGCGCATCGGCGCCAAGCCAACAAAGGGCAAGGGCAAGGGCAAGCCCTACGGCGCCTGAAACCGCACGCCTCTCCAGCCGTGAACCACCTACGGGCTTGTGGGGCCAGAGCGCCGACGCGCCTGCGGGCTTGTGGGGCTTGAGTGCCGACGCGCCTGCGGGCTTGTGGGGCTTGAGTGCCGATGCGCCCGGGGGCTTGTGGGGCTTGAGTGTCGATGCGTCTGCGGGCGGTGGGGCTTGAGCGTCGGTGCGCCTGGGGGCTTGTGGGGCCTGAGGGCCGACGCGCCTGCGGGCGGTGGGGCTTGAGCGCCGGTGCGTCTGCGGGCTGTGGGGCCTCAGCGTGGGCGCGGGGTCTGATCGTCGACATGCGGTGGACACGCCTAGGGGCTGTGCGGCCGGTGTGCCGATGCGCTTACGGGCTGTAGGGCCCCGAGCGTGGCCTCGCCTGCGGGGGTTGCGGCGCCTGCGTGCCGACGCGCCTCCGGGGCCTGAACCGCGGACGTGCGCATCGCCGGGCGGGCCGCGCACCACCGCACGGACGTCGCGCGGAGCCCCGCAGCCCGGCGCGGGGTTCCGACTTCGGCATCCGGCTCCGTCCTGGGTGTGGGGCTCCGCCCCTGGGCGTGGTTCGGCCCTTGGCGCGGAGTTCCGCCCTGGCGCCTGACTCTGCCCTCGGCGCGGGTCACGCCCTCGGCGCGCGGCTCCGCTTTTGGTGCATAGCTCCGTCCTCGGCGTGGGGTCTGCCTGGGCGCGGGCTTCGGCCGTCGGTCAGGGGTTTCGTCCTCGGCGTGCGACTCCGTCTCGGGGCCCGGCTCTGCCCTCAGCGCACAGCTCTGTCCTCGGCGCGGGGCGCCGCCCTCGACGCTTGGCTCCGTCCTGGGTGTGGGGCTCCGCCCCTGGGCGCGGTCCGGCCCTCAGCACGGGGCCTTGGCGCCACGGCAGCCGGTTCCGCCCTGGCGTCCGCTGCGCCCACGGTGCCCGGCCCCGCGCCGCTGTCTGGCTCCGATCCGGCACCTGGACTGCCTGGGCGCGTGCCCCGGCATGGGTATCCGGACGCGTCTGGGGGGCGTGCCCTTGCCTGGGTTCCCGGACCCGTACGAGGCGTGCCCCCACCTGGGTACCCGGATCCGCCTTGCTGCCCTGCCCCGCCGCCGGCGCCCGCCCACGGTGTTCGCCCGCGGCGTCCGGCCCCGTCTGGGTTGCCGGCCCCGCGCCGGTGCCTGTCCAAGTCGCTCCCATGGCGTTCGCGCAGGGCACTGCCTTGGCGTTCCCGGTGCTCGTCCACGGCGCTCGCCCACGGCGCCCGGCCCCGCTTGGGTTGCCGGCCCCGCCCCGGCGCCTGCCCAAGGCGCCCCCACGTCGCTCGCCCAGGCACTCCCATGGCGCTCCCGGTGCTCGTCCACGGTGTCCCCGAGGCCCCCCCACGGCGCTCGCCCGCGGAGTCGCCCCGCGCCCCCACGACGCCCCCGGCGCTCGACCAAGGCCCCCCGAGGTGCCCCACGTTGCTCGTCCCCGGGTGTGGTATGCGACACGTTGGTGGGGTTGGTAGGTAAATATGGGTGAATGATTGGAACCTTGGTGTTCCTCGGGCCCTCTGAGGGGGTGACCAGCAGCAGGACGTGACGGATCGGGGATTTCATGCGCACCTTCTCCCGGAGGGGAGTACTCGGCCTCGGCGCGGGCGCCACGGCCGCCGGACTCGCGGGATGCGGCTCTCTCAGAGCATCGGACGGCGGCGGGCACGCGTCCGGTTCCGGTGGGGGCGGCAAGGACCGCGGCGGGAGTGACAGGGCGCACGGCAGCGGCAAGGGCGACGCCCCGGCCGCGCGGCCCATCGGCGACGGCTCCACGGCCTTCACGGGCAAGCAGCCGCACCAGCCCGGCCCGCCCGAGCCGCTGGAGCCCGGCCAGGTGCCGCCGCAGTTCGTGGTCTTCTCCTGGGACGGTGCGGGCGAGGTCGGCAACGGCCTCTTCCCGCGCTTCCTCGACCTGGCCAAGGAACACGGCGCGAGCATGACCTTCTTCCTCTCCGGGCTGTATCTGCTGCCCGAGTCGAAGAAGCGCCTGTACGACCCGCCGAACAACCCGCGCGGCGCCTCCGACATCGGCTATCTCACCGACGAGCACATCAGGGCCACGCTGAAGAACATCCGCCGCGCCTGGCTGGAGGGCCACGAGATCGGCACCCACTTCAACGGGCACTTCTGCTCCGGATACGGCACCGTCGGCAACTGGACCCCGGGTCAGTGGCGCAGCGAGATCGAGCAGGCCACGTCGTTCGTGAAGCGGTGGCGGACCAACAGCGGCTGGAGCGATCTGCCCGCGCTGCCCTTCGACTACGACAAGGAACTCGTCGGCGGCCGTACGCCGTGCCTGCTCGGCCAGGACAATCTGCTGCCGACCGCCCGCGAGCTGGGCTGGCGCTACGACGCCTCCTCGCCCGGCGGCCGTCAGGTGTGGCCCGGCAAGAAGCTCGGCGTGTGGGACCTGCCGTTGCAGCAGATACCGTTCCCCGGCCGTTCCTTCGAGGTCCTGTCCATGGACTACAACATGCTCGCCAACCAGTCGGTCAACTCGACCAGGGCGCCGGCGTACAACTACCCGGGCTGGCGGCGGCAGTCGGCCCAGGCTTACATCGCGGGATTCAAGCGGGCATACGAGACAAACAGAGCGCCCTTCTTCATAGGCAACCACTTCGAGCAGTGGAACGGCGGCATCTACATGGACGCCGTCCAGGAGGCGTTCGAGCACATCGCGCGGGAGCGGGACAAGGGCGCCGACGTACGGCTGGTCTCCTTCCGGCAGTTCGTCGACTGGCTCGACGCACAGCGTCCGGCCACGCTCGACAGGCTCCGCACGCTGGACGTCGGACAGCGCCCGACCGGCGGCTGGAAGACCTTCCTCTCCGAGGGCGCCGAGGCCCCCGCGAACGCCGCCTGAAATGGGGGTTTCCGTCCGCAAGGGGGGTGCCCAAGATCCCCGGAACGGGCATGCGAAACTTTTCACATGAGTACCCGCAGCCGCGCCGTCCTGTTCAGCGCCGTGGCCGCCGCGGCGGCCCTGACCCTGTCCGCGTGCGGCTCCGGCGGCATTTCCGGGGGCGGCGGCAACACCAACTTCGTCACCGGGAACAACGGCATCGACACGGCCGCGAAGGGCTCGCGGGACGCGGCGCCCGACCTGTCCGGGAAGACGATCGACGGCAAGACGCTCGACATCGCCGACTACAAGGGCAAGGTCGTCGTCGTCAACGTGTGGGGCTCGTGGTGCGGGCCGTGCCGCGCCGAGGGCAAGTACTTCGCCAAGGTCTCCGAGGAGTACGCCGGCAAGGGCGTCCAGTTCGTCGGCATCAACACCCGGGACTCCAGCACCACCCCGGCCCTCGCCTTCGAGAAGCAGCAGGGGATCACCTACCCCAGCCTGTACGACCCGACGGGCAAGCTCATGC
Organism: Streptomyces diversicolor; assembly: GCF_057537855.1. Lineage (NCBI taxonomy): Bacteria > Bacillati > Actinomycetota > Actinomycetes > Kitasatosporales > Streptomycetaceae > Streptomyces > Streptomyces diversicolor. Next base: position 11,029 of record NZ_BAAJXA010000017.1, read on the forward strand.
TCCGGTTCAAGAAGGGCACCCTCAATCCGCAGCTGATCCCCTCCACGCTCGTCATAGACCGGGACGGGAAGATCGCCGCGCGCGCCCTGCAGGCCCTCAGCGAGGAGAACCTGGTCAAGATGATCAAGCCGGTCCTCGCGGAGAAGTGACGTGAGTGCACTCCTGACGCTCGCCGAGGCGACGGGCCGCAACGAGACCGTGTTCAGCGGCGCCCTGCTCATCGCGCTGCCGATCGCGGTCGTCGGCGGTCTCGTCTCCTTCTTCTCCCCGTGCGTCCTGCCGCTCGTCCCCGGCTATCTCTCCTATGTCACCGGAGTCGCCGGCACCGATCTGGCGGACGCCCGGCGCGGGCGGATGGTCACGGGCGCCTCCCTGTTCGTCCTCGGCTTCACCGTCGTCTTCGTCTCGGGCGGCGCCCTGTTCGGCTACTTCGGCTCGACCCTGCTGGACCACCAGGACGTACTGACCAAGGTGCTGGGCGTGCTCATGGTCGTCATGGGTGTGTTCTTCATGGGGCTGATGCCCTGGCTCACCCAGCGTGAGTTCCGCTTCCACCAGCGGCCGAGCACCGGACTGATCGGGGCGCCGCTGCTCGGCGCGCTGTTCGGGATCGGCTGGACGCCCTGCATCGGCCCGACGCTGGCCTCCGTGCAGGGACTCGCCATGAACCAGGCCAGCGCCGGCCGCGGCGCCCTGCTGACGGTCGCCTACTGCGTCGGGCTCGGCGTGCCGTTCGTGCTCGCCGCCCTGGCCTTCCGCAAGGCCCTCGGTGCCTTCGGCTGGGTCAAGCGCCACTATGTCTGGGTGATGCGCATCGGCGGCAGCATGATGATCGTCACCGGTGTCCTCCTGCTGACCGGCGCCTGGGACCGTCTGGTGCAGGAGATGCAGACCTGGTCCAACGGCTTCACTGTGGGGATCTGATCGATGAGCACGACTTCCAAGACCGCGCCCGACAACTCCCCGGACGCAGCGGAGGAACAGGGACTCGCGGACGCCGGCTCCCAACTGTCCACCGCGCCGCGCGACGAGCCGGTGAGCATGCCCGCGCTCGGCGTCATCGGCTGGGCCCGCTGGTTCTGGCGGCAGCTCACCTCCATGCGGGTCGCGCTGCTGCTGCTCCTGCTGCTGTCGCTCGCCGCGATCCCCGGCTCGCTGATCCCGCAGACCGGCATCGACGTCACCAAGGTCGACGACTTCCGCAAGGCCCACTCGACGCTCGCGCCGATCTACGACAAGCTCGGCCTGTTCAACGTCTACAGCTCGGTGTGGTTCTCCGCGATCTACATCCTGCTGTTCGTCTCCCTCATCGGCTGCATCGTGCCCCGCACCTGGCAGTTCGTGGGCCAGCTGCGCAGCCGTCCGCCGGGCGCGCCCAAGCGGCTGACCCGGCTGCCCGCCTACACCAGCTGGCGCACGACGGCCGAGCCCGAGGAGGTCCGCCGGGCCGCGCTCGCGCTGCTGAAGAAGCGCCGCTTCCGCGCGCATCCGGCCCAGGACGCGGTCGCCGCCGAGAAGGGCTACCTGCGTGAAGTGGGCAATCTGGCCTTCCACATCGCGCTGATCGTGATGCTGGTCGCCTTCGCCTCGGGCCAGTTGTACAAGTCGGACGGCACCAAGCTGATCGTCGAGGGCGACGGGTTCGCCAACTCGATCCTGCAGTACGACGACTTCAAGTCCGGCAGCCTGTTCACCAATGACGACCTGGTGCCGTTCAGCTTCGACCTGAAGGACTTCAAGGGCACATACGAGCTGACCGGCCCGAACCGCGGCACCCCCCGCACCTACCAGGCCAAGATCACCTACAGCAAGGGCGCCTACGGCAAGGAGACCCCGGCGACCGTCAAGGTCAACAAGCCGCTGGAGATCGACGGCGCCAAGGTCTACCTGGTCAGCCACGGCTATGCGCCGGTCATCACCGTCCGCGACGGCAACGGCAAGGTCGTCTTCGATGACGCGGTCCCCCTTCTGCCGCTGGACGGCAATGTCACCTCCTCCGGTGTGGTCAAGGTCATGGACGGCTACAAGAACCCCCAGGGCGTCAGCGAACAGCTCGGCTTCCAGGCATGGTTCCTGCCGACCTACGGGGGCAAGGGGAGCCCGATGGCCTCCCAGTTCCCCGCGTTGCTCAGCCCGATGCTGGCGCTGAACGCCTACCACGGCGACCTCGGCGTCGACTCCGGGCTGCCGCAGAGCGTGTACCAGCTCGACAAGAGCCATATGAAGGAGTTCAAGGACTCCCAGGGCAAGCTGCTGAAGAAGCAGCTCACGCCGGGGCAGACCATGACGCTCCCGGGCGGCGCCGGCTCGATCACCTTCAACAAGGAGATCAAGGAATGGGCCGGCTTCGAGATCGTCCAGGAAAGGGGCGCCGGCTGGGCGCTCGGCGGTGCCATCGCCGCGATCCTCGGCCTCGCCGCGTCCCTGTTCATCCAGCGCCGCCGCGTCTGGGTGCGCGCCGCGCCCGGCCCCGACGGCGTCACCGTCGTGGAGATGGCCGGCCTCGGCCGCAGCGAGTCCGCCAAGGTCCCCGAGGAACTGGGCGACCTCGCCGGTGCCCTCTACGACCGCGTGCCCGGGGCACCAGACCCCGACGACGAACCCTCACCATCCGCCGACTCCCCAGCCGTACCCGCCGAAGGGGCTGAGAAGCAGTGACCTCCGCCGCCGCAATCGATCTCGCCGCCGCGACCAACGAACATCTCGCGAGCGTCAGCAACACCCTGATCTACTCGTCGATGGCCGTCTATACGCTGGCCTTCTTCGCGTACATCGCGGAATGGCTGCTCGGCAGCCGCAGCAAGGTCGGCCGTACGGCCGCCGCGCTGACCGCCGACGCACCGAAGAAGGCGGCCGCGCCCGCCGTCACCGTGAAGAGCGCCGGCGGTACCGCCGTGCTGGAGCGGCCCAAGGTCGTCGTCCGGTCGGCGGCCGGCGCCCGGGACGTGCCGGACGGCCCCGGCGCGCACGGCGGTGACCAGCAGGGCGACCTCTACGGGCGTATCGCCGTCTCGCTCACCGTGCTCGCCTTCCTGGTGGAGCTGGGCGGGGTCATCGCCCGCGCGGCCTCCGTGGAGCGGGCGCCGTGGGGCAACATGTACGAGTTCAACATCACCTTCTCCACGGTCGCCGTCGGCGTGTACCTCACGCTGCTGGCGCTGAAGAAGAACGTCCGCTGGCTGGGGCTGTTCCTCACCACCACGGTCCTCCTCGACCTCGGCCTCGCTGTCACTGTCTTGTACACCGCCAGCGACCAGTTGGTTCCCGCCCTGCACTCGTACTGGCTGTACATCCACGTCTCCACCGCGATCTTCTGCGGTGCGGTGTTCTACGTCGGCGCGGTCGCCACGATCCTCTACCTGTTCAAGGACTCGTACGAGACCAAGCTGCAGAGCGGCGGCCGGCCCGGCAAGTTCGCCACCTCGGTGCTGGAGCGGCTGCCCGCCTCCTCCTCGCTCGACAAGTTCGCCTACCGGGTCAACGCGGCCGTCTTCCCGCTGTGGACGTTCACGATCATCGCGGGCGCGATCTGGGCGGGCGACGCCTGGGGCCGCTACTGGAACTGGGACCCCAAGGAGACCTGGTCCTTCATCACCTGGGTCGCCTACGCCGGCTATCTGCACGCCCGCGCCACCGCCGGCTGGAAGGGCCGCAAGGCCGCCTACCTCGCGCTGATCGCGTTCGGTTGCTGGCTGTTCAACTACTACGGCGTGAACATCTTCGTGAGTGGCAAGCACTCGTACGCCGGCGTCTGACCCGGGTGCGGAACGTTCCGCTCCGGTCCAGGCTTGTGGCATGTCCGGATCCATCGAACAGGCCCGCAGCCGGACCCGCGGGAACGCGCACCTGCTCCGCTTCCTGGTGCGCCTGCCGAGGCCCATGGAGGCGGTCTGGCCCGCGCTGACCACGCCCGACGGCCTCGCGGGCTGGCTGACCGCCGCCGACGTCCTCGAACCGCGGCTCGGCGGCATGGTCACCCTGCGTGAGCTGGGGACCGGGCGGGTGACCGCGTGGGACGTGGACCGGATCGCGGAGTACACGCTGGAGTGCGGCGGCCGGCTCAGGTTCCACCTGGAGCGCGACGGATCCGGCGGGACCGTGCTCCGCTTCACCCACGAGTTCCGGGGCGGGGCGGAGCCGGAGTCACGCTGGCGGACCCGCTTCGAACGACTGATCGAGCACCTGGAGTCGGCCCCCTAGGACGCACACCGTCACGTGCCGATGTCCTCGTTCCACAGCGCCGGATGGGCCTGGACGAAGCCGCGCAGCAGGCCGATGCACTCGGGGTCGTCAAGGACCAGGATCTCCACGCCGTGCGCGGCCAGCCAGTCGTGCCCGCCGTGGAAGGTGACGGCCTCGCCGATCACGACTCGTGAAATGCCGAACTGACGCACCAGACCGCTGCAGTACCAGCAGGGCGACAGCGTGGTGACCATCGTCGTGCCCCGGTACGTCCGCCGGCGGCCCGCGGCGCGGAACGCGGCCGTCTCCGCGTGCGTCGACGGATCGTCGTCCTGGACGCGGCGGTTGTGGCCGCGGCCGAGAAGGGTGCCGTCGGGGCCGTAGAGGGCCGCGCCGATCGGAATGCCGCCCTCGGCGAGCCCGGCGCGGGCCTCGGCGACGGCGGTGGCCAGCCAGCCGCGGGCCCGCTCCTGGTCCGGGTGCTCCATGCGTCCACTCTCCTTCGGCGCCGACTCCGGGCCACCGTGCGGAAACTACCCGCCGGGGCGCGCCGTTACCGGCATTTCGCCCGGCCGCGGACCGCAGACGCCGTCGGGCCGCGGCCCCGGGTTGCCGATGCCCGTCCTTGCGGGGTCGCCTCGGTGAAGCCCACGGAAACGCACTCTGTACTCTGGCCCGATCGCCGCCGCACGAGCGGCAGTTGGGCCCTGGGTGGGAGGAACGGTCATGGTTGCTGCTCCGGTTCTGGAGGAGCTGCGAGAGGTCTGCCAGCCGCAGGCCAAGCTGGCGAGCCGCAACGGCGAGCACTGGGCCGGGCGCCTGTACATGCGGCGCGTCTCGCTGCGGTTCACCCGCCAGCTGGTGCGCACCCGCGTCACGCCGGACCAGCTGACCTGGACCATGGTCGGCTGCGGGGTCGCGGCGGGCGCCGCGCTGCTGATACCCGGCCTGGCCGGGGCCGTGCTCGCGGTGATCCTGATGCAGCTCTTCCTGCTCTTCGACTGCGTGGACGGCGAGGTCGCCCGCTGGAAGGGGCAGAACAGCGCCACCGGCATCTACGTCGACCGGCTGGGCGCCTATCTCGCGGACGCCGCGCTGCTGGCGGGCGCCGGGTTCCGGGCCGCCGAGAACGGCTTCGGCGGCTGGCTTTCGGTCGGGATCGCCACTGCGCTCGGCGTCGTCCTGCTGAAGGCGTCCACGGACCTGGTGGACGTGGCACGCGCCCGGCGCGGGCTCGGCGTCGCCGACGACGAGGCGACCCGGCCCCGCTCCCAGGGCGTGGCCACCGTGCGGCGGCTGGCGGCGGCGTTCAAGATCCACCGGGTGACGAACGGCATCGAGGCGTCGCTGGTGCTGCTGGCCGCTGCCGTCGCGGACGCCGTGACCGGCGGGATCGACCCGACGCGCTGGGCGCTCGGCGCGCTGGCCGTGATCACCTGGGTGATGGTCCCGGCCCACCTCCTGTCCATCCTGTCCTCCTCCCGCCTGCGCTGACCCTGCCGGGGGCCCAGCCTGTCGACTCCCGGCCCGTTGAGGCAGCGGAGCCGGGCAGAAGCCGCGAGCACCACCCGGGAGCGGACCATGGGCGTCCGGCCGCGCGGCCCCGCGCAGCGGGTCGAGGACCGAGCGGAATCCGGGACGCGGTGACCGTGACGCGGGGTACGGATCGGACGGGCGTCGCGTACGTCGTCGACACGCGCTGCACTCCTGGCCCGACGTGAGCGGGCCGGTGTGCTCACGGACGTGGAGAGCGGACACGTGGACGCCGAGCAGCGTCGCGGATCTCCCTGGGGCGCAGTTTCCGGGGCATTCCGCAGAGTGCCCCCAGCGCACCGCGTTCCTCACGCAGCGCCGCTCCCGGACGCGTCCGTGGCGTGCGGCGCGCGTATGGTCCTCGTCGCCTGCGTGAGCGGGCCGGTGTCCTCACGGACGCGGAGAGCGGACGCGCGGATGCCGAGCAGCGCCACAAAACTCCTCGGGGCACCGGGGCTTTGGGAACAGCCGACAGAGGGCCCCGGCGTCTCGCTCGCAGTGCCGTTCCCAAGGGGACGAGCACCCCGGACACGTCCGCCGCCGGTGACCGGGACATCAGCACCGTCCGCCGGCGCGCCTCCCGAAAGGCCCGGCCGTCGACCGTTCGCCCGGAGGCAGTACACGAAGGCCATGGGGCCGGCGACAGCCGCCGTAAGCGAGTTCGTCCCGGCGACGTGCGCGCCGTTCAGTTGCCGCGGCGTGCTCCTGCGGTGGGTGCCGCCGCGGCGAGGTGCGGCCGTCGAGCGCGTTGAGCCGTCGGGTGGGGTGGGCCGTCGGCCGGGTGAGTGGCCGGGGTCGGCGTTCGGTCAGTTGCCCTGGGGTTCCTCGCCGTTCTCCTTGCGGCGGAGTTCTTCCTCGCGGCGGCGCAGGTCGGCCTCCCAGTTCTTCAGCAGCTGCTCGTCCCGCTTGTTCTCCTCCGCGAGGGACTTCAGGAACTCGGGGTTGTCGTCCGGAGCGACCTGCTCGAACCGGTGGTTGCGGTGCCACTCGGACGGGGTGCGGCCGGTCACGGGCGGCTGGCGGACCTTGCCCGTGGCCAGCCAGACGATCGGCCCGACGATCCAGAAGAGCAGGATGATGAAGACCCAGGCGATCTTCGGAAGGTGCCGCGCCTCGTCCTCGGGCGTGTTCAGGCAATCGATCAGCGCGAAGATCGTCAGTGCCAGCGGCACCAGGTACATCAGCAGCCTGAGCATGTGAAGGAAGTCCTCTGAAAACGATGGAGGGGTTCCGCACCGGCCCCCCGTGACGGGGCCAGGGTAGCCGCTCGGGGATACTGGACCCCATGGCTTACGACGATCTTCGCTCCTTGCTCAGGGCCCTGGAGCGCGAGGGAGACCTCAAGCGCATCAAGGCCGAGGTCGATCCCCATCTGGAGGTCGGGGAGATCGTCGACCGGGTGCAGAAGTCCGGCGGCCCGGCCCTGCTCTTCGAGAACGTGCGCGGAGCGAGCATGCCGCTGGCCATGAACGTCTTCGGCACCGACCGGCGGCTGCTGAAGTCCCTGGGCCTGAAGTCGTACGCCGAGATCTCCGACCGGATCGGCGGACTGCTCCGCCCCGAACTGCCGCACGGCTTCGTCGGCGTGCGCGAGGCGTTCGGGAAGCTCGGCGCGATGACCCACGTACCGCCGAAGAAGGTCAAGTCGGACAACGCGCCCGTGCAGGAGGTCGTCCTGCACGGCGACGACGTCGACCTGCACGCGCTGCCCGCGCTGTTCACCTGGCCCAAGGACGGCGGTTCCTTCTTCAATCTGGGGCTCACCCACACCAAGGACCCGGATACCGGGATCCGCAACCTCGGCCTGTACCGCCTCCAGCGCCACGACCGGCGCACCATCGGCATGCACTGGCAGATCCACAAGGACAGCCGCAACCACTACCAGGTGGCCGCCCGCAGGGGCGAACGGCTGCCGGTGGCCATCGCCTTCGGCTGTCCGCCCGCTGTGACCTACGCGTCCACCGCCCCGCTGCCCGGTGACATCGACGAGTACCTGTTCGCCGGGTTCATCGCCGGCAAGCGGATCGAGATGGTCGACTGCAAGACCGTGCCGTTGCAGGTGCCGGCCAATGCGGAGGTGGTCCTGGAGGGCTGGCTGGAGCCCGGCGAGATGCTGCCGGAGGGCCCCTTCGGCGACCACACCGGCTTCTACACGCCCCAGGAGCCCTTCCCGGCGCTCACCATCGACTGCGTCACGATGCGCAGGCGGCCGCTGCTCCAGTCGATCGTCGTGGGCCGCCCCCCGACGGAGGACGGGCCCCTCGGCCGGGCGACCGAGCGTTTCTTCCTGCCGCTGCTGAAGATCATCGTCCCGGACATCGTGGACTACCACCTGCCCGAGGCGGGCGGCTTCCACAACTGCGCGATCGTGTCGATCGACAAGAAGTACCCGAAGCACGCCCAGAAGGTGATGCACGCGGTCTGGGGCGCGCACATGATGTCCCTGACGAAGCTGATCGTGGTCGTCGACGCGGACTGCGACGTGCACGATCTGCACGAGGTCGCCTGGCGGGCCCTCGGCAACACGGACTACGCCCGCGACCTGAGCGTCGTCGAGGGCCCCGTCGACCACCTGGACCACGCCTCCTACCAGCAGTTCTGGGGCGGCAAGGCGGGCATCGACGCGACGCGGAAGTGGCCTGAGGAGGGTTACACGAGGGACGGGGGCTGGCCGGACATGGTCCTGTCGGACCCCGATACGGCGGCCCTGGTGGACCGCCGCTGGAAGGAGTACGGACTGTGAAGGGCACCGACATGGTGGTGTGCGGCAGCGCGGGGACGGGGCTTGCCCGCCGCCGCGGGGGTGATCCGGAGCACGGCCTGTGAGCAGCGCTTCCGCGGCGATTCCGCAGCCGGGACGCACCAGGGCGTTTCTGCGTCTGGTGATGATCGAGCACTCCGTGTTCGCGCTGCCCTTCGCGTACATCGCGTCGCTGACGGCGATGTACGCGTGGGACCGGAACATCCACTGGGGCCGGCTGCTGCTGGTCACCGTCTGCATGGTGGGTCTGCGCACCTTCGCGATGGCCGTCAACCGGATCATCGACCGCGAGATCGACGCGCGCAACCCGCGCACCGCGCACCGGGAGCTGGTGACCGGCGCGATGTCTGTGCGGCACGCCTGGACGGGCGCGCTGATCGCGCTGGTGGTCTTCCTCGGCTCGGCGGCCCTGCTGAACCCGCTGTGCCTGGCCCTCGCCCCCGTCGCGGTGATCCCGATGGTGGTCTATCCGTACGGCAAGCGGTTCACGAACTTCCCGCAGGCCATCCTGGGCCTGGCCCAGGCGATGGGTCCGGTGGGCGGCTGGCTCGCGATCAGCGGCGCGTGGTCCTGGAACGCGGTCATCCTGGGGCTCGCGGTCGGCATCTGGATCGGCGGCTTCGACCTGATCTACGCCTGCCAGGACGTGGAGACCGACCGTGCGATCGGTGTCATGTCGGTGCCGGCCCGGTTCGGCATCCCGGCGGCGATCTGGGGCGCGCGGGTCTGCCACACGATCACGACGGCCCTGTTCGTCTGGTACGCGGTCGCCACGGAAGCGGGCGCGTTCTTCTGGCTGGGGCTGCTGATCGTGGCCGGCGCGTTCTGCTACGAGCACACGATCGTGCGCCCGCACGACCTGTCCCGACTCAACCGGGCGTTCTTCTCGACGAACGGTTTCATCGGCATCAGCCTCTTCGTCTGCGCCCTGATCGACCTGCTGGTGCGGGGGCTGACCGTGTAGCTCCTTCGCCTCTTCGAGTGGCGGAGGGCGACGGCTGGTCCGGCGGTCCACCACGGGCTGCGGTGGCCGACACCCCTGCCGTGGCGGGGACGATCCGAGGGCGATTCCCATGACCCCGTGCACGGTCATGCGCGCCCCGTCCCTGCGGGGATCGTGCCCAGGCTGCCGCCCCGTCCTGAACACGATGGGGCGCGCCGGTACGCTCGTGGTGTGAACGCAGGAGAAACGCAGCGCGTGCCTTGGATCGTGGGGGTGTCCGGAGCTTCCGGAACCCCGTATGCGGCCGCCGTGCTGCGGGCGCTGCTGACCGCGGGGGAGCGGGTCGACCTCGTGGTGTCCCGGGCGTCGCGGCTCACGCTGCTCGACGAGACCCAGATCGCCTTCCGGGACGGCCACTGGCAGCAGGACCTGCGGGAATGGCTGTCGCGCGGAGCCGACGGCAAGCCCGGGACGTTCGACGTGGACATCGAACGGGTGCGGTACTGGAACGCGGGGGACCTCGCCGCCGGGCCGTCCTCGGGGTCGTACCGGACCAGGGGCATGCTGATCGTCCCGGCCTCCACCGCCTGTGTGGCCGGGGTGGCGCTCGGGCTGTCCAAGGACCTGCTCCAGCGGGCGGCGAGCGTGACCCTCAAGGAGCGCCGCCCTCTGGTCGTGGCCGTACGCGAGACCCCGCTGAACGGCCAGACGCTGCGCCATCTTCTCGCCCTGGACGACGCGGGCGCGATCGTGGTGCCCGCCTCGCCGGCCTTCTACGCGGGGGCCACCCACATCCAGGACCTGGTGGACTTCGTGGCCGGCCGGGTCCTCGACGCGGCGGGCGTGCCGCACCGGCTCTACCGGCGCTGGGCGGGCGAACTCGGCGGTGGCAGCCGGACCGAGTGAGCATCAGGCGGCGCCGGCAGCGCTCACCCCTTCGGAAAACTCCAGGAACTCGGCAGATCCCACAGCGGATCTCCTCAGCGGAAGGCTTCGATCGCATGGACGCGGTGGACAGGCAGCTCATCCAGGCCCTGAGAGAGAACGGCCGGGCCTCCTACGCGGAGCTGGGGCGCCTCGTCGGCCTGTCGGGCCCGAGCGTCACCGACCGCATCAACCGGTTGGAGGCGGCCGGTGTCATCACCGGTTACCGGGCCACCGTGGACGCGGCCTCCCTCGGTCTCGGCGTCACGGCCCTGATCGGCATCTCCCTGTCGGACGCGGCCGACCACGAGGACGTGGCCCGCAGGCTGAAGGACCTGCCCGAGATCGAGGACTGCTGGTTCATCGCAGGCGACGACTCGTTCATGCTCAAGGTGCGGGCGACGGACGTGGACGGCCTGGAGCGGATCATCCGCCGGCTGTCGGGGACCAAGGGCGTCTCACGCACCCGTACCACGATCGTGCTGTCCACCAAGTGGGAGAACCGGGTGGGTGAGCTGCCCGAGGAGGTGTAGCCGCCGGGGCGTACGGTGGGCGGAGTCTTCGAGAGAGAGGTCAAGGACATGGACGTCGGGCTCAAGCGCGAGCTGGAGGAGAAGGTGCGGGCGGGCGTCCGCCTCACCCGCGAGGACGGCATCGCGCTGTACGAGTCGGACGACCTGGCGTGGCTGGGCGGTCTCGCCCACGAGGTGCGCACCCGTAAGAACGGCGACGTCGTGCACTTCAATGTCAACCGGCACCTCAACATGACGAACGTGTGCACCGCGTCCTGCGCCTACTGCTCCTTCCAGCGCAAGCCGGGTGAGAAGGACGCGTACACGATGCGCATCGAGGAGGCCGTCAAGCTGGCCAAGGCGATGGAGGCCGACAACCTCACCGAGCTGCACATCGTCAACGGCCTGCATCCGAACCTGCCGTGGCGCTACTACCCGCGTTCGCTGCGGGAGTTGAAGGCGGCGCTGCCGAACGTCTCGCTGAAGGCGTTCACGGCGACGGAGATCCACCACTTCGAGACCATCTCCGGGCTCGGCGCCTCCGAGATCCTGGACGAGCTGATCGACGCCGGTCTGGAGTCGCTGACCGGCGGCGGCGCGGAGATCTTCGACTGGGAGGTGCGGCAGCACATCGTCGACCACCGCACCCACTGGGAGGACTGGTCCCGCATCCACCGCCTGGCGCACGAGAAGGGTCTGAAGACCCCGTGCACCATGCTGTACGGCCACATCGAGGAGCCCCGGCACCGCGTCGACCACGTGCTGCGCCTGCGCGAGCTCCAGGACGAGACCGGCGGTTTCCAGGTCTTCATCCCGCTGCGCTACCAGCACGACTTCGTGGACATGAAGGACGGCAAGGTCCGCAATCGCCTTCAGGCGCGCACCCAGATGGCGACGGGCGCGGAGGCCCTGAAGACCTTCGCGGTCTCCCGCCTGCTCTTCGACAACGTCCCGCACGTCAAGGTGTTCTGGGTGATGCACGGGGTGCGCACGGCCCAGCTGGCGCTCCAGCACGGCGCCGACGACATGGACGGCTCGGTCGTCGAGTACAAGATCACCCATGACGCGGACGACTTCGGCACGCCGAACAAGCTGACCCGCGAGGACCTGCTGGACCTCATCCGCGACGCCGGCTTCCGCCCGGTGGAGCGCAACACGCGCTACGAGATCATCCAGGAGTACCCCGGCCCCAACCCCCAGCGCCGCGAATCCCCCCAACCAATGCGCCTCTGAAGACCCCACGGCAGGCGCCCGAAGGGGCGCGGGGAACTGCGCGCTCAGCCACATCGCGTCCCGCACTCGGCATCCATCCCCCACCACCCCCTCGTTACGCCGCGCCCAACCCCGGGTACCCGCCCAACCGTGGCTACGACGCAAGCGAACGCCTACACGGCGGAGCCCTACGTGCCGACCCGAGGCGGTCTCGCCGCCCTGCGCAAGGCGGCGGCCGGCTGCCGCGGCTGCCCCCTGTACCGGGACGCCACGCAGACGGTCTTCGGCGCCGGAAACGCGGACGCGCGCGTGATGCTCGTGGGCGAGCAGCCCGGCGACCAGGAGGACCGGCAGGGCAAGCCGTTCGTGGGCCCGGCCGGAAGGCTGCTCGACCGGGCGCTGGCGGAGGCGGGCATCGACCCCGCTGAGACATACGTCACGAACGCGGTCAAGCACTTCAAGTTCACCCGGGCCGAGCCCCGCAAGCGCCGTATCCACAAGGCGCCGAGCCTGCGCGAGACGGCGGCGTGCGCGCCGTGGCTCGCGGCCGAGCTGAGGGTCGTGGAACCCGAGCTGATCGTGGTCCTGGGCGCGACGGCGGGCAAGGCGCTGCTGGGCTCGTCGTTCCGGGTCGGCGAGGTGCGCGGGACGCTGCTGGAGCGGGAGGTGCACGGGCAGTCGCGGCGGCTGGTGCCGACGGTGCATCCGTCGTCCGTGCTGCGGGCGGACGAGGCGGACCGGGACAAGGCGTACGCGGGGCTCGTCGCGGACCTGGAGGTGGCCGCCCGCGTGCTCGCGGGGTAGCCGTACGACCGCCATCCGGTAATGAATAAGATACCGGCATGCCCCTTACATTTACGCTCGATCCCGCCGTCACCCCGGCCCTGCGGGACGGCATCGTCGATCTGTGGACCGACGTCTCCAACGCCGGCGGCGCCGTGGGCTTCGTGCCGCCGGTGTCGCGCGAGGAGATACACCCGGAACTGGTCAGGCACTTCGTGGCGATGGCCGAGGGCCGCGCCCGGCTGCTCGTCGGGCACGACACGGCGGGCGAGGTCGCCGCGACGGCGTTCCTCACCTTCAACACGCACCGGCTGATGCGGCACTGGATCTGGCTGTACACGGTCATGGTGCACCCGAGGCACCAGGGCCGTGGCTACGGCCGCGACCTGCTGGCCGCCGCCGCGGACGCGGCCCGCGGCTTCGACGGCATCACCGCGATCCGGCTGACCTGCCGCGGCGGCGCCGGCCTGGAACGGTTCTACGGCGGCTGCGGCTACAAGGAGGTCGGCCGGGTGCCCGGCGCGATCCGCGTCGCCGACGGGGACGACCGCGACGACATCACGATGCTGCTGCCGCTCGCGTGACACCCGGCACCCGCCGCCACGGCCGGACGGCGGGCGTGCTTCACTGGATGATGCCCTTTGGGGTGTTCCGACCTTCCCCGGCTCCGTCGAGCGGGGACCGCCAGAAACGGAAGAGTGGATTGAGATGCTCCGCTACACGCTGATGCGCCTCGGTATCTTCGCGGGCTGCCTCCTCGTCGTCTGGGGCCTTGTCTACTCCGGTGCCTTCCCGCGCGGCTTCGGCGACTCCAACTTCCTGTGGGTGCTGCTGCTCGCGATGGTGATCTCGGCGCCGATCAGCTTCGTGGTGCTGCGCCGGGAGCGGGAACGCGCCTCCGTCCAGATCGTGCGCAAGGTCGACCGGGCGAAGGCCGGCCTTGAGGCCAACCGCCGCCAGGAGGACGTGGCCGACGACGCCGCCCGCGCCCAGGGCCAGCCGTCCTGATCACTCACCGGGCGCCCGGGGCCAACTAGTCTGACCCCATGGGTGCCGTGAAGACCAAGCGGATGCCGCGGGCGGTCCGGGAGCAGCAGATGCTCGACGCCGCCGTACGGACCTTCGGCCGGCGCGGGTACACGGCCGCGTCGATGGACGAGATCGCCGAACTGGCCGGCGTGTCGAAGCCGTTGGTGTACCTGTACCTGAACTCGAAGGAAGACCTGTTCACGGCGTGCATCCGGCGTGAGGCCAAGGCGCTGACGGACGCGGTGCGTTCGGGGGTGCGGCCCGGACTGCCGGCCGACCGTCAGCTCTGGGACGGGCTGCGGGCGTTCTTCGCGCACACCGGCGAGCATCCGGACGCCTGGTCCGTGCTGCATCTCCAGGCCCGCACCCATGGCGTGACCTTCGCGGCCGAGGTCACGGCGATGCGCGAGGAGATCGTCGCGTTCGTGACGCGGCTGATCGCGGTCGCGGCCCGGCAGGCGCACCGCAACCCGGATCTGCCCGAGCACGAGGTCGCCGGGCTGGCCGAGGCGCTGGTGGGCGCGGCCGAGTCGCTTGCCACCTGGGCCAACGCGACCTCGGGCGTCACCGCCCGGCAGGCGGCGGCGACCCTGATGAACTTCGCGTGGGCGGGCCTGGCCAACCTCATGGCCGACCGGCCCTGGACACCGCCCGAAGAGCCCGAGGGACACGAGGGGCCCGAAGGGCACCGCGTACACGAAGAGCGGCCCGGGGGACCCGGCGAACCGGTGGCTCAGCCGGGATAGACGGCGCCGGTCAGATGGACCCGGCCGTCCGCGCCGCGCAGTTCGAACCGCCCGCCGTCGGCCGCGTACACGACCGTCCCCGGCAGCAGCACGGGCGCCCGGAACTCCGCCCGCACCCGGACCGCCTCCGGTGTCCCGTGCGCGGCGAGGCAGCGGGCCACCGTCCACATGCCGTGCGCGATGGCCCGCGGGAAGCCGAACAGGCGGGCGGTGAGCGGGTGGAGGTGGATGGGGTTGCGGTCGCCGGAGGCCGCGCCGTAGCGGCGGCCGACGTCCCCGGCCAGCCGCCACCGTGCCCGCGCCGGCAGCGGCCCGCGCTCCGGCCGCTCGGCCCCGGCACCGCCGGACGTCCGGCGCCGCGCCAGATAGGTGCTCCGCGACTCCCACACGACCTCGCCCGCGGCCCGCAGTTCGGTGGCCACGGACGCCTGCGTGCCGCGCCGGTGCGGCGCCAACCCCTCGACACGGACGGCGAGTTCGTACTCGCCGGTGGTCGGCAGCGCCCGGTGCCGGGTCAGTTCGATGGACGTGTGGACGAGCCCGAGCAGCGGCAGCGGAAAGGCCCGGTCACTCATCAGCCGCATGGCCAGCGGGAAGCCCAGCACATGCGGATAGGTCGGGGGCAGGACGTCGTCGACGGCCGGGAAGCCGCACACCCGCTCGTAGGCCGCCAGATGCGCGAGGTCGACGCGCAGGGCGGGCAGCACGAGCCGGTCCCGGGGGAAGTCCGCGTCCGGGCGGGGACGTTTGAAGGGCGACAGCAGGGCGCCCCGGACCAGCAGAGGGGCGAGCGCCGGCGGCCGCGCGAGGACGACGGACATCACGCCCCCAGCAGGCTCTGGCCGCAGACCCGTACGACCTGCCCGTTGACCGCGCCGGAGGCCGGATGGGCGAGCCAGGCCGTGGTCTCGGCGACGTCGGCGGGCAGCCCGCCCTGGGCGAGCGAGTTCATGCGCCGCCCCGCCTCCCGGATGAACAGCGGGATCGCGGCCGTCATCCTCGTCTCGATGAACCCGGGAGCCACCGCGTTGACGGTGACCCCGTGGTCGGCGAGGGCCCGCGGGGCGAGGGAGCGCACCAGTGCGACGATCCCCGCCTTGGCCGCGCCGTAGTTCGTCTGACCCGCGTTGCCCGCGAGTCCTGCGATGGAGGCGGTGGCCACGATGCGCCCGCCGGCCCGCAGGGTGCCGCCCGCGAGCAGCGCGTCCGTCGTGCGCAGCACGCTGCCCAGGTTGACCTCCAGCACCGGACTCCACCGCTCGGCGGGCATGTTGACCAGCCGCCGGTCCCGGGTGATGCCCGCGTTGTGCACGAGCACGTCCAGGCCGTCGGGGAGCGCGGCGGCGATCCGCTCGCCGGCGTCGGCTGCGGTGATGTCCAGCGCCAGCGCCCTGCCGCCGATCCGCTCGGCGACCCGGCGGGCGTCGGCCTCGGCGGCGGGCACGTCCAGGACGACGACGTGTGCCCCGTCCCTGGCCAGCGTCTCCGCGACCGCCTCGCCGATGCCACGGGCGGCGCCGGTGACCAGGGCGGTCCGCCCGGCCGACGGCCGGTCCCAGTCGTCGGGCCGGTCCACCGCGCCGGTGCCGACGTGGATCACCTGGCCGCTGACGTAGGCGGACCTGGGGGAGAGCAGGAAGCGGAGGGTGGACTCGGCGGCGGGCGCGTCGCCGAGCCGCAGCAGATTGACGGTCCTGCCCCGGCCGATCTCCTTGCCCAGGGACCGGGTGAAGCCCTCCAGGGCCTGCTGGGCGGCGCACTGGTGGTGGTCGGCCGGGTCCAGCGGGGCGCCCAGCACCAGCACCCGGCCGCTGTCGGCGACGGACCCGACGACGGGGTGCAGGGCGGCGTGCACACCGGCGAGCGCGTCGACGTCCCGTACCCCGGTGGCGTCGAGGACCACCGCGGCGGGCCGCGCGTCGTCGGTGGCGAGCCCGGTGCGGGCCAGGACGGGGGCGAGGCCGGGGCCGAGGGCGGAGGTGCCGGCCGTGAGGTGCAGCAGGCCGCCGTCGAGCGCCGGGGACCGGGGCGAGAAGCGGCGCAGCGCCGCCGGCTGGGGCAGCCCGAGCCGGCGGGTCAGGAAGCGGCCGGGCGCGGTGCCGGTGAAGCTCAGATAGCGGTCGGCCATGTCTGCGACTCCCACGGGTTCGGTGCGCTGCCACTGGGCGCGGTACCCAGGTGACTTACTCTGGAGTAAGGTTACCGGAGGTAAGTAGAGGTGAGCCCGTCGGGGTGGAGGAGCAGATCGAGATGAGTCCCCTTGAGCCGCCACGGGCCCGCCGGGTCGCGGTGATCGGCGGCAGCCGTGTCCCGTTCGCCCGCGCCGACGGCCCCTACGCCACCGCCTCGAACCAGGAGATGCTGACCGCCGCCCTGGACGGCCTGGTCGAGCGGTACGGGCTCCACGGCCCCGGCGCCGTCGGCGAGTTCGTGGCGGGCGCGGTCCTCAAGCACAGCCGGGACTTCAACCTCGCCCGCGAGACGGTCCTCGGCTCGGCACTGGACGCCCGCACCCCGGCCTACGACATCCAGCAGGCCTGCGGCACCGGCCTCCAGGCCGTCATCGCCGCCGCCAACAAGATCGCCCTCGGCCAGACGGAGGCGTCCGTCGCGGGCGGCGCGGACACCGCGAGCGACGCGCCACTGGGCCTCAACGACCGGCTGCGCCGCATCCTGTTGGAGACCCGGCGGGCGAAGACGGCCGGCGGCCGGCTGAAGGCACTCGCCCAGCTGCGGCCCGGGCACCTCGTCCCCGACATCCCGCGCAACGCCGAGCCCCGCACCGGTCTGTCGATGGGCGAGCACGCGGCCGTGACGGCCCGCGCCTGGGGGATCGGCCGCGAGGCACAGGACGAACTCGCCGCGGCCGGCCACCAACGGCTCGCGGCGGCCTACGAACGGGGCTTCTTCCAGGACCTGGTGGTGCCCTTCCGTGGCCTGACCCGGGACCAGAACCTGCGCCCCGGCTCCACGGTGGAGCAACTGGCCACCCTGAAACCGGTGTTCGGGCTCGACGGCCCCGAACCCACCATGACAGCGGGCAACTCGACACCGCTGACCGACGGCGCGGCCGTGGTCCTGCTGGCCTCCGAGGAGTGGGCGCGGCGGCGGGGCCTTGAACCGCTGGCCTTTCTGACGGCGTACGAGACGGCGGCGGTGGACTTCGTCCACGGCGATGTGGCGGGCGGTGCGGACGGCCTGCTGATGGCGCCCGCGCATGCCGTGCCGCGCATGCTGGAGCGGGCCGGGCTCGGCATCGCGGACTTCGAACTCGTCGAGACCCACGAGGCGTTCGCCTCACAGGTGCTGGCGACGCTCGCCGCCTGGGAGAAGCGGGGGCTGGCGCCGGTGGACCGGGCCCGGCTGAACGTGGCGGGATCCTCCCTGGCCACCGGCCACCCCTTCGCGGCGACCGGCGCCCGCATCGTGGCGACCCTGGCCAAGCTGCTGTCGGAACGGGAGGGCCCGGCCCGCGGGCTGATCTCGGTGTGCGCCGCGGGCGGCCAGGGCGTCACGGCGATCCTGGAACGAACATGAGGTCCCCTCACATAATCTCCGGGGTTGCACAGCCCCGGCTCCGGACCCTTCCCGAAACCGCACCATCCCGCCACAGCCGGGCCGTACGATGATCAGCTAACCGTCAGTAACCCCTCATATGCGGCCGTTCGGCCCGCCGACGGTGAACGCCTCGGTGTGCGAGGCACGTACGTCATGCAGCAAGCAGTGCACCGCTGCACGCCCGAGGAGCCGCCCGTGTCCACCCCGTACCCGAACGTTCCCGTCTCCTCCGGCAAGACGGTCTCCGCCACCGACTACGACGGCGCGCCGATCCTCATCGAGCCCGAGACCCGCCGGCTGGACGGCGCCGTGCGCGAGGTGTCCGTCCCGCCGTTCGCCCCGCCGGTGCGCCACGGTTCGCTCGCCGACCTGCCCTTCGACAACGCCGTGGCCGACCCCGCGGCCGTCGTCCTCAGCCGCCGGGCGGCCGACGGCCGGTGGACGGACGTGACGGCGGCGGACTTCGCCGGACAGGTGCTCGCCCTGGCCAAGGGGCTGCTCGCGGAGGGCCTGGCACCGGGCGACCGGATCGCCGTCATGGCCCGCACCCGCTACGAGTGGACCCTCCTCGACTTCGCCGCCTGGGCGGCCGGACTGGTCACCGTCCCCGTCTACCCCACCTCCTCCGTCTTCCAGACCCGCTGGATCCTCCAGGACTCCGGCGCCGTGGCCCTCGTCACGGAGACCGCGCGCCAGGCCGCCGCCCTCGGACCGGAACTCGACCGGGTGCCGGACCTGCGCCACCTGTGGGTGATCGAGAAGGACCACCTCGAACGACTCGCGGAACGCGGCGACGCCCAGGTGCCGGAGGCCGAGGTCGCGGTCCGCCGCGGCATGCTCGGCCCGGACACCCTCGCCACCCTCATCTACACCTCCGGCACCACCGGCCGCCCCAAGGGCTGCGCGCTCTCCCACGGCAACTTCTTCGCCGAGGTGGACAACGCCATCGAACTGCTCTACCCGATCTTCAAGGCGAAGACCTCCGAAGAGGCGTCTGTCCTGCTGTTCCTGCCGATGTCCCACGTCTTCGGCCGCATGGTGGCGATCGCCTGCGTTCGGGCGCGGGTGCGGCTGGGTCACGCGCCGAGCCTCAAACCGGAACACCTGCTGCCGGACCTCGCCGCCTTCCGGCCGACCTGCCTGCTGACCATCCCGTACATGCTGGAGAAGGTCTTCAACACCGCGCGCGCCAAGGCGGAGAAGGGCGGCCGGGCCTCCTCCTTCGACCGGGCCGCGAACGTGGCCAGGCGCTACGGCGAGGCACTGGAGGCCCGGCAGACCGGCACCGGCGGCGGCCCGAGCCGCGCCCTGCGCACGGCCCGCGCCTTCTACGACCCCCTCGTCTACCGGCGCATCCGCAACGCCATGGGCGGCCGGGTCCGGTACGCCATCTGCGGCGGCTCCCCGCTCGGCCGCCCGCTGGCCGCCTTCTACGCCGGCGCCGGCATCGAGATCTTCGAGGGCTACGGGCTGACCGAGACGACCGCCGCGTCCACCGTGACCCCGCCGCTCAAGCCCCGTCTGGGTACGGTCGGCTGGCCCATGCCGGGCACCCGGATCCGCATCGCCGCGGACGGCGAGATCCTGGTCGCGGGCGAGCACGTGCTGCGCGGCTACTGGGACCCGCAGGCCGGCGGGGTGGTCCCGGCGACCCGGGACGGCTGGCTCGCGACGGGCGACATCGGGCAACTGGACGACGAGGGGTATCTGACGATCACCGGCCGCAAGAAGGAGCTGCTGATCACGGCGGGCGGCAAGTCGGTGGCGCCCGCACCGCTGGAGAACTGGCTGCGCTCGCACCCTCTGATCTCCCAGGTGATGCTGGTCGGCGACGGCCGCCCCTACGTCGGCGCGCTCATCACCCTCGACCCCGACGGCATCACCCACTGGCGGCAGATGAACGGCAAGCATCCGGTGCCGCCGGAACTCCTCGTGGACGACCCGGACCTGACCGCGATCCTGCAACGCGCGGTGGACGAGGCGAACCGGCTGGTGTCCCGCCCCGAGTCCATCAGGAGGTTCACCATCCTCCCCACGGACTTCACCGAGCAGGCAGGCCACCTGACCCCTTCGATGAAACTACGCCGCACCCAAATCATGCACGACTTCCCCGAGGCGGTAGAGGGCCTGTACACGGGCTGACCACCCCCGGCCTTCAGCCCCCGACACCTCGTCCGGCTGACGCCCCGCGCCCCCCACGGCTCGCCTGCCCCACGGCTCGCCTGCCCGACGGCCCGCCTGCCCGACGGCCCGCCCAGCGTCGGCACCGAGGACACCCCGGCCGGCACCACGGGCGGCGCCGCGAGGGCCAGCGCCGCGCCGGGCAGCCGGGCGGTACGGCCCCGGCCGATGATCTCGGCGACCGCGAGGACGCACGCGGCGGTGCGGATGTGCAGGAGCAGCCCGGTGGCCGCCGCGGCGAGCGGCCCGCCCCCGGCGAGCAGCACTCCGACCACGCTGAACTGAGCCGAGCCCGCGTACCGAGCAGCGACAGCGCCACCGGCACCCAGCGGGGGAGCCCGCCGGCCACGGACACGGCGCCGAAGGACACACCGACGACACCCCCGGCCGGCTACACGAGCGAGCTGACCCGCAGCGGGCCGGCGCGGCCCAGTTCCGTGGAGTCGGCGAGCGGGAACCCGAGCATGGAGACGATCTGGGCGCTGGGCGTGCCGTTCAGCGTGCTGGTCGAGCCGCCTACCTCCACCGTCCGGGTGATTCGCGCGGGTGAGGGGCCGACGGTCGCCTCGGAGCAGGCCGACTACGTCGCCACCCTGCTGTCGCCGAGCCCCCCGGGCGCCCGGCGGGACGTCTACCGGCTGCGGGCGGAGCCGGGCGCGGCCCGCGAGTCTGACGTGGGGGACGTGCCGCACGTCTACGAGGCGTCGGCGCCCGGGACGACCTTCGTACTGATCAGGCAGCACGCACAGCTACGGCTGACGGCCGACCGCCGGCGGTGGAAAAGGGCAGGAGCCCCGTCGCCGAAAGGCGCGGGGCTCCTTGGGTACTTCTCTCAGGGTGCGATCGGATCGCTGCTCAGACGGGGGTGACGTTCTCCGCCTGCGGGCCCTTCGGACCCTGGGTCACGTCGAAGCTCACCTGCTGGTTCTCTTCGAGGGAACGGAAACCCTGAGCGTTGATCGCGGAGTAGTGAACGAAGACGTCGGGGCCGCCGCCTTCCTGGGCGATGAAGCCAAAGCCCTTTTCGGCGTTGAACCACTTCACGGTTCCGGTAGCCATAAGCCCTCCTTGGGCTCACAAAGGGTTGCCCTGCTCCAGAACCTGCAAGTGTGAAACAGTGCCGCACAAGTGCATATGTCTGAAAACGACGAGAGCCCGCGGTTACATGCTCCGCAGGCTCTGTACTGCAAGGGAAACCAAACTGCAACTTGCGGCGAGCCTAGCATGCGGGCAGCCGGAAGCAATAGAGGTCAAGATCACGTCACTCGGAAGTTTGAACGCCGCTAGGCCGGTTGACGGAGGGGGCGGTTGTCGGCACCGTACCCCATGAGGTCTAGTCTCGCGATGTGGACAATTCTCGCACCCGGCCGCGCGTCGGCCACATCCAGTTCCTGAACTGCCTGCCCCTGTACTGGGGGCTCGCGAGAACCGGCACCCTCCTCGACTTCGAGCTGACCAAGGACACCCCGGAAAAGCTCAGCGAGCGGCTGGTGCGGGGTGACCTCGACATCGGGCCGATCACCCTGGTCGAGTTCCTGAAGAACGCCGACGACCTCGTCGCCTTCCCGGACATCGCCGTCGGCTGCGACGGCCCCGTGATGTCCTGCGTGATCGTCTCGCAGGTCCCCCTCGACCGGCTCGACGGCGCCCGGGTCGCCCTCGGCTCGACCTCCCGCACCTCTCTCCGCCTGGCCCAGCTGCTGCTCGCCGAGCGGTACGGCGTACGGCCCGAGTACTACAGCTGCCCGCCCGATCTCAGCCTGATGATGCAGGAGGCGGACGCGGCGGTGCTCATCGGGGACGCCGCACTGCGGGCCAACCTCCTCGACGGGCCGCGCTTCGGGCTCGCGGTGCACGACCTGGGCACGCTGTGGAAGGAATGGACGGGCCTGCCGTTCGTCTTCGCGGTCTGGGCGGCCCGCCGCGACTACCTGGAGCGCGAGCCGGTGATCACCCGTCAGGTGCACGAGGCGTTCCTGTCCTCCCGCAACCTCTCCCTGGAGGAGGTCGGCAAGGTCGCCGAGCAGGCGGCCCGCTGGGAAGCCTTCGACGAGAAGGTCCTGGAGCAGTACTTCACGACCCTCGACTTCCGCTTCGGCGCCCCCCAGCTGGAGGCGGTCGCCGAGTTCGCCCGCCGGGTCGGCCCGACGACGGGCTTCCCCGCGGACGTGAAGGTGGACCTGCTGACCTAGCCCCACGACCGCGCCGCCGACGCTCCTCCGCGATACGGGTCCCTCGCAGCAGTCGGCTGATCGAGGCGTGACGGAAATGTGCGGGGATTCTGGTTGCAGCTAGGCTCACGGCTGGCCGTTGAGGCCCTTCGCGGTACGGGTCCCTGGCAGCAGTCGGTCGGCCGAGGCGTGACAGAGAAATGCGGGGATTCCGGTTGCAGCCAGCAGCGGCCGACACCCCCGCCCCCGCGGGGTCCTACCGGCACCCCGGCCGCCTCGACTCCACCGGGCCGCGCCGCCGCCGGGCCTTCCCGAAGGCGCGGCGCCGACGGCTGCCCGCTCGCCGTGAAGATCGCCCACCCGCACTCCGCGCCAGACGAGCAGTCCCACGCCCTCCCCACCCTCGAATCAGCTCGCGCGCTCGCGCGGGGTACCCGCATCGGCGCGCGGGCAACGCCGGGCGGACCTCCATCGACGCGAGGCCGAGGCCGCACGGCGGGTGGGCGGCACCTGGACTGGGCCGGTCCCGGACGCCGCCCCCGACACTCCGGCGCCCTGATCCGCCACCGGCCATGCGGCTGGACCCTCCCCGGCGACCGCCGCCACCACGGGCCGCTGCCCCGCACTCCGCAAGAGCGCTCGCCGCGCCGTGGCCGGCAGGCGCGTCCGGTGTCCGGCCGACCGCCGTCCCCAGCCCACACCGGCTCCCACCGGGCCCCGCCCGCAGACACCCCGCCCCACCCCCGATTCCCAGTCCCGCACGGCGGACTACGGCTCCCGGGCCCGCGTGGTGGACTTCGGCTCCCGCCCCGCCCGCAGACACCCCGCCCCACCCCCGATCCCCGGTCCCCGGTCCCGCACGGCGGACTCCGGCTCCCGGGCCCGCGTGGTGGACTACGGCCCCCGCCCCGCCCGTCGGCGTCTCGATCCATCGCCCGCCCCCGTCCCGAGCGGTGGACTCCGCCCCCGGGCCCGCGTCGGTGGACTCCGCCTTCCAGCCCCGCCGCCGACACCTCGACCCGTCCCCGGCTCCCGTCCCGTACCGCGGGCGGTAGCCCCGTCGTCCGTGTGGCCCGGGGCGGCTGGCCAGTGTCAACGGACCAGAGCGGAGCAGCGCACCGTGCTCTTCTGCGTGCCGCAGGCTTCGCGGAGGGTGTGTGGGGTCAGCCTGGGATGACCACCGTGCGTAGTTCGCCGTCGCCCAGGTGGAGCATGCCCTTGCCGGGGGTGATCTGGCCGCCCACCAGGCTGCGGGAGAGGCGTACGCCGATGAGGTCGCCGCTGGAGGACTCCTGGGGGGACAGCAGGACGCCGCGCCGGGCCTTCTTCGCGTCGACCTGCCAGCCCGAGAAGCCGCTGCACACATCCTCCTCGTCACCGGCGATGACGAGGGCGAGGCCGCGTTCGGCGCCGCGGGAGACGATGCGCTTCATGTGGGACTCGGCGTCGCAGTCCTCCAGGATCTCCCCGTCGTCGACGAGTACCACGACCGGCTCCTCCGGGGACGCCGAGTCGATGGCCTCCTCGAACTCGTCCTCGTCGATGTCGTCGCCGGTGAAGACCTTCAACACCCCCTCCTGGCCGTCGAGTTGCCGCAGCGGCGACTGGCGCGGGGCCGCCACGACCAGACGTATGCCCTGGGCGAGGAAGGAGTGGGCGAAGTTCATCAGCACCGTGGAGCGGCCGGACTTCGCCGGTCCCGCGACCACGAACGCCGGGACCCCGTCGCCGAGATCGGGACCGAAGCCGACGATCTCGTCGCCGCCGATGCCCGCGAGCGCCCACAGCCGCGAACGCGAGCCCTCCGGGTCGCGCATCTCCCACGCGTCCTCGAAGGAGATCCGGCTCGGCAGGCTGTCCACCCGGAACGGCCGGCGCGAGCGCGGCACGCCCGCGTCCCGCACCGTCGCCGCCTCGCCGATCGCGGCGATCGCCGCCGCCTGCCCCTGCCCCGTGGTGTCCTCGGCGAGCAGCGCGAACTGCGTCTCCGTACCGGACTCGTTGCGGAACGCGCGCCCCGGCGGAATCTCCTCGGGCACCTTGCGGGCGGGGATGCCGAGCGTGGAGAAGTCGCTGCGGTCGGCGAGCCGCAGACCGTACTTGTCCTCGGTGAGCGTCGCGATCCGCCCCACGAGCAGGGTGCGGTCACCGGTCAGCACCAGATGGATGCCGACGCTCGCCCCCTCCCGCATCATCGTCGTCAACTCGTCGGTCAGCGAACCGTGGTCGATCTCGCCGAGCGTGGGCACCCAGCCTTCCCAGCGGTCGAGGAGCACGACGATGTGCGGCAGCCGCTGGTCGTCGGGCGCCGCGGCCCGCTGCTCGCCGATGTCGGCGAAGCCCTTGTCCGCCAACAGGTCCTGACGGCGGGAGAGTTCGCCCTTGAGCCGGTTGACGAGCCGGATCACCCGCTCGGTCTGGTTGCGGCCGACGACCGCGCCGCAGTGCGGCAGCCGGGTCAGCGCGTTGAGGGCGCCGTTGCCGCAGTCGATGCCGTACAGATGGACGTCGGCGCAGGAGTGGGTGCGGGCGAGGGAGCCCGCGATGGTGCGCAGCACCTGCGACCGGCCGCTGCGCGGCGCGCCGCCGATCATCAGATGACCGAAGGTGGCGAAGTCCACGACCACCGGGCGGCGCGCCTGGTCGGCGGGCAGGTCCTCCACACCGTACGGCGCGGGCGGCAGCCGGCCCGGAGCGAGCGCGGCGACCGGCGTCTCGACATCGTCCAGCAGCAGTGTCTCGGCGAGCGCGGGCAGCCACGGGCTGTGCTGCGCGGGAATGCGCAGCGCGGCGTTGGCCTCGCGGACCGCGTCGACCAGCACCTTCAGGTCGGTGATCTCCTCATCCTCGCGCGTCTCGGCCTTCGGTTTCACCAGCGCGGCCCGGCCCAGGTCCGCCCAGGCCAGTTCGCCCACCCAGGGCGCGAGGGCGGTCGGGTCCGCGGCGCCGGGCCGGCGGCCACCGACCCGTCCCGACTGGAACGGCACCAGGGACGCGTGCCCGAGACGGACGTACGCACGGCCCGGCGTGTTCTTGGAGATGTGTCCGGCCTCCGGCGAGTCGATGACGTCGCTGGACTCGCCGCCGTCGGTCACGCGCAGCGCGATCCGCAGGTTGGTGTTGGCGCGGATCTCGGGGGAGACCACACCGCTCGGCCGCTGCGTGGCCAGCAGCAGATGGATACCGAGCGAACGCCCCCGCTGGGCGATGTTGACCAGGCCGGTCACGAAGTCGGGCAGGTCGCGCACCATCGAGGCGAACTCGTCGATGACGATGAGGAGTCGGGGCACCGGCGGATGCGAGGGGTCGCGGCGCACCAGGTCCTGGTAGTCCTCGATGTCCTTGGCGTCGGCGGCGGCCAGGATGTGCTCGCGCCGCTTCAGCTCGGCGCCCAGCGATTCCAGGGCCCGCTCGACGAGATGGGCGTCGAGGTCGGTGACCATGCCGACGGTGTGCGGCAGTTTCACACAGTCCTTGAACGCCGAGCCGCCCTTGTAGTCGACGAGGACGAACGTCATGTTCTCCGGCGTGTTGGCCACGGCCAGCGAGGCGACGATGGTCTGCAGCAACTCGGACTTGCCGGAACCGGTGGTACCGGCGATCAGCCCGTGCGGGCCGTCCTTGCGCATGTCGATGCCGAACGGGCCGTCGTACGACTCGCCGATGACCGCGAGCGTCGACTGCCCGCCCATCCGCCAGCGGGCGGTGATCGCCTCACCGGTCGGCGGCTCCAGTCGCAGCACGTCCAGCAGCCGGCTCGCCGCGGGCAGCGCCGAGTCCTCGGTCTCGCCGCTGATGTCGCGCAGCGGGGACAGCGAGCGGGCCAGGCGCAGGCACCAGGGGGCGGAGACGAAGTCGGGCCGTACGTCCTTGATGCGCTCGGCGCCCGCCTCCTCCACCCGCAGCCGCAACTCCCGTGCCTGCTGGGCCGGTTCGCTCTCCTGGGTGCTTGTGGCGTGCCAGGCGTGGAAGGACGGGAAGCCGCCGGGCGCCTGCTGCTGCACCGCCTGTCGCGCCGCGCTGTCGTAACTCTGTGCCTTCGGCTCGGCGACGACGAACGCCTGGCACTCGCCCGGCAGGAACCGTTCCTCGGCGTCCAGGCACAGCGCGTAGACGGACACCGCGGGGCCCTCGCGCAGCAGCCGTACGACGCCCGGCAGGGACCGCAGCCGGCGCGAGCCGTCCCAGACGACCACGATGTCCGGGTCGGAGAAGTCCGTGCGCTGCCCGCGGTTCTGTTCGGCGGCCTTCTTGCGGGCGTCGAGGATCTGGGTCAGCTCGCCGATGCGGGCGGCGACCGTCTCGGCGTCGGTGCCGATGAGGACGTTGGCGTCCTGCCCGCCGGTCGGCCGGGCGTGCGGCAGCCAGCGCACCCAGTCCCAGCTGCTCTGCCCGCTGTTCTCGCTCAGCACGTAGAACTGGACGTCCATCGGGCTGTGCAGCGCGGCGGTCTGGGCGACCGCCCAGCGTCCGAGGGCGCGCGCCGAGTCGCCCGGCCCCGCCATGCCGATCACGCCGAGGGACCGCAGCGAGAGCGCCACCGGCGCATCCTCGATGGTCCAGGTGACCTGGCGGCGGTGGTCGTCCTGCTCCGGGTCATCGAGGACCACCTCGGAGGGCAGCCGGCCCGTTCCGACCCGCACCAGCAGATGGTCACGGTCGGTGCGGCGCCGCTCCCACAGCCGGGTGCGCGGGCCGGTGCCGAGGGAGAGGACGGCGGCCGGGTCGGGCACGGCGGCCCGCCGGTCCTGCCGCTCCGCGACGAGCGCGTCCTGCGCGTCCTTCTCGATCCGCTCCTTCTGCTCCTTGTACTCCTTGACCTGCTTCGCATGGGACGTGCGCCCGTGCTTCTTGTCCATGAAGTAGTTGGCGAACAGCAGGACGGGGCTGAGGCCCGCCATGATCAGGTAGTACCAGCGCTGGAAGATGAGCACGGACACCACCGCGCCGACCACCGGGGTCAGCGCCATCAGCCAGGGCAGCGGCCGGGCCTCGTACTCGCGCGGCGGCGACGGCAGCCGGAACTTGGTCTGCCGCTCGGGCGGGCGCAGCCGGGGCGGCCGGTTGTAGTCGAGCCCGATCCCGTCGTCCGACCATTTGAGGGCCGCGTTGGGCGGGCTGTAACGGCCCAGTTCCAGAAGGGTGTTGCCGACGGCGATCTGCGCGCCGAGCGGCCAGGCGTCGCCGTCGGCCTCGGAGATCTTCGTCCCGTCGAGGGTGACTGTGTTCTTGTCGTTCTTGTCGTTCTTGTCGTCCGTGCCGGCGTGCACGGTGACTTGGCAGGTGCCATCGGTTGCAACTGACAAGGTGAGGGCGCGGGCGTCGAGTTCCGGGTCGTCGACGCGCAGTTGTGCGGCCGGGCCGCTGCCGATGTCGTAGCGGCCGACGCCGAGCCGGTGCACATGACCGGCGGCCGGCCCGCCCACGACCCGCAGTTCGACCAGCCCCGTGGGCTCGCCGGGCAGACAGCCGGCCGGGTCCTGGAGACTGACGACGGCGCCCTCGCGCAGCGGCGAACCGACGACGGTGGCACTCGGATCGACGGCGTACCCGTCCACGTACACCAGGGGCGCGCCGCCCGGCGGTGCCGCCTGGTGCTGCCCGATCGGAATGACCTGCGCACCGCCGACGCCGACGTGTTTGGCCAGCTCCTGCGCGATGTCCCCGACGCTGGACTCGGGGTCGGCATCGAGTACGACGTCGGCGGAGCCCCCGCCGAACGGGTCGACGACGGTCAGAGTCAGGCGCACGCTCGTCCTCCCCAAGCCCCCCGTGACCGCTCCCTTGCGCAGGTCACAGTGGAAGCGACGATATCCGCTCGGCACGGGGGCGGGGCAATGGGCGGGCGGGGTCCCGTGCGCGTCCGGTGCATGTCCTGTGTGTGCGCGGACGTTCTTTCCGATGGCAACGCGCTGTGCACGCGCTCACGACGTCCCCTTCACCGTTCCTGTTCCGGATTCGGGGATGTGGCAGGTCAGTTCACCCCCGTAAGCTGCTGCCGCAAGAGCGGACGTATCACCTGGGTGGAACCACGCGGCCCACCCGTCTCGTCCGCGCACAGGGAGCCACGGGGGTTGGCCCTGCGGCATGGTGAAGAGGAGCGGTCTCATGGCCAAGGACCTTGACGTCACATACCAGGACATGCGCGACGCAGCCAAGCATGTCGTGAAGGAGAAGGAAAAGCTCCAGGAAAAGCTTGACGGGCTGCGCAAGTACATCGCCAACCTGGTCGAGTCCGGCTACGTCACCAAAAGCTCCTCGAAGGCGTTCGACGAGAACTTCGAAGAGTTCACCCGCGGCACCAAGGACACGCTCGACGGCCTGGACGGCATGGGTGACTACCTGACCAACGCGGCCGACAAGTTCGAGCAGATCGACGAGGAACTGGCGAAGGCGGCCAAGAGCCGGTGACCTCGGCCTGACGGCACGTCATGACCGGTGCGGCGGGCCGTCCAGCTCGCCGCGTCGGCATCGCCATGTCGTGCACCCCGGCTCAGTGGGCGGTGACGCCGTCCGTGGCCGACAGCACCGGGCCGCCTGGTCGCTGGTGTACGCGAGGCGGTATCTGCCGTTCCCGGAGGGTGCCGGGGCGCCCATCCGCACCCGGCCGTTCGCGTCAGTGGTTCCTGTCGCCACGGCCTGGTCCTCGACGCGAACGGTCGCCGAGTCGACCGCCACCGCGAGCTGCCAGGCATTTCCGGCGTCGGCGTTGCCGCCCGCCGGTGCCACTGGGCTCGTGGCGTTCAGGCTTCTTCGGGTGAGGCGCCGGGCGTGAGGGCCTGGGTGGGATCGACGAAGGAGACCGTCTGGAGAATGGCTCCCATCATGTCGACGAACTGGGCCCACCGATCCACGGAAGCTGTGAAGAGCGTGAAGACGGCCGTGAACGGGCCGGTCGGGAACGGCACGTGGACCTGGATCCGGGCGGTGACGAGATCCGTCGCCTCACCGCTTGCCGTCACCGCGGGGTTGAGTTTCAGCTCACGCCAGGTGACGCATGACACCGCCGGGCCGCACGGGAGATCGAGCCATTCGACCTCGCTGTAAGAGTCCGCGGAAAGCGTCGCGAGAATTCCCTGCGCCACGACATCGGTGTCGGTGTCGGCCTGGTCCGTGGGGATCGCGGCCAGGGTGAAGGCGCACTGGGCCACGCCGTCGGAGGGGTCGTGCCGGGCGATGTCACCCTCAGGAGTGTGCTCTTCCTCCGACGTGGAGAACAGGCCCATCGCGGCGTAGGAGACCCCGGTGCCCTGCATGAGTTCGGCAATTGCCGTGTAGTACGGAGCGGCGGGACCCCAGACCGTCTCGTCCCCACGGGAGTAGAGCTCCCGCACGAAGGAGTGCGCGCGGGCCGCACGTTCCTCGGGGCTGTCGGCGAGGGGCAGCGCGAAGAAACCCTCGGGGGCCAGGAACCAGACCGGTGGGGGCTCCGTAGGTGTGAGAAGTGGCTGAAGGGGATCGGTGGGCTCGGCAGAGGGGCGCATGCAGTGTGGCCGTTTCGAGTGTGAAGTGCCGGTGGTTTCAGAGATCTTCGGGGTGATATTCCCTGGGGTCGACTTCCCGGCCGTCGTCGTCCATGACCAGGCTCTCCTCCGAGGCTCCAAAAGCGGAGGTGAACCGACGCGGCAGCAGAATGTCGACGTTGTAGTGGCCGCACGTATTGCGGGTGATGATGGGGGAGACGGAATCCGGCATCTCGACCGTCGCGGCGAATTCCAGGACTGCCGCGCGCTGCTGAGGGGTCAGGGAATCGAGGGAAAGTAGGTTGGGGGCGCTTTCCAGGTATCGTGTCAGGTTTCTTCGGTAGGCGCACTCCAGTCGGCACCAAGAGTCGTCCACGAAGGTGACTTTGAAGTCGTTGCCGTCCTTGAAGTCCTTGAGTTCGATGCCGCTGATGTCGGTGCGCGGGCACTGCCACAGAACCTCGTCATCGATCGCCTCGACGCTCTTCTTGTCATAGGGCAGGCTGACGATGACGAGTCTGCGGTCGGTGACGATCGCGTGCGTACGCTGGTGCTTCTGGTCGGTGCGCCCCGGATCCAGTTGCCAGGGCAGGGTACGGGCGATGGTGCCTGGCGCGGCCCACATCACTGGGAAGTCCTCGACTTCGTTGGCTGGTTCGTCCGGCGTGTCGGAGCCGGAGTCGTCCGAGGGAGTGGCGATATTGCCGCCCGCAGCGCTGAGAACGGCCATGAAGGTCACGCCGACGACCTTGGCCGCCCCTTTGAGAGTCTTCAAACCTACCGTACTGCCCGTCGAATGGGCCGTGAACGAGGGGCCTTCGGGCCAGCCCGGCAACTCGTCCTGAATGTCGTTACGCTCGGTGTCACGGAACCAGCGCATACCCCTGACGCGCATCGCGGCGCCCGTCGCGAAGGTGACGGGCCCGCGACCCAGAAGCATTTCCCCCGGTTCGGGCTGCCAGATGTTCATGTCGGTACGCACTCCCTGTGCTCTGCCCCGCTGGTCGTCGTCGGGCTAATCGCCGGAGACGGCTTCCTTGATGTTGGTGATGGCCTTGGGGGCGATCTTGAGGCTGCCGTCGATGACCCGGCCCATGTCGCTTATCGGGTCCACGTTCCATTTCGTAAGGGTGTTGATCCCCTTGGTGCCGATCCATTGCCCTTCGTGGTAGCCGGCACTGACCAGGCCGCCCATGCGTGACGCCAGTCCACTGCTCGCATGGGACACCTCGAAGACATGCTTGGAGGTTCCGCCGATCTTCACCAGCCCGGCCAGCCCGAATCCCCCGTCGAGGCTTTTCGACGCCGCGCCCATGGACATCAGGATGCGTGATTGACCAAGCTTCGTTACCTGGAATCCTTTGCCCAGCAGGCCGGCCTTCGCCTTCGCTGCGGTCCTGGCCACCTTGGCGGTCTTACCGGCAACCTTGATCCCCTTGCCGAACATCCCGATGCCCGGAAGCAGGCCGAGCGCATCGGTGCCCAGGGTCATCCAACTCACGTCCGCTCCCGCGGCCATGGCGATGCCGTGGGCCGCCAGGGACAGGCCGCTGCCGATGAGCGCGGCCGTGCCGAAGATGGCCGCGAGGGGTGGGAACGGGAGCGTGGCGATGGCCAGCATGCCGAGTACGGCGGTCACGTTGCTGAGTACATCGCCCACCATCTTGATGAGGTCGGCGTGTTCCTTGAGCCAGTCGCCGGTGGCGTTCCAGGCGTCCGCTATGCCCTTGCCCAGCTTGTCCCAGAACCCGGGCTCGTCCGGGGCGATGTCCGCGGCCTTGTCGAGTTCCTTGCCTACCTGTCGCGCGGCCTGCTTGTACCGCTCCTCAAGGTCGTGGACCTTGTTGATGACCTCGTTTACGGCGCTGGATGCCTCGCCGAGTTCGTCGCTGCCCTCGCTGCCGGCCTCCGCCTTGGCCTCGTCCCGGGCGCTGAGCTTCTCCCCGGCCAGCTTCTCCAGCCGGTCCGCCTCGTCCTGGAAGTCCTGGAGTTCGCCCGCCCACCGGTGCAGCGCGCGCGAGGCCTTGTCGAAGGATTCGTGGCTCTTGCGGATGAGCGGAGTGACGTCCTCGCCGATGTACTCGGTGAACGCGATCGCGGTCTTGCCCTTCCAGGCGCCGCACTCTATCCGCTCCAGCTCGCGTACAGCCGTGCCCAGTTCGCCCGCCAGGCCGCCGAGCCGCTTGGCGAGTTCCCGGGTGTCCGTCACATCTCCCGGGGTGGGGTCCCACCCGATGTGCGGGAAGGCCGGCCGCTTACCGGTCACGTCACTTGCCCTTCTTCTTCACCTTGAGCGATTCGGCGAGTTCCTGGTCGAGCTTGTCGAATGTATCGCCGATGGTGTTGATCATCTTCACCGCACCGTGCGTGTGTTTGCCGAGCTGCTTGATGCCGTAGCCCCAGTCGTCGGCGAAGTCCTGGACGTCCTCGATGAGTTTGGCCTCACCGACGGCGGAGGCGTCGGCACTGCGCAGATCGCGGCGGGCGTCCTCCATGCGATCGCTGATCGAGGAGAAGGTCTTCTTCAGGTGTTCGAAGACGGTGTCTTCGAGGCGCAGGTCGCTCATGTAGTGTTCCGGTCTCCGTCACGGCCGCACAGTGGGACATATCGTGAGGCAGATGGTGGTCGGGTGTCCTGACGGTAGCGACGGGCCGCGCGGGTTCGCCCGCGAACCGCTCCTCCGCATGCTGCTGCGGAAGCGGGGCCCGTCGCGGGCCCGGCGGGTGGTGGGGCCGCCGGGCCGGGCGGTGGGGTGTCAGCGGTTGACCGACTGGATCTCCTGCACCGTGACCGCCTGGTCGTTGCCGAAGGTACCGTCGGGGAGCCCCTGCGGATCGGGGTTGCCCGTGCCGGTCCAGGTGATCTGCCATGTGACGGTGGCCCGAAGATTGAAGGTGCCGTTGCCCGAGGACCGCAGATACTTGACCCCACAGGGCGGAGTCCGCTCGGCTTTGCCCTTCGCGTACGGTTCGCCGATCGAGTCGTCGCCGTTGATAGCGCACGCGCCGGACGCCGGATAGGTGGTGGCGTCGGGAGTGCCCGGCTCGATCTTCAGGGAGACCGGTCGAGCGGTTGTGGTGGCCTGCATGTTGACGCCGTTCACGTTGAGCGCGGCGGTGACGGACACCTCTTTGAACGTCGCCTTGTCCAGCCAGGCCCAGGTGGGGAGGTTGACCTTGGTCGTGCCCTCAGGCGCCAGCGTGACCTCGGTGGTCGGCAACTGAATGCGGTTGTAGGCGAGTTCGGCGAGGATTCGCGGGTTGACCGCGTTCTCGACCTGCGGGGTCTCGCCGTTCTCGACCCAGAAGGGAAGCTTGCTGCAGTTCCAGGCGGCGAGTTCGTCCAGGCGGGAGTCGTCCTGGGCCACCACCCAGAAGTTCCCCTCGTCCTTCTTGTCGAGGTTGTAGTTCTTGTACTCGCCGTCCTTGTACATGTTCCGGAACTCCCCCGTCGCCCGCTTCGCGTAGTTGGGCTGGGCGGGGTCGTTCACCACTGTGTCGTAGCCGTCCTCGGTCCGCTTGGCGAATTCCTCCGCGGACATCGGCTCGTACCAGCAGGCGGGCGGCGTCCAGTTGCCGACCGGCGTGACGCCTCCCGTCGGGGTGCCGCCACTGCCACGTACCGCGCCGGAGAACGTGATCCGCGATTCCAGGGACCCGCCCGACTGGCTCCCGCTGGTCTCGTAACTGCCCTGGGAGGAGCCCCCGTGACGCCGGTCGGCGAACGCCGTGGCGGGGAGCAGAGCCAGTGAGGCGGCGGTGGCCGTCACGAGGAGCCATGTGGCCTTCGAGTTCACGGAGTGCACTTCGCGTTACCCCTCTCGGACGCCAGCTTGCTGGTTTGCCAGACACCGTCCGCATTGCGGTCCATGCGGGTGTTGTAGAGGACGTAGGACTTGCTGGTGACCGCGGTCTTGTCGACCTTCCCGGTCTTGCGGTCCTTGTCGTACGCCTTGCTCTCGTCGACGCAGTACGTGAGCCCCACGGAGTCCTTGCCGAACTTGGTGAGCTTCGGGTTGTAGTAGCGTGACGTGCCGGTGATCGTGTAGTCGTCGTCGGTGTAGCCCTTGATCCAGTCGGCGGCACCGAGAAGCGCGTCACCCGTGTAGTAGAACGGGATCGCCTTCGAGTTCACGTCCTTGCCGGTGATGGCGGCGTCGGTTGCCTCGATGCGCCGCTTGGCGTCGTCGAGCGCCGCGGCCTCGGTCGCATCGGACGAGGTCCAGCTCTCATAGACGTGCTTCACATCCGGGGGCAGCGACACGGCAGGGCGCTGGACGGCCTCGGACGCGCTCGCCGACGCCGAGGGTGTGGGCTTGCCGTTGTCGGCACCCGCGATCTTGTCGCTGGACTTGGCACTGTCACCCCCATCGCTACAGGCCGTGAGCAGAAGAGCTGCCGT
This sequence comes from Streptomyces diversicolor, assembly GCF_057537855.1. Classification (NCBI taxonomy): domain Bacteria; kingdom Bacillati; phylum Actinomycetota; class Actinomycetes; order Kitasatosporales; family Streptomycetaceae; genus Streptomyces; species Streptomyces diversicolor. The sequence goes on from NZ_BAAJXA010000017.1 coordinate 45,429, forward strand.
GGCGGCGCACGCTACGGCAATGGGCACGGTGTGGCGCTTCACAGTGGACTCCCCGTGAGACAGCAGTTCATTCAAGGGCACTCACGCTACCGGTGAGCTTCTCGGGCCAACCAGCTCAGACTCCGCCGAGAACAACGGCACTTCGGGAATGTCGTGGAGGGTGGTAGCCGGTGGCGGCGGGCGGGTGGGCGTAGGGGGTCAGGGGCGTCGTCGTGGTCACGTCGACCGCGCCACCCGGCTCCCGGCGGAGTCGCGCAGGGCCGCCCGCACCTCGCGCCTGGCCTCCGCAAACAGAAGTTGGCACGCCGTCTGCCGGTCGACGAGTGTCTCCACAGGTCTGCCCGCGTCCTGTCAGCCATGCCTACCCCCGTGCGGCCCAGGATCGAAAGGTTCACGTCAAGATGATGAAGGTAGCGGTGCGGCAGGCGGTTTCGCCAGGCCGGACGTGCGGGGGCGGCCGGGAGACGGTGAAGGTCTCGCGGCGGACCGGGGCGGGTTGTGTGCGGCTCCGTGTGCGGTGGGTGCGGCGTGGGTGGTGCGCGGTTCCATGCCCGGTGGGTACGGGGTGCGTTGTGGGCGGCTCCGTGTGCTGTGAGGTCGGCGGGGTGTGCCGACCGCTGGGTCGGCGGGGGGCCGGGGCGGTTACGGCTTCGCGGTGCTGGGCGGGGCGGAGTCGGGGCGTCGTCGTACGACCATGACGGCCAGCGCCCCGAGCGCGGCGACCGTGGCGACGGTGGTGGCCAGGCCCACCAGCCACAGCCAGGGGCAGTGGCGGAACACCCAGCTCGGCGGGCCGTTCCGGCTGCCTGCCCGGCCCTCGCCGTCGTCGGTGGCGTTCAACGCGAGGGTGACGAAGGGCAGGAGAGGCACGGCCGTCGCGACGGCCAGGACAGCGCGGGCAAGGGCGCGGACCGGTCCCGTCCGCCAGGAGCGGCGGGTCGCCCCGCTCAGCGCCCACAGCGAGACGGTGAACAGGCAGGGGGCGGCGACGCCGAGGCACACCGCGAAGCCGTACGCCCCGCCGGGCCAGCTGTCCGCCGCCCATCGCCATGTGGCGTCGCCCCAGGCCCTGTCGAGGAAGGCCAGCAGGACGATCAGACCCACGACCAACGCGACGAAGAGGGACCCGACGACGAAGTCCCGCTTGCCGCCGCGGGCCTTCACCCGCCCAGTGCCCCGCACCCGCGGCCGGTGCTCGTACCGCAGGGCCGCGGCGGCCGCCTTCGGACGCCGCCCTCTGGCCGAACCGCCCATGCTCTTCTCTGTTCCCTGTGGTGTCGTGACGTAGCTCAGCGCCTCTGCCCGCAGATGGCTCTTCACCAGCCCGTGGCCATTTCTTCCAGCGGTCCCGTACCCGCGCGAGCGCCGCCGTGGCGATCACCAGCAGCGGACCGGAGCCCGCGAGGCTCGCCTTCGCGGCCTACGGGAACGCCGCAGGCGCGGCGAGCGGCAGCGGCGGCGCGATGACGAGGGCCGACGCCCCCAGCCGGGACCAGCGGACCGCGTTCGGCGGACCGCAGGGAGCCGGGTGTCGGTGTTGTCCCAGTCACCCGAGGATGATGGCATGGGCACCTCCAACCCGCGTGTGCGAAGTCCTCCTCGTGGGTGATGTGTGTGAAACGTGCGGGGATCGTGTTCGCTCCGTGAACTGGCGCCCGGTCGGGGGTTCGCCGGTGCACAGGCGGCGTGCCCTTGGTTCAACTGGTCCCCATACGCCCGAAGTTGCAGAGCGTAACGGCGATCGGGGTGCGGTCGAGGACCTGGAACGTGCCTTGAGGGGCTTATGTGCGGCTGATACGGTGCGATCGCTTGACACTCACTCTGGCGCTGGGTATCCGCCCAGGTCGAGCGGTGCGTCCAGCGCGTCTCGTGCGTCCCGTGCGAGCGTTCGGGGGTGAAGTGTCCGCTTGTGCACGGAACTTGGCAGGCATTTCTTGGGCGTACGGGGAGCGGTTGCGTGAAGATCCAGGAGCGTACGGGGGCGGGCGCGAATCGTGCCGCCGCTCCGGCTCAGCCGTCGGTCGGTGACCGGCTGCCCACTCCGCCTCGCGAGCGCAAACCGGCGCTGGCCGCGCTCGCCGTACTGCTGATCCTGCTCGGCGCGCTGGGTGCGACGACGCTCGTGCTGCGCGCCGGTGACCGGATCGAGGTCGTCAAGATCACGCAGGAGATCCCGGCGGGCGGGTCCGTCACCGACAGCAACGTGACCTCCGTGATGGTGGCCGAGGACAGCGGCATCGACTACGTCCCGTGGGCCCAGGTCGACGGGCTGAAGAAGCTCAAGGCCAAGAGCACCATCCCGGGCGGGGTGGTCGCGGTCGGTCAGATGTTCACGACGGGGGACGGGCCGGAAGCCGGCAAGGCCACCGTCGGGCTGGCCCTCAAGGAGGGGCAGTACCCGGCCAGGCTCAAGGCCGGAGACATCGTCGCCGCCTACCGGGTCGGCGGCAACAGCGGCTCCTCCGGCGGCAGTTCGTCCGAATCCTCCTCCTCGACCGGCAGCAGTGGTTCTGTGATCGTCGAGCAGGCCCGTGTCACGTTCGTCCCGAAGAAGAGCGACGAACTCGTCAGCAGCACCAACCTGGCCGTCACCCTGGCCGTGGACGGCGACAAGGCGGCCGCGCTGGCGCAGGCCGCGTCCAACGGCGAAGTGGCCCTCGTCCGCGTCCCCGGCACCGACTAAGAGGCGGAACCCACCCCATGGCGCTCATCGCTCTCGCCGCCGACAAGGGTTCCCCCGGCGTCACCACCGCGGCCGTCGCCCTCGCGGCGGTCTGGCCCCGGCGCGCGCTGCTCGCCGAGGCCGACCCGGCCGGCGGTGACCTGGTCTACCGCAGCGCCGCAGCGCACGGCGGACCGCTCAACCCGAACACCGGCATGCTGTCCATAGCCGCCACCGCCCGCCGGGGCCTGGTGCCCGACCAACTCTGGGACCACGTACAGCCGTTGAGCGGCGGTCTCGAAGTGCTCGTCGGGCTCGGCATCGCCGAGCAGGCCGCCGGCCTCGCCGGGCTCTGGCCCACGCTCGGGCACGCCTTCGCCTCCCTCGCCGACTCCCCGAACGCGCCCGCCGACGTCCTCGCCGACTGCGGGCGCATCAGCGGGGACACCCCGGCCGTCGAGCTGTTCCCGCACGCGGCCCTGGTGCTGCTCCTCTCGCGCACCGAACCCGAGTCGCTGGCCCGCGTCCGGGACCGCGCCGCCGCCCTCTCCGCCAAGCTGCACGGCGGTCCGCGCGGCGCCGCGACCCTCGCCACCCCGCTCATCGGCGTCGTCCTGATCGCCGACCCGAACAGCTCAGCGAAGATCGCCGGCCAGGTCAACGACATGCTGGTGCACGCCCAGACCGGCGCCCGGGTGGTCGGCACCCTCGCCAACGACCCCACCGGCGCCGACCAGTTGGCCGGCCGCAAGCGGGGCCGCCTCGACAAGTCCCTGCTGATCCGCTCCGCCCGCAAGGTGACCGCCGACCTGTACCAGCAGTACGGCGCCGCCTGGGCCGCCTCCGCCCAGGCCCACCAGTCCCAGCAGCCCCACCAGGTGCAGCGGCCCCAGCAGGGTCATGCGGGGGCCGGCCGATGACCGCTGTCGACCACCAGTTGGTCAAGCGGTTCCGGCAGGACGCCGGCGACCGCATCGCCGAACAGCGCCGTCTCGACCAGGTGGGCGGCGTCTCGCCGATGTCCACGGAGGACGAACGGCAGTACGCGCGCGCGGTCATCGCCCAGATCCTGGAGGAGTACGCCCGCACCGAGATCAACGCGGGCCGTACGCCCCTGGACGCCGAGACCGAGGAGCAGTACGCGGCCGCCGTGCACGCCGCGCTGTTCGGCGTGGGCCGGCTCCAGCCCCTGCTGGACGACCCCGACGTCGAGAACATCGACATCAACGGCTGCGACCAGGTCTTCGTCGGCTACTCGGACGGCCGGGAGACCAGGGGCGAGCCGGTCGCCGAGACCGACGAGGAACTGATCGAGCTGATCCAGGTGCTGGGCGCCTACTCCGGTCTGTCCTCCCGGCCGTTCGACTCCGCCAACCCGCAGCTCGACCTGCGGCTGCCCGACGGTTCCCGGCTCTCCGCCGTCATGGACGTCGCCCGGCGGCCCGCGCTGTCCATCCGGCGCGCCCGCATGGGCAAGGTGTTCATCTCCGACCTCGTCGGAAACGGCACCCTGGGCCCGGAGTTGGGACACTTCCTCGCCTGCGCCGTGCGCGCCCGCAAGAACATCATGATCGCCGGGGCCACCAACGCGGGCAAGACCACGCTGCTGCGCGCCCTGGCCAACGAGATCCCGCCGAACGAACGGCTCATCACCGTCGAACGCGCCCTGGAACTAGGGCTGGACACCTTCCCCGACCTGCACCCCAACGTGGTGGCGTTCGAGGAACGGCTGCCCAACTCCGAGGGCCAGGGCGCCATCAGCATGGCCGAACTGGTCCGCCGCTCACTGCGCATGAACCCCTCCCGGGTGATCGTCGGTGAGGTGCTGGGCGACGAGATCGTCACCATGCTCAACGCGATGTCGCAGGGCAACGACGGCTCGCTGTCCACGATCCACGCCAACAGCTCAAGCGAGGTCTTCAACCGCATCTCCACCTACGCGTTGCAGGCATCCGAGCGGCTGCCCATCGAGGCAAGCCAGATGCTGATCGCGGGCGCGGTGAACTTCGTCGTCTTCATCCAGCGGCGCAACGACTACCAGAGCGGGGGCCGGCTCCAGCGCATGGTCACCTCCGTCCGCGAGGTCAACGGCGTCGACGGCCGGGTGCTGTCCAGCGAGGTGTTCGCCGAGACCCCCGACGGCCGGGTCGTACCGCACGCGCCCATAGCCTGCCTGGAGGACCTGATGGCCCACGGCTACCAGCCGCACGGGGCGTGGGGGTGACCATGACGCACTTCGCCGCGGACGCGGCCACGCACACGGCGCTCGGCTCGCTCGGCTCCATGGGCGGCCTCTTCTCCACCACCGTCCTGTACTCGATCGGCAGCGGCGTCGCCGTCGGCGGCGGACTCGCGCTGCTGATGCTCGCCGTGCGCGGCCTGCCCGCCAAGCCCGCACACGAGAAGCAGAAGGCCGACGAGCGGATCGCCGAGCTGATCCGGTTCGCCGGACAGCGCGGCTCGCTCGCCGCCATCGTCGGCCTCGCCGTGCTGCTGCTGACCCGCTGGGCGGTGGCCGGACTCGCGGCCGGCGTCCTCGTCTTCTTCTGGGACCGGCTCTTCGGCGGCGCGGCGGAGGAACGGTCCGCCATGCGCCGGGTGGAGGCCCTTGCCTCCTGGACGGAGTCCCTGCGCGACACCATCGCGGGCGCGGTCGGCCTGGAGCAGGCCATACCGGCGTCCGCGCGCGCCGCGGCCCCCGTGCTGCGGCCCCATCTCGACGCGCTCGTCGACCGGTTGCGCGCCCGCACCCCGCTGCCCGAGGCGCTTCAGCACCTCGCCGACGAGATCGACGACGCGTCCGCCGACATCATCGTGGCCGCGCTGATCCTCAACGCCCGGCTGCGCGGCCCCGGTCTGCGTCAGGTCCTCGGCGCGCTCGCCAAGTCGGCGCGCGAGGAGGTCGACATGCGCCAGCGTGTGATGGCGCAGCGCGCTTCCACCCGCCGCTCGGTGCAGATCGTGGTCGCGGTGTCCATCGCCTTCGTCCTCGGCCTCGCCGTCTTCAACCGCGACTTCGTCTCGCCGTACGGCACCCCCGTCGGCCAGCTCGTCCTCGCCGTCGTCTGCGCCCTGTTCGCCCTCGGCTTCTGGTGGCTGCGCAAGCTGTCCACGATCGAGACACCCGAACGCTTCCTGATCCGCGACGAGTCCTCGGTGCAGTTCGTACGGCCGCGCACCGCCGCCCCGAGCGGACCGCAGCCCCAACAGACCCAGCAGCCCCCGCCGTTCCAGTCCTCCCCGTCGGAAGAAGGTGCACGCCGGTGAACCTGACGATGCCGATCCTGGTCGGCGTGGTCTTCGGACTGGGTGTCTACGCCCTCATCCGCGCCCTGATGCCGTCGAAGCGGAGCGCGGTCGCCCAGGTCGCCCGCATCGACGCGATGCGCGCGAGGGGCGCGGCGTACGAATCGGCGCGGCAGACCAAGGACACCGGGCGCCTCGGCTCGCTGCGTGCCGAAATCGGCGCCCGTGTCTCCGAGTTCTATCTGCACCAGGGCTGGGAGCAGCGCTCGCTGCGCGCCGACCTCGCGGTCCTCGACCGCAGCTGGGAGAAGTTCCTGGCGACGAAGGTGCTGCTGGCCACGGCCGGGCTGTTCTTCGGGCCGTTCCTGTTCGCGGTGGTCTGGACGCTGGGTTTTGGCCGCAGCCCGCTCATCCCGGTCTGGCTGGCCCTGTTGTGCGGGGCGCTGTTCTTCTTCCTGCCCGATCTGGAGGTGCGTCGGGACGCCGCCGACAAGCGCCGGGACCTGCGGCGGGTGATCGGCGCCTATCTGGACCTGGTGTCGATGAGCCTGGCCGGCGGCCGGGGCCTGCCCGAGGCGCTGATGGCGGCGGCCGAGGTGTCCGACGGCTGGGCCAACCAGCGCATCCGCAGCGCGCTCGCCGACGCCCGGATCACCGGCGTCAGCCAGTGGCAGGCGCTCGGTCAACTCGGCGAGGAACTGGGCGTGGAGGAACTGAAGGACCTCTCGGCCTCGCTGGCGCTGGTCGCGGACGACGGCGCCAAGGTGCGCGAATCGCTCGCCTCCCGCGCCGAGACCATGCGGCACCGCGAACTCGCCGAGATCGAGGGCAGCGCGGGCGAGAAATCGCAGTCGATGCTCGTGGCGCAACTGCTGCTGTGCGCCGGCTTCCTGGTGTTCCTCATCTTCCCTGCGGCCATGCGGGTGTTCCAGGTGTGAACCGACCCAGACGTACGCATCGTCCTACGATCCGTGACCCCCGGGCCGCCACAGCCGCCCTTGCTTCCCCAGCTTCCATGAGCTCCACTGCCCGAACCACCAGCCGAGTCGAGCTGAGTTGAGAGGACGACTCCCATGACCGAACGCACCGTCCGCACCGGAATCCCGGCGGTGGACTTCCTGGTCACCTTCCTGCAGGCCCGGGTGCGGCGCGCCCGCTCCGGCGAACTGGACCGTGGCGCATCCGCCGTCGAGTGGGTCATCATCTCCGCGGTCGTGGTGGCGATCGTCGGCGTGGTGGCCGCGATCATCAACGCCGCGCTGAGCGAGGGCGCGAACAAGGTCGGCGACTGCATCAAGGGCGCCGACGCGGGCAAGACCTGCTGACCGCACACACGAGACGGGACGACGACGAAGGGACGACCCGACGCGGCCCGGCCAGGCCCGGCCCGGCCAGGGATGGGACGGGCCGATCCGACACGACGCACGACGCACCGACGCACGACGCACCGACGTATTACGCACGACGTACTCCACACGACGCACTACGCACGACGACGGGGATGACGGGGGTTGATGGTGGGCGTGGTCAGATGGGCGCGCCGCCGCGCGCGGGCCGCGCGCGGCGAGGCCGGTGACGTTGGCATGACCGCGATCGAGTTCGTGCTGCTCACCCCCGTCCTGTTCTTCATGATCTTCGCCACGGTGCAGTTCGCGCTGTACTTCTTCGCCGACCACGTGGCCCAGGCGGCGGCCCAGGCGGGCGCCCGCAAGGCCCGCGCCACGGCCGACGAACAGCCGGGCGGCTGGCGGGGCGAGGCCCGTGACGTCGTCGACTCCTACATCCGCCAACTCGGCCCGCAACTCGTGCTGGCACCGGACGTGAAACTGCTCCAGCCCGAACCGAACACGGTGGGCGTGGAGATCTCCGCGCGGGTGCCCACGGTGTTCCCCGGCCTCGACCTGACGGTGCACGCCCGGTCCTCCGGGCCGGTGGAGCGATTCGTACCGGAAGGGGGCAACTGAATGCCCGCTGCCCGCATCTTCGCCGCCTTCGGACGACCGGCCCGAGGCGACCGCGGCCTGTCGACGGTCGAGGTGGTGATCCTGGCCCCGGTGATGATCCTGTTCATCCTGGTCCTGGTGGCGTTCGGGCAACTGGTCGACGGACGGGGAGCGTTGGACGGCGCCGCGCGCGACGCGGCACGCGCAGGATCGATCCAGAAGGACCACCCCACCGCCCTGGCCGAGGCCCGCAGGGCCGCCGAGGCGGACCTGGCCGACGTCTGCTCAGGGCCGGTGTCCGTCGTCCAGACCAGCCAGGGCTTCGAACCCGACACCCTCTTCACGGTCGAGGTGAGCTGCCAGGTGCGGGGCCTGGCCATGCTGGGCCTCGACGTCCCGACCCGGCTGTCGGCGAGCTTCAGTTCCCCGCTGGACCCGTTCCGGAGGACGGCGTGAGGACAGTCGTACGTGCGTGGTGGTCCGCCCGCCGGCCGAGGCTGGACGACCGGGGCTCGGGCGCCGGCGCGGTGATCATCTTCACCCTGGTCTTCCTGTCCCTGTCGGCGTTCGTGATCGACGGCGGCCTGTCCATCTCGAAGCGGGAACGCGCCGCCGACATCGCGGAACAGGCGGCCCGCTACGCCGCCCAGGACATAGACAAGGAAGCCCTCTACGGCAACCAGGGCGGCCCCGCGCCGATCAACTACCAGAACTGCGACGCGCGGGTGAAGACCTTCGCCCGCGAGATGGACATGACCGGCCCCGACATCGCCGCGAGCCACTGCGTGGCGGCCGACGCCCAACAGGTCGAGGTCGAGGTGCAGTTGACCTACCAGCCGGTGTTCACGGGCCTGCTCTACGGCGGAAACGTCGTCGTACACGGCCGCGCCCAGGCAGAGAACCAGGTCGGCTGAGGCCACGGACGGTGCACAGGCGAGAGAACAGCGGCGTCCCGGGCGGCGGGCCACCAGCAATGGGTGCATATCGGGCATTCGGTGAACTGGGGCTTCTGGGCGCCCGGTTCGGGTGCCGTCGGGGCTTCGACGGTGTCGGTCCCGGTCCCTAGGATCTCTGTAGGTTCCACCCGCCCCCGACCCACGCCTCCCACACACGACCCAGGACACCCGCCATGGCGCGACGCAGCACATCAAGCTCGACGGGAAGCCCGACGGGCCCGAGGAATCGGACACCGCAGCCGGTACGCGTGCGGCGCCGTACGTTCGGGGACTTCGTCAAGGCGTTCCTCGCGTTCATCGCCCTGCTCGTGCTCGTCGTCGGCGTACCCGGCGCCCTCGCCGTCCAGGTCGGCTGGCCGCTGCCGAGCGGGGCGCCGAAACTGGAGTGGCTGCAGCAGGAGATCACCGTCCAGACCTTCCTGAACGTGCTGACGGTGATCGTGTGGCTCGCCTGGGCCCAGTTCACCGCCTGCGTGCTCGTGGAGGCCAAGGCCGCGCTGTCCGGCGTGGGCCTGGCCGGACGCGTCCCCGGCGCCGGCCCCAGCCAGCTGCTCGCCCGTCAACTCGTCGCCGCACTGCTGCTGGTCGGCGCCACCGCGGCCGGCCTCACCCCGGGCCTTTCGCAGCTGGGGCACAGCCTGGAAGGCAACCAGAAGGGCACGGTGGCCGCCGCCCAGCAGACCCCCGGACTCTTCGCCCAGCAGCAGGAACAGGCCGCCGGCACCGCCGCCGCCCTCGCCGAGCAGGCCGCGCAGGCCGCCGCCCACACGGACACCGGCGCCGCCTCCGCCAGGGACGGCGGGACCAAGTACTACCGGATCCAGCCGCCCGAGGGACGCCACCACGACTCCCTGTGGGAGATAGCGCAGCGCCACCTCGGCGACGGCCGCCGGTACAAGGAGATCTACGAACTCAACAAGGACCGCGTACAGCCCGACGGTTCACGGCTGTCCGAGGCGAGCCTGATCCGGCCCGGCTGGATCATGGAGATGCCCGCAGACGCACGCGGCGGCGAACTGGTCGAGATGCCCGACGCCCAGGTCTCCCCGGACGTCCAGCAGCAGATCCACGACTACGCCAGGACCGGCGACCAGGACCAGGGCCACGCCCAGGAGGGCGGCGGCGCGGACGCCTCTCGCGCCTCGCGGCCCGAGCAGCGGCCCGGCACGGACGCCGGCGCCGGGCACGGGGAGGCGCAGGGGCGCGGGCAGCAGCACGCGAGCCCCGCACGGAACAGTTCCGGCAGCCACGCCGATGGGGGATTCGGCCTGCCCGAGGCCCTCATCGGCGCGCCCCTCCTCGCGGCCGGCCTGCTCGGCGCCCTCGGACGCCGGCGCCGGCAGGCGCTGTGGCAGTCGGCGCTCGGGGCCGTCGGCGGCCGGCGCGGCATGGAGCCGCCCACACCGTCCGGCGACGCCCAGGACGCGCAGGACGCGCTGCTGGTCGGCGCCGACCCCGAGGGCGTACGGCTGCTCGACCGGTCGCTGCGTGGCCTGGCCGCCGCCCTCGCCGCCGAGTCACGGGCCCTGCCCGTCGTCTACGCCGCCTGGCTGAGCAACGGCGACCTGCACCTCCAGCTCGCCCAGCCGGCCGGGAAACCGCCCGCGCCCTGGCGGCTCGGGCAGGACCAGACGTTCTGGATGCTCGCCCGGTCCGACGCCGAGCGGTACGAGGACGTGGACACCGCGGCGCCCTACCCGGGTCTCGTCAGCCTCGGCACCATGGACGACTCCCGGCTGCTGCTCAACCTGGAGGCGGTGCCCGGCATCGTCTCGCTCGGCGGACGCGAGGCCGACCGGGCCGCCGTGTTCGCCTCGGTCGCCGCCGAACTCGCCACCAACGGCTGGTCGGACCGCATGACCATCACCCTCGTCGGCTTCGGCGCCGACCTCACTGCGCTCGCCCCGAACCGGCTGCGCCACCTCGACGGCATCGACGCGCTCATCGAGACCATGGAGGCCGAGACCCGGCAGCGCCGCGGGGCACTGGGCGCCGCCGGGCACGACTCCGTCCTCACCGGCCGTACCGGGCCCGCCCAGCACACCCGTTGGGCGCCCCACCTGGTGCTGCTCGCCGCACAGCCCTCCGCCGAGGACGCGCTCCGGCTCGCCGAACTCGCCGCCGACGCCGGCCGCCTCGGCATCGGCTACCTGGTCGGCACCGAGACCGGCGAACTGCCGGGCGCCGCCTGGGAGATGGAGATCACGGCCGAGGGCAGGCTGCTCGCTCCGCTGCTCGGCCTCGAACTGGACGCCCAGATGCTGCCCGCCGTCCAGCAGCGCGCCGTCGTCGAACTGTTCGTCGACGCCGATCCCGACCGCGATCCGGACGGCCCGGTCAACGCCCCGCCGTTCCTCGTGGACATCAGCGAACAGGGCCGGCCCGCGGTGTACGCCCGGCTCGTCGGACCGTACGAGATCATCGGCCTGGACACCCCGGACGGCGAGCGCAGCGCGCTGCTCCACGAGGCGCTGGCCCTGCTGCTCCTGCACCGCGAGGGTGTCCACCCGCGCGTGCTGGCCTCCGCGCTGTGGCCGCGCGGTGTCACCGAGGACGTACGGGACGCGCTCGTCGAGCGGCTGCGCGGCTGGCTCGGCAGCGACCCGGACGGCACGGCACGGCTCGGCACCGACGCGACCGGCCGGCTCACGCTCGCCAAGTCCGTCGTCTCCGACCTGGACGTGCTGCGTTCCCTCTACCACGAGGCCACCCAGGGCAAGGGCGTGGACAGCCGGGCGGTGCGCGGACGGCTGCTCACCGACGCGCTGGTCCTGGTCCGCGGTCCGCTGCTCGCGGATCGCCCCGAGGACCGCTACCGCTGGCTCACCCACGAGATCATCGACGCCCGGCTCCCGCTGCTGGTCGCCGACATCGGGCTCGCGCTGTCCGCGTTCCACCTGGAGAAGGACCGCGCGGAGAAGGCGATCGAGGCGCTGGACGCGGCGCTGCGGACCGCGCCGTCCGACGAGCGGCTGTGGAACGAGCTGCTGCGCGCCACCCACGCCACCCGCGAACCCGCGCGGGTCCGTTCGCTCGCCGCCGATCTGCTCGCCCGCAGCGGCGCCCGCGGTCTGCCGCCGCGCACGGAAGCGCTCCTCGACGAGCTGCTGCCGTCGTGGCGCGACGGCGCCGTCGCGGGATGAGCGACCTCGCGACGATCGTCGCCGCCGCGCTGTGGGGCGCGGCGGCCGGTGCGCTGCTGCCCCGGGCCGCCTACCGCTTCTCCGCCCCGGCGGGCGAGCCCTGGCACCACCTCTGCCCGGCCGGCCACCCGGTACGGGGCTGGCTCGGCCCGGCCCACTGCACCACCTGCCCCCCACCCCCGGCCGACGGCGCGGGCGCGGAGGGCACGGGCGGCGGCGGTGTGGGTACGGAGGGTGCGGACCTGAACGGCCCTGACCCGGACGGCGCGGACCCGAGCGGTCCTGACCCTAACGGTTCGTACCCGGATGGTGCGGGTGCCGGTGGTGTGGGTCGGGGGTGTGGGCGTGTTGGGGCCGCCGGCGGTGGGGCTTCCGCGGACCAGAGCGCGCGGGCCGTCGGCACGGCGTACCGGTACGGCCCCCGTGTCCCCGTCCTCGCCGTCGTCACCGGGGTGCTCTCTGCCGCTCTCGCCGCCGCCACCGGTACCCGTCCCGAACTCGGCGTCTGGCTGCTGCTCGCGCCCCTCGGGGTGCTGCTCGCGGTCGTGGACTTCCGGGTGCAGCGGCTGCCGGACCCGCTGACCCTGCCGCTGGCCGCCGCCGCGCTCGGCCTGCTCGCCGTGGCGGCCCTCGTGCCCGAGCACGCCGGCCACTGGCTCACCGCGCTCTACGGCGCCCTCGCGCTCGGCGGCGGCTACTTCGTGCTGTTCCTGATCAACCCCGGCGGCATGGGCTTCGGCGATGTGAAGCTGGCCCTCGGGGCGGGCGCGGCGCTCGGCTGGTACGGCTGGCCGACCCTGCTGCTCGGCACCTTCGCCGGCTTCCTGTTCGGCGCGGTGTACGCCGGCGCCCTCGTGGCCGGCCGGCGTGCGGGCCGCAAGACGGCGATCCCGTTCGGGCCGTTCCTGATCGCCGGGGCGTACGCGGGCCTGCTGATCGGCGCGTACGCGGCCTGAAAGCGGGCCGGTGAGGGGGCTGGCGTAGGCTGGTCCGGTCCGCCTGCCCGTCTTCCTCCTGTACCGACCCCCCAGTACCGACCCCCTTGTACCGAGCGCTTCACGCGCACCTTTTGATTTCCTCGACGAAAGGGACGCCCCGGTGACCGAGAAGGCCGACCTCCAGTCCGTCCTCGACCGTGCGGCCGCCGGGGGGCGGATCACCCCCGAGGAAGCGCTCGACCTCTACCGCGACGCCCCGCTGCACGCGCTGGGCGCCGCCGCGGACGCGGTACGCCGGCGCAAGTACGCGGGCATCGAGCACATCGCGACGTACATCATCGAGCGCAACATCAACTACACCAACGTCTGCGTGACCGCGTGCAAGTTCTGCGCCTTCTACGCCGCCCCCAAGGACACCGCGAAGGGCTGGACCCGCGACCTCGACGACATCCTGCGGCGCTGCGCCGAGACCGTCGAACTGGGCGGCACGCAGATCATGTTCCAGGGCGGGCACCACCCCGACTACGGCGTCGAGTACTACGAGAAGCACTTCCGGGCCATCAAGGAGGCGTTCCCCCAGCTGGTGATCCACTCGCTGGGCGCCTCGGAGGTCGAGCACATGGCCCGGATCTCCGGGGTGACGGTCGAGGAGGCCATCACCCGGATCCACGAGGCGGGCCTCGACTCCTTCGCGGGCGCGGGCGCCGAACTGCTGCCGGAACGCCCGCGCAAGGCCATCGCGCCGCTGAAGGAGAGCGGCGAGCGCTGGCTGGAGATCATGGAGACCGCGCACCGGCTGGGCGTGGAGTCCACGTCGACCATGCTGATGGGCACGGGCGAGACCAACGCCGAGCGGATCGAGCACCTGCGGATGATCCGCGACGTACAGGACCGCACGGGCGGCTTCCGGGCCTTCATCCCGTACACCTACCAGCCCGAGAACAACCATCTGAAGGGCCGCACCCAGGCCACGCTCTTCGAGTACCTGCGGATGATCGCGACCGCCCGGGTCTTCCTCGACAACGTCCAGCACATCCAGGGGTCCTGGCTGACCACGGGCAAGGAGGTCGGCCAGCTGTCCCTGCACTACGGCGCCGACGACCTCGGCTCGATCATGCTGGAGGAGAACGTGGTCTCCTCCGCGGGAGCCAAGCACCGCTCCAACCGGCTGGAGATCATCGACCTGATCCGCAAGGCGGGCCGGGTCCCGGCGCAGCGCGCGACGACGTACGAGCACCTTGTCGTGCACGACGACCCGGCGAACGACCCCGTCGACGAGCGGGTGATGTCGCACATCTCGTCCACGGCCATCGAGGGCGGCACGGCCCACCCCGAACTGAAGCTGCTCGCGTCCAACTGACGGGCGGGAGCGAGGTGGAGACCATCCACGCGGCCGACCGGCTGTATGTGACCTGGGAGTCGGCGCCGGTCGAGAACGGAGCCGTCGTGGTGGGGAACGACCGGATCGGCGCGGTGGGGACGTTCGAGGACCTGCGGGAGCGTTACCCGGGCGCGCGGGTGCGCAGATGGCCGGGCGCGCTGGGTCCTGCCCGCGTCCACGAAGGACCGCTCCCGGACGCCCCGAGCCCGCGCGAACGTGTCCACGCGGTGCTGAAGCTCGGCGCGGTGGCGGTCCTGGCGGAGCACGTCGACTCGCCCGAACTGCGGGCCGCCGCCGAGCGGAACGACGTGGTGGTGCTGCCGGCTCCCGGGCCGGCCGCGGTCCGTCCGGCGGGGCGCGCCGATCTCGCCGTGCTGGACGACTCCGGCGCCTGCATCGCGACGGTCTGCGCGGGCCGCCTCGTGCACCGCAGGCGCTGAGCGAGCGCCCGATGGTTCGCCGAGGCGCCGGGGCCGTCGGCTGCCCCAAGGCGCCGACTGCCTGCCGCATGCTGCCTGCCGCCGGCTGCCGGGAGGGTGGTCCGCGGCCGGGTTCAGCCCGCGAAGGCCGTCGCGAAGGCTCCCGTTCGCTGGGATACGCCGCTGCAGTTCGTCGCCGCCTCCTCCCGCACCGACGTCCCGCCCCCGCACGGCCGGTCGCGGAACGTCGCCCACATCGACACCCAGGCCATCTCCTTCTCCTTCGCGAACGTACGCACCTGGGCCGCGTCGGAGAGCGTGAAGGTCTCGCCGGAGACGTCGTTGACGCCGATCATCGACGTCACGGCCATGCCCCGCCAGGCACCCGCGTCGGTCAGGCCGAAGACCTTCTTCAGCTGAGTGTGCGCGGCCTTCGCGGAGGCGAGGGCGTAGCCGCCCATGTCGCCCGTGAACGACTCGCCGTAGTTCATGGTCATGATGTTGACGGTCGACACCTGGACGTCGTGCGTGTTCGCGGACTCCAGCAGGGCAAGTCCCTCGGCGTCGAGCCCAGACGGCATCACCGGCAGGGTGAAGGAGACCTTCAGGCCGGGGCGTTCCCGCTGCAACAGCGCGATCGCCGCCGAGCGCAGGGCGACCGAGGCGGAGTCGGCGAGCGTGTCGCCCTCGATGTCGAAGTCGGCCTGGTCGGCACCGGCCGCGTCCAGTGCCGCCCCGTAGGCCGCCGCCAGTTCGGACGCACTGCCGCAGGTCCGTGCGAGTTCCGTCCCGGACGCCCCACCGAAGGAGACACGGACCGTCGCGCCGTCCCGCTTCAGCCGGGAGATACGGGAGGTCACCGCGGAGTCGGTGACCGACCGGGTGCCGTTCCACTTCGGCGTGCAGCCGCTGCCGTCCGAGAGCACGAAGGCGAGGTTGTATGTCGTCGGAGAGCCCGTGGCGTCGTTGCCGGACGCTTCTGTGGCGCTGACGTAGGGGGCGTAGGCGACGCCGTGGGAAGCTTTCGAGCCGGTCGAGCCGGTCGAGCCGGTCGAGCCGGTCGAGCCGGTCGCCGCGGGTGCCGCGGGTGCCGCGGGTGCCGCGTCGGACGTGCCGCCGGAGCCCCCGGAGCATCCCGTGACGGCCAGTGCGATCACACCGGCGAATCCGGCCGCCGGCCTCAGGAATCTCCCCATCGCGCATGCTCCGCTCTCGTGATGTCGGTCTCATGATCCGTCTCGGGACGGTATCGGACCGCCTTTTCCGAGGGGAAATGTCTCACACTCGACCGGCCGCCCGCCGGGCTTGTGCGTCACAGACGACGCACAGTCAACTCACCGACACATAAGGGCAAGACGGGGAAATACGGTGTTCGATTCGGGTGATCGGCGCCAGTTCTCCGCGTGAGGTCCGGCTGGCCGTCCGGGGAATCTCTCAGGGAAGTGACAGGTTGGCCGTTCTCTCATGGGCGGTTCACAACAATTCCAGAGAACGGGACACATAAAGGCTCCCTAATATCCGGGGAATGCATTCCGAGACTGTCATCGAAAGCCGTGCCGCCGGGCGCGGTCGCCGCCGCAAACGCGGCAACGGCTCCGCCGGGGGACCCGTGTTCGTGGACGCCTCCGGACGCCGGTCGAAGGTGCTGCGCCGCCTCGGCGTCCTCCTCGGCGTCGTCTGTCTCGCGTACGCGGGCGTGCTCGGCGCCGCCTTCATGGGCTGGGGCACCTCGCTGAGCCCGTCCTCCCTGCTCCCCTTCGCGGGCGGCGGAAACGGGCGGGTTCCCGGCGGCGGGCAGGTCCCCGACGGCTTCGGGCCGCGCGACGGCACCGGCAGCCAGGCCCGTCCGACCGACGCCGAGCCGTCGGCCCCTCCCTCGGCCGCCGCCACCCCGTCGCCGGCCTCCTCCTCGTCACCCTCCCTGGCCCCGTCCCCTTCCCTGTCCGCCTCCCCGTCCTCCTCCCCGTCCTCGGCCGCGTCCGCGGTGACCGACTGACCGGAACACAGCCATCCGATGACCCCTCAGATGCCCTCCCGGGGCCGCCGCCGCGTCCCCACCCGCATGGAGCGCGCGGCCGGCCGCGCCGCGGCCCTGCACAAGCCGCGCGTCATCCTCGCCCTGCTGCTCCTGCTCGCGCTGACCTGCGTGCTGCTGCTCGACGGCTATCTGCGCGCCGAGGTCGGCGGCGACCAGCGGGTGCGCACCGGGGCCGACTCCAGCGACGTACCGGACACGGTGCTCGACGGCGGCCCCATCCTCACCTTCCGGGGCGGCCGGGCGACCGCCGTCTCCGTCCCGGCCAAGACCATCGCGCTCACCTTCGACGACGGCCCCGACCCGACCTGGACCCCCAAGGTCCTCAAGATCCTGAGCGAGTACGGAGTCCCCGGCACCTTCTTCCTCGTCGGCTCGATGGTGTCCCGCCACCCCGGCATCGTGCGGACCATGGTCGACCAGGGCAACGAGGTCGGCATCCACACGTTCACGCACGTCGACCTGTCCTACCAGAGCGATGCGCGCATCAAGCGCGAGATGGAGCAGACGCAACTCGCCCTCGCGGGCGCCGCGGGCATCACCACGACCCTCTTCCGCGCGCCGTACTCGTCGGAGACCGACGCCATCGACGACTACAGCTGGCCCGTCTACAAGAAGCTCGGCGCCGACGGCTACACCAGCGTCTTCGTCGACACCGACAGCGACGACTGGAAGCGGCCGGGCGTCTCGAAGATCGTCAAGTGGGCCACGCCGAAGGACGCAGAGGGCGCCGTGGTCCTCTTCCACGACGCGGGCGGCGAGCGCTCCCAGACCATCGCCGCGCTGCCGCGCTACATCGAGAAGATGCGCGCGAAGGGATACACCTTCACCACCATCAGCGGCGCCCTGCGGCAGCAGAACGCTACGGAGACCGGGGCGGCCGGTGCCGTGCGGGGCGCGGGCGGCGCCACCGCGGGCGGCGCCACTGCGGGCGGCGCCACTGCGGGCGGCGCCACTGCGGGCGGCGCCACTGCGGGCGGCGCCACTGCGGGCGGCGCCACTGCGGGCGGCGCCACTGCGGGCGGCGCCACTGCGGGCGGCGCCACTGCGGACGGCGCCGCCGGGCCCTCCGCCGGCTCCGGGTCGCAGGCCGCCCACCACATCGCCACCGGCACGACCCTCTACGAGGGCAGGGCCCTCATCGCGGCGGTGGCCGTCGCCGAGTGGACCGTGCCCGCGCTGTCCGCCGGGCTGATCGTCGTCGGCGTCGCCGTGCTGGGCCGCTTCGCGATGATGCTGCTCCTGGCCCGACGCCACCACAGACAGCGCAACAGGCGCCGGTTCGGCTGGGGTCCGCCGGTCACCCGCCCGGTGAGCGTGATCGTCCCTGCGTACAACGAGAAGGAGTGCATCGCCGCCACCCTCGGATCGCTGGCCAGGAGCACGCATCCCATCGAGATCATCGTGGTGGACGACGGCTCGACCGACGGAACCGCCGAGATCGCCGAGTCCCTCGGCCTGCCGAACCTCCGGGTCGTACGGCAGGAGAACGCGGGCAAACCGGCGGCCCTCAACAACGGCGTCCGGCACGCCCGTCACGACATCGTCGTGATGATGGACGGCGACACCGTCTTCGAGCCGGACACCGTACGGCAGCTCGTGCAGCCCTTCGCCGATCCGGAGGTCGGCGCGGTCGCCGGCAACGCCAAGGTCGGCAACCGCGACACGGTCATCGGGGCCTGGCAGCACATCGAGTACGTGATGGGCTTCAACCTGGACCGGCGCATGTACGACCTGCTGCGCTGCATGCCGACGATCCCCGGCGCGATCGGCGCCTTCCGCCGCGAGGCGGTGCTGGAGGCCGGCGGGATGAGCCACGACACGCTCGCCGAGGACACCGACATCACCATCGCCCTGCACCGCGCGGGACGGCGGGTCGTCTACCAGGAGCACGCCAGGGCCTGGACGGAGGCGCCCGGTTCGCTGGGGCAGCTGTGGTCGCAGCGCTACCGCTGGTCGTACGGCACCATGCAGGCCCTGTGGAAGCACCGCAAGTCCCTGACGGACCGGGGGCCTTCGGGGCGGTTCGGCCGGGTCGGCATGCCGCTGGTGGTGCTCTTCCAGATCGTCACGCCGCTCTTCGCCCCGCTCATCGACGTGTTCACCGTCTACTCGATGCTCTTCGTCGACTTCCGGGCCGCCCTGCTGGCCTGGCTCGCGGTCCTCGGCGTCCAACTGCTGTGCGCCGCCTACGCGTTCCGGCTGGACCGGGAGAAGTACCGCTACCTGCTGATGATGCCGCTCCAGCAACTGGCCTACCGGCAGCTGATGTACCTCGTCCTCATCCACTCCTGCGTCACCGCCCTCACCGGCGGCCGGCTGCGCTGGCAGAAGCTGAAGCGGACCGGCGAGGCCGGTACCGCGGCGGGGGTGGGCTGAGTGGGCGCGCACAGCAAGGGCGGAACCCGGTCGCCGGAGCCGGCCGCCGGGCCGGTCCCGGTGCCCGACGCCGGCCCGGAGCCCGGCGGGCCGCCGCGGGAGGTGCCCTCCCGGTCGCGGACGGGCCGGCGGGACCGGTACTTCGACACGCTGCGCGCGGTCGCCCTCGTCCGGGTCGTCACGTACCACACCTTCGGCTGGGCCTGGTGCGGCATGGTCTTCCCGTCGATGGGGATCATGTTCGCCCTGGCCGGCTCCCTGATGGCCAGGTCCCTGGAGCGGCCCGCGCGCACGGTGCTCCGCGGCCGGCTGCGCAGGCTCCTTGTGCCGTTCTGGTTCTGGGGCCTCTTCGTCGTCCTCGCGATGCTGGTGCACGGCTGGATGCCGGGCCGCCAGGTCGTCTACTGGATCGTGCCGCTCGGCGATCCCCCGGGCGACGCGTGGGCCGAGCAGGTCTGGGAAGTCCTCTGGTACCTGCGGACGTACCTCTGGTTCGTGCTGCTCTCCCCGGCCCTGCTGTGGCTGTTCCGCAGGGCCCCGGTCCCGGTCCTGCTGCTGTCCCTCGCGCCCGTCTCGGTGCTGGCCTTCCTCTGGTCGCCCCCGGACGGCCGGCTGGGCAGCGCCCTGTGGGACCTGTCGACGTACCTGTTCTGCTGGATCCTGGGCTTCGCCCAGCGCGAGGGGGTGCTCCGGCGGATCCAACCGGCCGCCGTCGTCACCTTCTCGCTCGCCGCGCTCGGCTACGGCGGCTGGTACGCCCTTGCGCACCGGGCCGGGTCCGGCACGTACGACCTGGACGAGATCCCGCTGGCGCAGGCGTACTGGTCGGCCGGTTTCGGCACGCTGCTGATGTGGGCGAAGGAGTACTTCCGGATCGACTTCGCGCAGCTCACCCGGCTGCGCCGGACCGACCGGCTGGTGACGGTCTTCAACGCCCGCGCGGTGACGATCTACCTGTGGCACGAGATCGCGCTCGTCCTCGCCGTGCCGCTGATCGACCGGCTCTGGGGCGTGCCCGCCTTCGAGAGGTATCTGCCGCTGGACAGCCAGTGGTTCATGTTCGGCGTCGGCTGGCTCCTGATCGCGGCCTTCGTCCTGCTGTGCGGCTGGGTGGAGGACGTGGCCGCGCGCAGGCGGCCGAGGCTGCTGCCCGTGCCGACGGAGCCGAGGGCCCGCCGCCCGGCCGGCCGCACGGCGTGACGACGCCGAGGGCGCCGCGCGGCCGGCCCACCCCCTGCTGCCACAATGGGCGGGTGACCCGCGCATCCCTGGACAAGCAGCCGCACGAAGTCGCCTCGATGTTCGACGTCGTGGCGGAACGGTACGACCTGACCAACGACGTCCTGTCGCTCGGCCAGGACCGGCGCTGGCGCAAGGAGGTCGCGAGCGCGGTCGACGCGCGCCCCGCGCAGAAGGTCCTGGACCTCGCGGCGGGCACGGCCACCTCGTCGCTGCCCTTCACCCGGACCGGCGCCTACGTCGTCCCCTGCGACTTCTCCCTCGGCATGCTCCAGGTCGGCAAGAAACGCCATGCCTGGCTGCCCTTCACCGCGGGCGACGCGACGCGGCTGCCGTTCAGGGACGACACCTTCGACGCCGTGACGATCTCCTTCGGACTGCGCAACGTGCAGGACACGGATGCCGCGCTGCGCGAGATGCACCGGGTGACCCGGCCCGGCGGGCGCGTCGTGATCTGTGAGTTCTCGCATCCCACATGGGCGCCCTTCCGCACCGTCTACACCGAGTACCTGATGCGTGCGCTGCCGCCGGTGGCGCGGGCGGTCTCCTCAAGCCCGGACGCCTACGTCTACCTCGCCGAGTCCATCCGTGCCTGGCCCGACCAGGCCGGACTGGCCGAGCGGCTGCGCGGTGCGGGCTGGTCGAAGGTGGCCTGGCGCAATCTCACCGGCGGCGTGGTGGCCCTGCACCGGGGCTTCAAGGAGTCCTGACCGGGCGCCGTCCGCTAGCGGTTGGTCATCTGGAAGGCGCCGCCCGGTTCGTCCAGTTCCCGTTGCAGCCCGCCCGCGGGCGGCCTCGGGACGCGTGGCTCGCGGACGCCTCCGCCGCCGTCGCCCTCGCCGAACTCGAACCACACGTACACCATCGACTCCCGCGGCACCTCGGCACCGGGCTGCGGGTACTGGCGCACGACGTAGTCGACGACCGTGCGGTGAAAATCCGGTCGGTCCGGCGCGTTGAGCAACAGGCCCTGTGCCCGGGCCCGCTCACGCGCGTCCACGGCCATCAGGCCGACGAGGCGCGGGACGCGCACGTCCGGTGTTTTGGGTGGTATGTGCACAGATGTCACCCCCAGCGGTACTGGAAGGGTAACGCCGGTGCGGGGCGGCCGGAAGCGACAGGTGGCTTTCTGTGACAGACGACTACCGAGCGTCACGGATCAAGGCGGAAGCGGACGGTTCACGGGGCAGCCCTTCAGCCGGGTGATCAGCGCCGCTGAATAGACTGCCCATGTCCAGTGCCGGTCGGCACGCACCTAACGAACCTTGGGGAGATCCCGCCGTGACCGAG
Organism: Streptomyces diversicolor; assembly: GCF_057537855.1. Classification (NCBI taxonomy): domain Bacteria; kingdom Bacillati; phylum Actinomycetota; class Actinomycetes; order Kitasatosporales; family Streptomycetaceae; genus Streptomyces; species Streptomyces diversicolor. Next base: position 67,060 of record NZ_BAAJXA010000017.1, read on the forward strand.
CCCCTCTCCGACAACACCGCCGATGTGATCGTCGTCGGCGCGGGGCCAGCCGGCTCCACGACCGCGTACCACCTCGCCAGGGCCGGACTCGACGTACTCCTGCTGGAGAAGACCGAGTTCCCACGGGAGAAGGTCTGCGGCGACGGCCTCACCCCGCGCGCCGTCAAGCAACTCGTGTCGATGGGCATCGACATCTCCGAGGAGGCCGGCTGGCTGCGCAACAAGGGCCTGCGGATCATCGGCGGCGGGGTCCGCCTCCAACTGGACTGGCCGGACCTCGCCTCCTACCCGGACTACGGACTGGTCCGCAAACGCGACGACTTCGACGAGCAGTTGGCCCGCCAGGCGCAGAAGGCGGGCGCCCGGCTGTACGAGCGCTGCAACGTCTCCGGCCCGATCGTCGACGACCGCACCGGCCGCATCACCGGTGTGACGGCCAAGCTCGGCGAGGAGAAGCGGGAGGTCACCTTCCACGCGCCCCTGGTGGTCGCCGCCGACGGCAACTCCACCCGGCTGTCCCTCGCGATGGGACTGCACCGCCGCGAGGACCGCCCGATGGGCGTCGCGGTCCGAACGTACTTCACCTCCCCGCGTCACGACGACGACTACCTGGAGTCCTGGCTTGAGCTGTGGGACCGGCGCGGCCCCCAGGACCGGCTGCTGCCCGGCTACGGCTGGATCTTCGGCATGGGCGACGGCACCTCCAACGTCGGCCTGGGCGTGCTCAACACCTCCGCCTCCTTCAAGGACCTGGACTGGCGGGAGATCCTCAAGGCATGGTGCGCGTCCATGCCGGAGGACTGGGGCTACACCCCCGAGAACATGACCGGCCCGATCCGCGGCGCCGCGCTCCCCATGGCCTTCAACCGCCAGCCGCACTACACCAAGGGCCTGCTGCTGGTCGGCGACGCCGGCGGCCTGGTGAACCCGTTCAACGGCGAGGGCATCGCCTACGCCATGGAATCCGGCCAGATCGCCGCCGAGGTCATCGCCCAGGCGCACGCCCGGTCCACGCCGGGCCGGCGCGAACTGGCCCTCCAGCGCTACCCGCGCGTCCTCAAGGACACCTACGGCGGCTACTACACGCTGGGCCGCGCCTTCGTGAAGCTCATCGGCAACCCCAAGGTCATGCAGATCGCCACCCAGCGCGGCCTGACCCACCCGGTCCTGATGAGGTTCGCCCTGAAGCTCCTGGCCAACCTCACCGACCCGACGGGCGGCGACGCAATGGACCGAATCATCAACGGCCTCACAAAGGTGACCCCAAGGGCCTGACGGACCCACGGACGACTTACACGGGACCCGCCCGGCTCGCGCGGGCCCCCGTCGGCTTGTGCGGGCCCCAAGGGCTTGCCCTGGGGCGCCGCGCCACGCTTGGGCAGCGCCCCGAAGTCGAAGGGGCGCGGGGAACTGCGCGCCCAGCCACATCGGTGCCGCAGCCGCCGGACGGCGCTGCGTGGCTCTTCGGCGGGGCGCCGGCAGGCAACTGCGCCCGGCTGGTGCGGGCACCGAGGGCCTGCCCTGCGCCGTGGGGTGCAGCGCCCCGAAGGGGCGCGGGGAACTGCGCGCCCAGCCACATCGGTGCCGCAGCCGCCGGACGGCGCTGGGAGGCTTTCTGGTGGGCGTCGGCGGGGAACTGCGCGCCCAGCCACACCGGCGCCGTAGCTGACGGCCGCCGCACGGCCCCCCCCGCGGAGCGCTCACGTGAGCGCCGCCGTACGGGTGGCTCGTCGGGCGAACACCTCCGTCCGGCGGTCGGCCACCTGCCGCAGCGCCTCCTTGCGGTCCCGCTGGGAGAGCCGGTCCAGATACAGCAGCCCGTTCACATGGTCGGTCTCGTGGGCGAGGCAGCGCGCGAAGTACCCCGTGCCCTCGATGACGAGCGGCCGGCCCTCCAGGTCCAGACCGCGCACCACGGCCCGGTCCGGACGCGGCACCTCCATCACGGCGCCCGGCACGGACAGACAGCCCTCGTCCCCGTCGAGCAGCCGCCGACCGGCCGGGTCGATGCGGTCCAGCACGGGGTTGATGATGTGCCCGACATGCCGGACACCGTCGTCGTCGGGACAGTCGTAGACGAACAGCCTGAGGCCGACGCCGACTTGGTTCGCCGCGAGTCCGGCGCCCTCGGCGACGTACATCGTCAGGAACATGTCCGCGATGAGCGCGGCCAGGTCGGGCCCGAACTCGGTGACGTCCCGGCAGGGCTTGTGCAGGACCTCCTCGCCGACCTCGGTGATCCGCCGCACCGCACCCCGCCCGGCCTCGGGCGCGAGCCGCGGATACGAGTCGACGGGCCTGCCCTGGACGAAGACGCTGGGCATCTGCTGCCTCCCTGTGTTTGTGAGGATGCTGTGGGTGAGGGAACTTCGGGGTTCCGGCCTGCCGGGCCCCTGCCTACCCTCCGGTTCTCATGACAACAGAACACGCCCAGCACTCCCAGGGGCACGTCGGACACTCCCGCAGACGCTTCCTGGCCGCCGCGGGCGGGGTGGCGGCCGGGGGAGCGGCCGCAGCCCTGGGCACGGCGGGTCGCGCCGCCGCGGCCCCCGGCGCCGCAGGCAAGCGTGTTGCCGTCCTAGGCGGCGGCGTCTCGGGCCTCAGCGCCGCCCACGAACTGGCCGAACGCGGCTACGCCGTCACCGTCTACGAGTACTACGACGCCCTCGGCGGCAAGGCCCGCTCGATGGACGTCCCAGGCACGGGCACCGAAGACCGCAGACCGCTCCCCGGCGAGCACGGCTTCCGGTTCTTCCCCGGCTTCTACCGCAACCTGCCCGACACGATGCGCCGCATCCCCTTCCCCGGAAACCCGGGCGGAGTCCACGACAACCTCCGCAGCGGCACGGAGGCACTGTTCGCGCGCGGCACCGGCCGCCCCGATCTGCACTTCCCGCTGCGCCGGGCCACCACCCCGCTCGCGCCGGGCGACCTCACCCCCTCCTGGATCCGCGACCAGATCCTGTCCGTCCTCGACCTCGGCACCCGCCTGCCCGCCCACGAGGCCGCCTATTTCGCCGACCGCATCCTGGTCCACCTCACCAGTTGCGACGCCCGCCGCGAGGGCCAGTGGGAGAAGGTCGCGTGGTGGGACTTCATCCGGGCCGGCGAGATGAGCCGCGAATACCAGGTGCTCCTCGGCATCGGCCAGACCCGCAACCTGGTCGCCACCCGCGCCGAGATCGCCTCCACCCGCACGGTCGGCCGGGTCATCATCGAGGCCCTGCTGCTGTGGGGCCTGCTGGGCCGGGGCATGGACGGCGACGCCGACATCGACCGCGTCCTCAACGCCCCCACGAGCGAGGCGTGGCTCGATCCCTGGGAGAGGTATCTGCGCTCCCGGGGCGTCGAGTTCGTGCTCGGCACCGAGGTGCGCGAGGTGGTCCACGAAGCCGGCCGGGTGACCGGAGTGCGCCTGCGCGCGCGTGAGGGCGGCGCGGAGCGCACCGTCACCGCCGACCACTACGTCTCCGCGCTCCCGGTCGAACACGCCCGCGCGACCTGGGGGCGGTCCCTGCGCGCCGCCGACCCCCAGCTGGGCCGGTGCGACGCGCTGAAGACGGACTGGATGACCGGCGTCATGTTCTATCTGCGCACCCCGACGCCCGTCGTGCACGGGCACATCAACTGCATGGACTCGCCCTGGGCGGTGACCGCCATCGGGCAGGCGCAGTTCTGGGACGGGCGGGACTTCGCGCGTGACTACGGGGACGGGCAGGCCCACGACTGTCTGTCGGCCATCGTCTCGGAGTGGGACAAGCCCGGCATCCTGTACGGCAAGACGGCCCGTGAGTGCACCCGCGAGGAGATCGTCGCCGAGCTGTGGGCGCAGCTGAAGGACGGGCTGAACGACTCGGGCAAGACCACGCTCACGGACGGGGACCGGCTCGGCTGGTTCATGGACCCCGCGGTGACGGGTCTCGGCGGCCCCGACCCGCGAAACCGCGAGCAGCTGCTCATCCACCCCACGGGCACGCTCTACCACCGCCCGTCGGCGAAGACCGCCGTGCCGAACTTCTTCCTCGCGGGCGACTACGTCCGCACGGATGTGGACCTGGCGACGATGGAGGGCGCCAACGAGTCGGCGCGACGGGCCGTCAACGCGCTCCTGGATGCGGACAATTCGGACGCGGAACGCTGCCGGCTGTGGGAGCTGTTCCGTCCGCCGGAGCTGGAACCCCTCAAACGCCTCGACGAGGTGCGCTATCGGCTCGGCCTGCCCAACACCTTCGATCTGGGATGAGCCGTGAGGGCCGCAGTCCCCGAGCGGCTGCGGCCCTCACGGAAGCGGGTGTGCTCAGAGCACCCGTACCGCGCCCGACGGCGGGTCGTACGACAGCGGCCTCTCGACGACGCCCGTGGAGGGGTTCTGCGCGCCGACGAACATGCCGTCCCCGACGTACACCCCCACGTGGTACGCGCTGCCCGCGCCGCCCCAGTACAGGATGTCGCCCGGCTGGAGGTTGCTCAGCGAGACCTGGGTGCCCGCGGTCGACTGGTCCTGGGAGACGCGCGGCAGGCTGATGCCGACCTGCTTGAAGGCGGTCTGCACGAGCCCGGAGCAGTCGTAGGCGGACGGGCCGGTGGCGCCGGAGACATACGCCTTGCCGACCTGGGCCTTCACGAACGAGATGACGGCGGCGGCCGAACCGGTCGCCGTGGAGCTGCCGGTGGAGACGCTCGCGGAGGCGCCCGAACCGGATCCGGAGGCAGAGGTGGAAGCGGAAGCGGTCAGGGTGGCCCGCTCGGCGGTGCGTGAGGCGCGCTCGGCGGCGGCCTTGCGGGCGGCCTCCTCGGCCTTCTTCTTCGCCTCGGCCTTCTTCTTGGCGTCGGCAAGGTCCGCCTTGGCCTGCTTCGCGGCCTTTGCGGCGGCCGCGTCGCGCTCGGCCTGGAGCTGGTAGTTCGCGGCGGCCTGCTGTGTGACCTCCGCGGACTGGGCGACCTGGACGGACATGTCGGCCGTCAGGGTGGGCAGTTCGAGGGTCTGCGTCACGGGTTCGGCGGCGCTCGCCGAACCGGACGCACCGGCGACTGCCAGGCTGCCGAGGACGCCACCGGCAACTCCGGCCCGCATCGCCACTTTCGAGGCGCTGCGGCGGGGCTTCCGGTGGCTGCGTATGTGAGCGGTGTGGGACATGGGATTAAGCGGTACCAGGGGCTCCTTCATATCTTCAAGAAACGTGTGCTCTGCCACAGTTGCTCAATCGCGACGGCGAATCCCGGGCGTGTCACTCTTTATTGACGCCGTAACGGACATTGCGGACGCAGGTGATCAAGCCTGTGATCTTGGGCTTTCGCCAATACGCCCGAATTGCCCCGCACCTACCATCCGTTGAGGCCCAGGCCAAGCTCCTCTCTCGGCCGGCTCTCATCGGTGTGGCGGAGGTCACGGAACGATTACCGTCGCGGTCGCGTCCGGTGTCCGGTTTGCACCCTGCCGACTTCGTGAACGCGTGCACGCGTCCACATCCCGTCCCGCGCCTCCCTCTGATGTGTGAACGCGCTCCTCTATCAGCGCGTCCGGTCCAGCGCCAATTTGCATGCAAGGGAAGTCTCTTGATATTGAGACGCCCCCTCCCGCCTGGGATGACGAGCGAAAATGTCACCTCTGGTGATCACTCGAACGCTTCGCGTGCGAAGATCACCGCTCATCCGACTTCATGATCCTTCGTCAGGTGGTGGAGATCACAAAGCTCATGCAATACCCCGTGTCGCAGATCACAGAGTGGCGGGCATAAGATGCGAGGCAGTTGGGCTTGTGACCTGCTTCACATGTTCTCGATCTTCGCCCGGGACGAGCGGGGCTCGTGGGACCGGTGGGGCGGATGTGAGCCCGATGCCAACCGCCAGCAGTCAGTGCCGACTGAGAGGAGCGAGGAGCGGTGAACGCGTATGCGCCCATCCTCGTACTGGGAGCCCTCGGGGCAGGCTTTGCGATCTTCTCCGTGGTCATGGCCACGCTGATCGGGCCCAAGCGGTACAACCGCGCCAAGCTCGAAGCCTACGAGTGCGGCATCGAGCCGACCCCCACGCCGGCCGGCGGCGGGCGCTTCCCGATCAAGTACTACCTGACGGCGATGCTCTTCATCGTCTTCGACATCGAGATCGTCTTCCTCTACCCCTGGGCCGTCACCTTCGACGCCCTGGGTGTTTTCGGGCTCGTGGAGATGCTGCTCTTCGTGCTCACCGTCTTCGTCGCGTACGCGTACGTATGGCGGCGCGGCGGCCTGGAATGGGACTGAGGGGCCTTAGGACATGGGACTCGAAGAAAAGCTGCCGAGCGGATTCCTGCTGACCACCGTCGAGCAGGCCGCGGGCTGGGTGCGCAAGTCGTCCGTCTTCCCCGCGACGTTCGGCCTCGCCTGCTGCGCCATCGAGATGATGACGACCGGCGCCGGCCGCTACGACCTGGCGCGCTTCGGCATGGAGGTCTTCCGCGGCTCACCGCGCCAGGCCGACCTCATGATCGTCGCGGGCCGGGTCAGCCAGAAGATGGCGCCGGTGCTGCGCCAGGTCTACGACCAGATGCCCAACCCGAAGTGGGTGATCTCCATGGGCGTCTGCGCCTCCTCGGGCGGCATGTTCAACAACTACGCGATCGTCCAGGGCGTCGACCACATCGTCCCCGTCGACATCTATCTCCCCGGCTGCCCGCCCCGGCCCGAGATGCTGATGGACGCGATCCTCAAGCTCCACAAGAAGATCCAGTCCTCCAAGCTGGGCGTGAACGCGGAGGAAGCGGCCCGCGAGGCGGAGGAGGCGGCGCTCAAGGCCCTGCCCACGATCGAGATGAAGGGGCTGCTGCGATGAGCGACGCGAACGGCACCGGCGGCGCGAACGGCGTGAACCCCGAGAAGGACCTCGCCGCCTCCAACCTCCCCGGCCGGCGCGGCGAGGGCGGTGAGGAGATCCGCGTCCAGCGCGGCATGTTCGGCGCCAACAACGGCGGCGACACCTCCGGCTACGGCGGCCTGGTGCGCTCGGTCCGGCTCCCGGGACCGGCCACCCGCCCCTACGGAGGCTGGTTCGACGAGGTCGCCGACGAACTCGAAGGAGCCCTGGAGGAGCAGGGACTCGTCCCGGACAACGCCATCGAGAAGACGGTCGTCGACCGGGGCGAGCTGACCTTCCACATCGAGCGCGAGTACCTGGTCCGGGTCGCCCGCACCCTGCGCGACGACCCGGCCCTGCGCTTCGAGCTGTGCACCGGCGTCAGCGGCGTCCACTACCCGCACGACAAGGGCCGCGAGCTGCACGCCGTCTACCACCTGCGCTCGATCACCCACAACCGGCTGATCCGCCTCGAAGTCAGCGCCCCGGACAGCGAGCCGCACATCCCGTCGCTGGTCGCCGTCTATCCGACCAACGACTGGCACGAGCGCGAGACCTACGACTTCTTCGGCATCGTCTTCGACGGTCACCCGGCCCTGACCCGGATCATGATGCCGGACGACTGGCAGGGCCATCCGCAGCGCAAGGACTACCCCCTCGGCGGCATCCCCGTCGAGTACAAGGGCGCCCAGATCCCGGCTCCGGACCAGCGGAGGTCTTACTCGTGAGCACGCAGTCAGCATCCGCGGCGTCGGCGGCTTCGGCGCGCGAGACCACCGAGGGCACCGTATACACGGTCACCGGTGGCGACTGGGACGAGGTCGTCCAGACGGCGGCCCGCGCCGACGACGAACGCATCGTCGTCAACATGGGACCCCAGCACCCCTCCACCCACGGAGTGCTCCGGCTCATCCTGGAGATCGAGGGCGAGACGGTCACCGAGGCCCGCTGCGGCATCGGCTACCTGCACACCGGCATCGAGAAGAACCTCGAATACCGGACGTGGACCCAGGGCACCACGTTCGTGACGCGCATGGACTACCTGACGTCCTTCTTCAACGAGGCCGCCTACTGCCTCGCCGTGGAAAAGCTCCTCGGCATCGAGGACGACATCACCGAGCGGGCCAAGATCATCCGGGTGCTCCTGATGGAGCTGAACCGGTTGTCCTCCCACCTGGTGTGCATCGCCACCGGCGGCATGGAACTGGGCGCCACCACGATCATGATCTACGGCTTTCGTGACCGGGAAATGATCCTCGACATCTACGAGCTCATCACGGGCCTGAGGATGAACCACGCGTACATCCGGCCCGGCGGACTCGCCCAGGACCTGCCGCCCGGGGCGGTGGACCAGATCCGCGAGTTCGTGAAGAAGATGAAGAAGAACCTCCCGGAGTACGACAAGCTCGCCACCGGGAACCCCATCTTCAAGGGCCGCATGCAGGACATCGGCTACCTCGACCTGGCCGGCTGCATGGCCCTCGGCGCGACCGGCCCGATCCTGCGCTCCACCGGCCTGCCGCACGACCTGCGCAAGGCGCAGCCGTACTGCGGCTACGAGACGTACGACTTCGACGTGCCGACCGCCGACAGCTGCGACGCCTACGGGCGCTTCCTGGTCCGCCTGGAGGAGATGCGCCAGTCGCTCAGGATCGTGGAGCAGTGCCTGGACCGGCTCCAGCCGGGACCGGTCATGGTCACCGACAAGAAGATCGCCTGGCCCGCCCAGCTCGCCCTGGGACCGGACGGGCTCGGCAACTCCCTCGACCACATCAAGAAGATCATGGGCACCTCCATGGAGGCCCTGATCCACCACTTCAAGCTCGTCACGGAGGGCTTCCGCGTCCCGCCGGGACAGGCGTACGCGGCGGTCGAATCGCCCAAGGGCGAGCTCGGCGTGCACGCCGTCTCCGACGGCGGCACCCGCCCCTTCCGGGTCCACTTCCGGGACCCGTCCTTCACCAACCTGCAGGCCATGGCGGCGATGTGCGAGGGCGGCCAGGTCGCCGACGTGATCGTCGCCGTCGCGTCCATCGACCCCGTGATGGGAGGCGTCGACCGGTGACCACCTCTTCTTCGGAGCGGGGCGTCAGCCTGGGCATGCCCGAACTGCCCGCGCCCGCGTACCCGGACGACGTACGGGCCCGGCTGGAGGCCGACGCGCGCGAGGTCATCGCGCGCTACCCCGACTCCCGCTCGGCCCTGCTGCCGCTGCTGCACCTCGTGCAGTCGCAGGAGGGCCACGTCACGCGCACCGGGATGCAGTTCTGCGCGGACATGCTGGGGCTGACCACGGCCGAGGTCACCGCGGTCGCCACCTTCTACACCATGTACCGGCGCCGGCCGTCCGGCGACTACCAGGTGGGCGTGTGCACCAACACGCTGTGCGCGGTGATGGGCGGCGACGCGATCTTCGAAACGCTCCAGGAGCACCTGGGCCTCGGCAACGGCGAGACCACCGACGACGGCAAGGTCACCCTGGAACACATCGAGTGCAACGCGGCCTGCGACTTCGCGCCGGTCGTGATGGTCAACTGGGAGTTCTTCGACAACCAGACCCCGGCGAGCGCCAAGCGCCTGGTCGACGACCTGCGCGCGGACCGGCCCGTGCAGCCCACGCGCGGGGCCCGGCTGTGCACCTTCAAGGAGACCGCGCGGATTCTGGCCGGCTTCCCCGACGAGCGGCCCGGGGCCGTCGAGGAGGGCGGCAGTGCGGGACCCGCGTCGCTGGTGGGCCTTCGCCTGGCAAGGGGAGAGGCCGCACCCGCGCGCGTGGTCCATCCGCGCGGCGGTCCGGAGGCGCCGCAGGACACGGTGCACGAGCCGTCGCCGGCCGAACACCTCAGTTCCCATGACGCGCCGCAGGAGACATCGGCATCCGACCCGGCCCACCCGGCAGGGCCTACCGCCGAGGAGGGGGAGTGATGACCGTGGCAGCCGAACTCAAGGACCACAGCCCCGAGAAGCTGCTCGCACCCGTGCTGTCGGCCTTCTGGGACGAGGACAGGTCCTGGACGCTGGACGTGTACCGAAGGCACGAGGGATACGAGGGACTGCGCACGGCGCTCGCCATGTCGCCGGACGACCTGATCGCGTACGTCAAGGACTCCGGTCTGCGCGGGCGCGGCGGCGCGGGGTTCCCGACGGGAATGAAATGGCAGTTCATTCCCCAGGGTGATGGAAAACCACACTATCTAGTTGTCAACGCCGACGAGTCGGAGCCCGGGACGTGCAAGGACATCCCGCTCCTCTTCGCGAACCCGCATAGCCTCATCGAGGGCATTGTCATCGCGTGTTATGCCATCAGGTCGTCGCATGCCTTCATCTATCTGCGTGGTGAAGTCGTCCCCGTTCTGCGGCGGTTGCACGAGGCCGTGCGCGAGGCCTACGCAGCCGGTTACCTCGGCGAGAACATCCTGGGCAGCGGGCTCGACCTCGAACTCACCGTGCACGCCGGCGCCGGCGCGTACATCTGCGGTGAGGAGACCGCGCTGCTCGACTCGCTCGAAGGCCGCCGCGGCCAACCGCGGCTGCGTCCCCCTTTCCCTGCTGTCGAAGGGCTCTATGCCTGCCCGACTGTGGTGAATAACGTCGAATCCATCGCGTCGGTTCCCGCCATCCTGAAAAACGGCAAGGAATGGTTCAGGTCGATGGGCAGCGAGAAGTCCCCCGGCTTCACGCTCTACTCGCTCAGCGGCCACGTCGCGAGCCCCGGCCAGTACGAGGCGCCGCTCGGCATCACCCTGCGCCAGCTCCTGGAAATGAGCGGCGGGATGCGCCCCGGCCACCGCCTCAAGTTCTGGACGCCCGGCGGCTCCTCGACGCCGATGTTCACCGACGAGCACCTCGACGTCCCCCTTGATTACGAAGGAGTGGGCGCCGCGGGTTCCATGCTCGGCACCAAGGCCCTGCAGTGCTTCGACGAGACGACCTGCGTCGTGCGCGCGGTGACCCGCTGGACCGAGTTCTACGCCCACGAGTCCTGCGGCAAGTGCACCCCCTGCCGCGAAGGAACGTACTGGCTCGTGCAGTTGCTGCGGGACATCGAGGCCGGCAAGGGTGCCATGACCGACCTCGACAAGCTCGCCGACATCGCCGACAACATCAACGGCAAGTCCTTCTGCGCCCTCGGCGACGGCGCCGCCTCGCCGATCTTCTCCTCGCTCAAGTACTTCCGCGAGGAGTACGAGCAGCACATCACGGGCCGGGGCTGCCCCTTCGACCCGGCCAAGTCGACGGCCTGGGCCGACCGCCCGGAGGTGAACGCATGACCGTGACCACCAGCGCTCCCTCAGGCGGGGGAGAAGCGGCGGTCCCGCCGGAGGACCTCGTCACGCTGACGATCGACGGCGTCGAGATCAGTGTGCCCAAGGGCACCCTGGTCATCCGGGCCGCCGAGCAGTTGGGCATCGAGATCCCCCGCTTCTGCGACCATCCGCTGCTCGACCCGGCTGGCGCCTGCCGGCAGTGCATCGTGGAGGTCGAGGGCCAGCGCAAGCCCATGGCGTCCTGCACGATCACCTGCACCGACGGGATGGTGGTGAAGACCCACCTCACCTCGCCGGTCGCCGAGAAGGCCCAGCACGGCGTGATGGAGCTGCTGCTCATCAACCACCCGCTGGACTGCCCGGTCTGCGACAAGGGCGGCGAGTGCCCGCTGCAGAACCAGGCGATGTCGCACGGCAACGCCGAGTCCCGCTTCGAGGGGCGCAAGCGGACCTACGAGAAGCCCGTCCCCATCTCCACGCAGGTGCTGCTCGACCGCGAACGGTGCGTGCTGTGCGCACGCTGCACCCGGTTCTCCAACCAGATCGCGGGCGACCCGATGATCGAGCTGGTCGAGCGGGGCGCGCTCCAGCAGGTCGGCACCGGCGAGGGCGACCCCTTCGAGTCGTACTTCTCCGGGAACACCATCCAGATCTGCCCGGTCGGCGCGCTCACGTCGGCGGCCTACCGGTTCCGCTCCCGCCCGTTCGACCTGGTGTCCTCGCCGTCCGTGTGCGAGCACTGCTCCGGCGGCTGCGCGACGCGCACGGACCACCGGCGCGGCAAGGTCATGCGGCGGCTCGCCGCACTCGACCCCGAGGTCAACGAGGAGTGGATCTGCGACAAGGGGCGGTTCGCCTTCCGCTACGCCCAGCTGAAGGACCGGCTCGACACCCCGTTGGTGCGCAACGCGGAGGGCGAGCTGGAGCCGGCGTCCTGGCCGGACGCCCTGCAGATCGCCGCCCAGGGGCTGCTGGCGTCGCGCGGCAGGACCGGCGTCCTCACCGGCGGCCGGCTGACCGTCGAGGACGCGTACGCCTACAGCAAGTTCGCGCGCGTGGCGCTCGACACCAACGACATCGACTTCCGCGCGCGCGTGCACAGCAGCGAGGAGGCCGACTTCCTGGCCTCCCGGGTCGCCGGCCGCGGCCGTGACCTGGACGGCACGGGCGTCACGTACACCTCTTTGGAGAAGGCGCCCGCCGTCCTGCTGGTCGGGTTCGAGTCGGAGGAGGAGGCGCCCGGCGTCTTCCTGCGGCTGCGCAAGGCGTGGCGCAAGCACAAGCAGCAGGTGTTCTCGCTGGCCACACATGCCACCCGGGGCCTGGAGAAGGCCGGCGGCACGCTGCTGGCCGCGGCTCCGGGCACCGAGACCGAATGGCTGGACGCGCTGGCCAGCGGCTTCGGCCTGGAAGGGGCCGGGACCAGTGCGGCCGAGGCGCTGCGCACCGAAGGCGCAGTGATCGTCGTCGGAGAGCGGCTTGCCGCGGTGGCCGGCGGCCTCACCGCCGCCGTGCGGGCCGCGTCCGCGACCGGCGCCCGGCTGGTGTGGATTCCGCGCCGGGCCGGGGAACGCGGGGCGATCGAGGCGGGCGCGCTGCCCTCGCTGCTGCCCGGCGGCCGTCCGGCGACCGACCCGCGCGCGCGTGAGGAGGTCGCGGCCGTCTGGGGCCTGTCCGAACTCCCGCACCGCTACGGCCGCGACACCGGCGAGATCGTGGCCGCCGCCGCGAACGGCGAACTGCAGGCGCTGCTCGTCGCGGGCGTGGAGATCGCCGACCTGCCCGATCCGGCACGCGCGCGTGCGGCGCTGTCCGAGGCCGGCTTCGTGGTGTCGCTGGAGCTGCGGCCCAGCGAGGTCAGCGAGCACGCCGACGTCGTGCTCCCGGTCGCCGCGGTCGCCGAGAAGGCGGGCACCTTCCTCAACTGGGAGGGCCGGGTCCGCTTCTTCGAGGCGGCGCTCAAGCCCGACCAGATGACCCGGCGGCTGCCGCCGACCGACGCGCGCGTCCTGCAGATGCTGGCCGACGCCATGGACGTCCACCTGGGCCTGCCGGACCTGCGCACCACGCGCGCGGAACTGGACCGGCTCGGCGGCTGGGACGGACCGCGGGCCTCCGAGCCGCTGGAGACGGCCTTCGCGCCGCCGCGTCCGGCCGCGGGCGAGGCGCTGCTCGCCGGGCACCGGCTGCTGCTCGACCAGGGTGTCCTGCAACAGGGAGACGAGGCGCTGGCCGGAACCCTGCACGCGGCACACGCGCGCGTGTCGGCCGCCACGGCCGCCGAGGTCGGCGCCGCGGACGGCGACGTCCTCACCGTGACCGGCCCCGCCGGGTCGGTCGAACTCCCCCTGAAGGTCACCGAGATGCCCGACCGGGTGGTGTGGCTCCCGCTGAACTCCGTGGGCGGCGGCGTCGCCTCCGACACCGGGTCCCGGCCCGGCTCCCTCGTCCGCATCGGCCCGGCGACACCCGCCGACCAGGCCCCCAAGGAGGTGGAGGCATGAGCCCGTACGTCGCCGCTGAAGACCTCTCGATGTTCGGCACCGACCCGTGGTGGCTGGTCGTCGTCAAGGCGGTGTTCTGCTTCGCCTTCCTGATGGTGACCGTGCTGTTCTCCATCGTGTGGGAACGCAAGGTCGTCGCCTGGATGCAGCTGCGCATCGGCCCCAACCGGCACGGCCCCTGGGGCATGCTCCAGTCGCTCGCCGACGGCATCAAGCTGATGCTCAAGGAGGACGTCGTCGTCAGACGCGCGGACAAGGTGGTCTACGTCCTCGCGCCGATCGTCGCCGCCATCCCGGCGTTCATGGCGATCGCGGTGATCCCGTTCGGCCCGGCGGGCAACGAGGTCTCGATCTTCGGCCACCGCACCACGATGCAGCTCACCGACCTGCCGATCGCGATGCTGTACATCCTCGCGGTCGCCTCGGTCGGCATCTACGGCATCGTCCTCGCCGGCTGGAGCTCAGGATCGACCTACCCGCTCCTCGGCGGCCTGCGCTCCTGCGCGCAGATGATCTCCTACGAGATCGCCATGGGCGCCGCGTTCGCCTCGGTGTTCCTCTTCTCGGGGTCGATGTCGACGTCGTCGATCGTCGAACGGCAGCACGACCAGTGGTACATCCTGCTGCTGCCGGTCTCCTTCATCCTCTACATCGTCACGATGGTCGGCGAGACCAACCGTGCCCCGTTCGACATGCCGGAGTCCGAGGGCGACCTGGTGGGCGGCTTCAACACCGAGTACTCGTCGATCAAGTTCGCGATGTTCATGCTCGCCGAGTACGTGAACATGGTGACGGTCTCGGCCGTGGCGACCACGCTGTTCCTCGGCGGCTGGCGGGCTCCATGGCCGATCAGCACGTTCTGGGAGGGCGCGAACCACGGCTGGTGGCCGATGCTCTGGTTCGTCGTCAAGGTCCAGCTGCTGCTGTTCTTCTTCATCTGGCTGCGCGGCACGCTCCCGCGCGTCCGCTACGACCAGCTGATGAAGCTCGGCTGGAAGGTCCTCATCCCCGTCTCCGTGGTGTGGCTGATGCTCGTCGCCTCCGTGCGGGCCCTGCGGAACGAGAACTACGACTTCAGCGACATCGTGCTCTACGTGGGCGGTGGCGTCCTCGCCCTGCTGCTTCTGTCCTTCGTCGTCGACATGTTCATGGAGAAGGCGAAGGCGGCCGAGCGGCCGGCCGGGGAAGCGGGATTCGACCCGATGGCGGGCGGATTCCCGGTGCCGCCGCTGCCCGGACAGGACCTGCCGCCGGTGCCGCGACGCCGCCCGCGCCGCGACCGGGAGCTGATTGTCAGTGGTGGGTCGGACACTGTCAGTGACGGATCTTCGGATGGAAAGGAGGCGTCCGATGGCTGAGGAGCCCAAGGAGGCCGGGCACACGTCGCCTGGTTTCCAGAACCCCGTGGCCGGCTTCGGCGTGACCTTCAAGGCCATGTTCAAGAAGCGGCTGACCGAGCAGTACCCGGAACAGAAGAAGACCACGGCCCCGCGGTTCCACGGACGGCACCAGCTCAACCGCCATCCGGACGGCCTGGAGAAGTGCGTCGGCTGCGAGCTGTGCGCCTGGGCCTGCCCCGCCGACGCCATCTATGTGGAGGGCGCCGACAACACCGACGAGGAACGCTACTCGCCGGGCGAGCGGTACGGCCGCGTCTACCAGATCAACTACGCCCGCTGCATCCTGTGCGGCCTGTGCATCGAGGCGTGCCCCACGCGCGCGCTCACGATGACCAACGAGTTCGAACTGGCAGACTCCAGCCGGGCCAACCTCATCTACACCAAGGAGCAACTGCTCGCCGGTCTCGAAGAGGGCATGGTGGACACCCCGCACGCGATCTTCCCGGGCATGGACGAGCAGGACTACTACCGCGGGCTCGTCACCGAGGCGGCGCCGGGCACCGTACGCCAGGTCGCCGTCTCCAAGGGTGAGAAGCCCGACGAGGAGGGGGTGGAGGCATGACCGCGCCACTCGCCGCATACACCACCTCCACCGGGGAGGCATTCCAGTT
The DNA here is from genome assembly GCF_057537855.1 of Streptomyces diversicolor. Taxonomy (NCBI): domain Bacteria; kingdom Bacillati; phylum Actinomycetota; class Actinomycetes; order Kitasatosporales; family Streptomycetaceae; genus Streptomyces; species Streptomyces diversicolor. Next base: position 82,674 of record NZ_BAAJXA010000017.1, read on the forward strand.
CTGGGTGCTCGGCACCATCGCCGTGCTCGGCGCCCTGGGCACCGTCTTCATGAAGAAGGCCGTGCACAGCGCGCTCTGTCTCGCCGGAACCATGATCGTCCTGGCGGTGTTCTACCTCGCCAACGGCGCCTACTTCCTGGGCATCGTGCAGATCGTCGTCTACACCGGCGCGATCATGATGCTGTTCCTGTTCGTGGTGATGCTCGTCGGCGTGACCGCGGCGGACTCCCTGAAGGAGACCATCAAGGGGCAGCGCTGGCTGGCCCTGCTGTGCGGGCTCGGCTTCGGCGTCCTGTTGTTCGCGGGCATCGCGAACGCCTCCCTGAAGGAGTTCAACGGCACCGGCCGGGCGAACGCGAACGGCAATGTGGAGGGCCTTGCCTCCCTCATCTTCACCAAGTACGTCTTCGCCTTCGAGATCACCGGCGCCCTGCTCATCACGGCCGCCGTCGGCGCCATGGTGCTCACCCACCGGGAGCGCACCGAGCGGGCCAAGACCCAGCGGGAGCTGGCCGAGCAGCGGGTGCGCGAGGGAGCGCACCTGCCGCCGCTGCCGGCCCCCGGCGTGTACGCCCGGCACAACGCCGTGGACATCGCGGGTCTGCTGCCCGACGGCACCCCGTCCGAGCTGACGGTCAACAAGACGCTCCGCGAGCGCGGCCAGATCCGTGACGTGTCGGCGGAGGCGCTGAACGACCTGCGCGCCCTCGAACAGCGCGCGGAGGAGCGGCTGGAGCGCACCGGGATCGAGCCGTCGATCGCCAAGCGGTCCGAGGAGGCGTCGAAGTGAATCCCGTCAACTACCTCTACCTCGCCGCCCTGTTGTTCACGATCGGCGCCACGGGCGTGCTCATCAGACGCAACGCGATCGTCGTGTTCATGTGCATCGAGCTGATGCTCAACGCGTGCAACCTGACGCTGGTCACCTTCTCCCGGATGCACGGCAATCTCGACGGCCAGATCATCGCCTTCTTCACGATGGTCGTCGCCGCCGCGGAGGTCGTGGTCGGGCTCGCGATCATCGTGTCGCTGTTCCGTACCCGCCATTCGGCCTCGGTCGACGACGCCAGCCTGATGAAGCTGTAAGGGGCGCTGGACCGTATGAACGCAGAGAACCTGATCGCGCTGCTGATCGCGGCGCCCCTGCTCGGAGCGGCCGTCCTGCTGGTCGGCGGCCGGCGCCTGGACGCCGTCGGCCACTGGGTCGGCACGGTCCTGTCGGCGGCCTCCTTCGTGATCGGCGTGATCCTCTTCACCGACCTGCTCGGCAAGGACGCCGAACACCGCACCCTCACCCAGCACCTGTTCAGCTGGATCCCGGTCGAGGGCTTCCAGGCCGACGTGGCCTTCCGCCTCGACCAGTTGTCGATGACGTTCGTCCTGCTGATCACCGGCGTCGGCTCGCTGATCCACCTGTACTCGGTCGGGTACATGGAGCACGACGAGCGCCGCCGCCGGTTCTTCGGCTATCTGAACCTGTTCCTCGCGGCCATGCTGCTGCTCGTCCTCGCCGACAACTACCTGCTGCTGTACGTCGGCTGGGAGGGCGTCGGTCTCGCCTCCTACCTGCTGATCGGCTTCTGGCAGCACAAGCCCAGCGCGGCGACCGCGGCGAAGAAGGCATTCCTGGTCAACCGCGTCGGCGACATGGGCCTGTCGATCGCGATCATGCTGATGTTCACCACCTTCGGCACCTTCGCCTTCGGCCCGCTGCTCGGCACCCACACCGAACCCGGTCTCGCGGGCGACGCCACCGAGGGCAAGCTCACCGCGATCGCCCTGATGCTGCTGCTCGCCGCGTGCGGCAAGTCCGCACAGGTGCCGCTGCAGTCCTGGCTCGGGGACGCCATGGAGGGCCCGACCCCGGTCTCGGCCCTCATCCACGCGGCGACCATGGTGACCGCCGGTGTGTACCTGATCGTCCGCTCGGCGGCGATCTTCAACGCCGCGCCGGACGCGCAGCTCGTCGTGACCGTCGTGGGCGCGGTCACACTGCTGTTCGGTGCGATCGTCGGTTGCGCGAAGGACGACATCAAGAAGGCGCTGGCCGGTTCGACGATGTCGCAGATCGGCTACATGGTGCTGGCGGCGGGCCTCGGCCCGATCGGCTACGTCTTCGCGATCATGCACCTGGTGACGCACGGCTTCTTCAAGGCCGGGCTGTTCCTCGGCGCCGGTTCGGTCATGCACGGCATGAACGACGAGGTCGACATGAGGAAGTACGGCGGCCTGCGGAAGTACATGCCGGTCACCTTCGTCACCTTCGGCCTCGGCTACCTCGCCATCATCGGCTTCCCGGGTCTGTCCGGCTTCTTCTCCAAGGACAAGATCATCGAGGCGGCCTTCGCGAAGGGCGGCACCGAGGGCTGGATCCTCGGCGGCGCGGCCCTGCTCGGCGCGGCCATCACCGCGTACTACATGACCCGCGTGATGCTGATGACGTTCTTCGGAGAGGAGCGCTGGCGGCACGCCAGGACCGCCTCACCGGCGGAGCCCAGCGTGGAGCCCGCCGCCGAGCATCGCGGCGAACACGCCGAACCGCACCCGCACGAATCACCCAGGGTCATGACGATCCCGATGATCGTGCTTGCTGTCGGCTCGGTCTTCGGTGGTGCGCTCTTCAGCGTCGGTGACCGCTTCCTGCACTGGCTGGAGCCGGTCACCGGCCACTCGCACGGCGATTCACCGGTCAGCGCCCTCACCGTCACCCTCTCCACGATGGTGGTGCTGGTGATCGGCGTCGCGATCGCCTACGCGCAGTACGGCCGCCGCCCGGTCCCGGCCCTCGCCCCGCGCGGCTCGCTGCTCACCCGGGCCGCCCGGCGCGACCTGCTCCAGGACGACTTCAACCACGTCGTCCTGGTCCGCGGCGGAGAGCACCTGACGCGCTCCCTGGTGTACGTCGACCACACCCTGGTCGACGGGGTCGTCAACGGCACGGCGGCCGGATTCGGCGGTCTTTCCGGACGGCTGCGGCGCCTTCAGAACGGCTTCGCGCGCAGTTACGCGGTCTCGATGTTCGGCGGTGCGGCACTCCTGGTCGCCGCGACCCTGCTGATGAGGGCGGTCTGATACCGATGTCCTTTCCCCTGCTGACAGCGACGGCGGTGCTCCCGGCCGTCGGGGCGGTCGCCACGGCGGCCGTGCCGGCCGCGCGACGCACCGCCGCCAAGTGGCTGGCGCTGCTGGTCTCGCTCGCCACGCTCGCCCTGGCGATCGTCATCCTGGTCCGCTTCGACCCGGGCGGCGACCGCTACCAGCTCACCGAGTCCCGCACCTGGATCAAGGCATTCGGGGTCAGGTACGAGCTGGGCGTGGACGGTATCGCGGTCGCCCTCATCGCGTTGACCGCCCTGCTGATCCCGTTCATCATCCTCGCGGGCTGGCATGACGCCGACCCGCTGGAGACCGGCAGCCGCCGCTGGCGGCCCACCCAGGGCTTCTTCGCCCTGATCCTGGCCGTCGAGGCGATGGTGATCATCTCCTTCGAGGCGACCGACGTCTTCCTCTTCTACATCTTCTTCGAAGCCATGCTGATCCCGATGTACTTCCTCATCGGCGGCTTCGGGGACCGTGCCCACGAGCACGGGGAGAAGACGGCGGCGACGCAGCGGTCGTACGCCGCGGTGAAGTTCCTGCTCTACAACCTGGTCGGCGGTCTGATCATGCTGGCCGCGGTGATCGGGCTCTACGTGGTCGCCGGGAACTTCAGCCTCCAGGAGATCGCGCAGGCGCGGGCCAACGGCTCACTGCACATGGCGACCAGCACCGAGCGCTGGCTGTTCCTGGGCTTCTTCTTCGCGTTCGCGGTGAAGGCGCCCCTGTGGCCGCTGCACACCTGGCTGCCCAACGCCATGGGTGAGGCAACCGCCCCGGTCGCCGTCCTCATCACCGCGGTCGTCGACAAGGTGGGCACCTTCGCGATGCTCCGCTTCTGCCTCCAGCTGTTCCCGGAGGCGAGCAAGTGGGCGACGCCGGTCATCCTCGTCCTGGCCCTGATCAGCATCATCTACGGGGCGCTGCTCGCCGTGGGCCAGCGTGACATCAAGCGGCTTGTGGCCTACGCGTCGATCTCGCACTTCGGCTTCATCATCATGGGCATCTTCGCGATGACCAGCCAGGGCCAGTCCGGCGCCACGCTCTACATGGTCAACCACGGCATCTCCACGGCCGCGCTGATGCTGGTCGCGGGCTTCCTGATCTCCCGGCGCGGCTCGCGGCTCATCGCGGACTACGGCGGCGTGCAGAAGGTCGCCCCGGTGCTCGCGGGCACGTTCCTGATCGGCGGCCTGGCGACCCTGTCCCTGCCGGGCCTCGCGCCCTTCGTGAGCGAGTTCCTTGTCCTGGTCGGCACGTTCACGCGCTACCCGGTGATCGGGATCATCGCCACCTTCGGCATCGTCCTCGCCGCGCTCTACACCCTCGTGCTGTACCAGCGGACGATGACGGGCCCGGTGAAGGCGGAGGTCGCCAAGATGCCCGACCTGCGAGTGCGTGAGCTGCTGGTGGTGGCCCCGCTGGTGGTGCTGCTGATCTTCCTGGGCGTCTACCCGAAGCCCGTCACGGACATCGTCAACCCGGCGGTCAAGCAGACCATGTCCGACGTACACAAGACCGACCCCAAGCCCGAGGTGGAGGCGGCCAAGTGAGCGCAGCAGCCGTCCACAGCCTGTGGACAACCGCGGCCGACCCGATCTCGAAGATCGACGCGCCGAAGATCGAGTACGCACAGCTGTCGCCGACCCTGATCATCGTCGGCGCGGCGATCGTCGGGGTGCTGATCGAGGCGTTCGTGCCGCGCAGATCCCGTTACTACGCCCAGGTGTTCGTGTCCGTCGTGGCCCTGTGCGCCGCCTTCGCCGCGGTGGTCGCGCTCGCGGCGGACGGGTACGGCACGACGAAGGCGCACATCGCGGCGATGGGCGCGATCGCCGTCGACGGGCCGTCGCTGTTCCTACAGGGCACCATCCTGCTGGCCGGTCTGGTCGGCCTGTTCACCTTCGCCGAGCGTCGCCTGGACCCGGCGGCGCACGGCAACCGGGTCGACTCCTTCGCCGCGCAGGCATCGTCCGTACCGGGCAGCGACAGCGAGAAGGCCGCCGTGAAGGCCGGGTTCACCACCACCGAGGTGTTCCCGCTGCTGATGTTCGCGGTCGCCGGCATGCTGGTCTTCCCCTCGGCGAACGACCTGCTGACCCTGTTCATCGCCCTGGAGGTCTTCTCCCTCCCGCTCTACCTGCTGTGCGCCCTGGCCCGCCGCAAGCGCCTGATGTCGCAGGAGGCCGCGGTCAAGTACTTCCTGCTCGGCGCGTTCGCCTCCGCCTTCACCCTGTTCGGCATCGCGCTGCTGTACGGCTACGCCGGCTCGGTGTCGTACGCGACGATCGCGCAGGTCGTCGACGGCACGGTCACCAGCGTCGACCCTGCCCTGGCCAACACGATGGGCAACGACGCGCTGCTGCTGATCGGCGGCGCGATGGTCGTCATGGGCCTGCTGTTCAAGGTGGGCGCGGTGCCCTTCCACATGTGGACGCCGGACGTCTACCAGGGCGCGCCGACCCCGGTGACCGGCTTCATGGCGGCGGCGACGAAGGTGGCGGCGTTCGGCGCGCTGCTGCGGCTGCTGTACGTCGTCCTGCCCGGTCTGCGCTGGGACTGGCGGCCGGTCATGTGGGCGGTCGCGATCGTCACCATGCTGGGCGGCGCGATCGTGGCGATCACCCAGACCGACATCAAGCGGCTGCTGGCGTACTCGTCGATCGCGCACGCGGGCTTCATCCTCGCCGGTGTCATCGCGACCTCGAAGGACGGCGTCTCCTCCGTCCTCTTCTACCTGGCGGCGTACTCCTTCGTGACGATCGGCGCGTTCGCCGTGGTCACCCTGGTGCGCGACGCGGGCGGCGAGGCGACGCACCTGTCCAGATGGGCCGGGCTCGGCCGGCGGTCGCCGCTGGTCGCGGCCGTGTTCGCGGTGTTCCTGCTCGCCTTCGCCGGCATTCCGCTGACGTCCGGGTTCGCCGGGAAGTTCGCCGTGTTCAAGGCGGCGGCCGAGGGCGGCGCGGTCCCGCTGGTGGTCATCGGTGTGATCTCGTCGGCGATCGCGGCGTTCTTCTACATCCGGGTGATCGTGCTGATGTTCTTCAGCGAGCCCCGGCCGGAGGGACCGACCGTCGCCGTGCCCTCGCCGCTGACGATGGCGGCGATCGGCATCGGTGTCGCCGTCACGGTGGTGCTCGGTGTGGCACCGCAGTACTTCCTGGACCTGGCGAACCAGGCGGGCGTCTTCGTGCGCTGACGCGCGATGCGGACACACCGCGGCCCGGCACCGCTCGGGGGTGCCGGGCCGCCGCCGTCTCCTGCCGGACTACTGCGGCGCGGTACGACGCGTCCTGATCTGGGTGAGGTCCAGGTCCACGGAGAAGGGGACGTCCGTCTTCATCCGCTCGCGGAAGATCCCCACGCTGGTGTATGTGCCGGTCGTCGGCTCCAGCTCGAAGGCGTGCACGGCGGCGCGGCCCTTCTCGTTCTCGACCCGCCAGTAGTGGGGGATCTTCGCCCGGGCGTACTTCAGGGGCTTGGTCTCGCGGTCGCGGGAGACGGAGTCCTCGGAGACGACCTCGATGGCCAGGATGACGGCCCGCGCCGGGAAGCGGGTCTGTTCGGCGCCCTCCACCGCGTCCCCGCGCACGACGACCACGTCCGGTTCGGGCCGGTTCTGGCGGTCGATGTCGATGGTGAAGTCCCGCACCACCTCAAGATCCTCAGGCGCCACGGAATGAAGCCGCTCGTTGAAGAAGTCGACCGTGCGTGAGTGAAAGACGGTCTGCGGACTGACGAAGACCAGGCTCCCGTCGATCAGCTCCGTGTGCGGAGGAAGATCCGGAATCCGGTCCAGGTCGTCGGCGGTCCAGCCGCCCTCAGGCGGGATCGGCCAGCTGGAGGCGGCCACCTGTGATGCTCCCATGGGACGGAGTCTCGCCGGTTCGATCAAACTATCGGCCGGAATCGGGGCAGGTCTCCCGCGAACGTGTGAACGACGGTCGTGTCCTTGACGCGGTGGAAAGCCGGAGCCTGTGGATAACTCCGGCGCTGTCGGTCCGGGCCCCTATCGTGGAGGCAGTGGTCGAGGGACGACGTACGGGGGACACGGCGATGGGCGGGACGGGCGGGATCGGCGAGATGCCAGGGGTGACCGAGAGCGAGGCGCTGGCCACGCTGCACCGGGTCTTCGGATACGAGGAATTCCGGGGCGAGCAGGAAGCGATCATCGAGCATGTGGTGGCGGGCGGCGACGCGGTCGTCCTCATGCCGACCGGCGGCGGCAAGTCGCTGTGCTACCAGATCCCGGCCCTGGTCAGACCCGGTACCGGCGTCGTGGTCTCGCCGCTCATCGCGCTGATGCAGGACCAGGTGGACGCGCTGCGCGCGCTCGGCGTGCGCGCCGGGTTCGTCAACTCCACCCAGGACTTCGACGAGCGCCGCGTGGTCGAGGCGGAGTTCCTGGCGGGCGAGCTGGACCTGCTCTACCTCGCCCCGGAGCGGCTGCGCCTGGACTCCACCCTCGATCTGCTCTCCCGCGGCAAGGTCTCCGTCTTCGCGATCGACGAGGCGCACTGCGTGTCCCAGTGGGGCCACGACTTCCGGCCCGACTACCTCGCCCTGTCCCTGCTCGGCGAGCGCTGGCCGGAGGTCCCGCGGATCGCGCTGACCGCCACGGCCACCCGCGCCACCCACGAGGAGATCACCGGCCGGCTGAACATGCCGTCGGCCCGGCACTTCGTGGCCAGCTTCGACCGGCCCAACATCCAGTACCGGATCGTGCCCAAGGCCGACCCCAAGAAGCAACTCCTCGCCTTCCTGCGCGAGGAGCACGCGGGGGACGCGGGCATCGTGTACTGCCTGTCGCGCAACTCGGTCGAGAAGACGGCGGAGTTCCTGAGCCGCAACGGCATCGAGGCGGTGCCCTACCACGCGGGCCTGGACGCGGGCACGCGCGCGGCGCACCAGGCCCGGTTCCTGCGGGAGGACGGCCTGGTCGTGGTGGCGACGATCGCCTTCGGCATGGGCATCGACAAGCCGGACGTGCGCTTCGTCGCCCATCTCGACTTGCCCAAGTCCATCGAGGGCTACTACCAGGAGACGGGCAGGGCGGGCCGCGACGGACTCCCCTCCACGGCGTGGATGGCCTACGGGCTCAACGACGTCATACAGCAGCGCAAGCTGATCCAGTCCGGCGAGGGCGACGAGGCGTTCCGCCGCCGGGCCGCCGCCCACCTGGACTCGATGCTCGCGCTGTGCGAGACGGCCGGCTGCCGCCGCGGCCAGCTGCTCGCCTACTTCGGGCAGGACCCCGATCCGGCGGGCTGCGGCAACTGCGACACCTGCCTCACCCCGCCCGAGACCTGGGACGGCACGATCGCCGCCCAGAAGGTGCTGTCGACGATCGTGCGGCTGCAGCGGGAGCGCGGGCAGAAGTTCGGCGCGGTGCAGATCGTGGACATCCTGCTCGGCAAGCGCACGGCGAAGGTGATCCAGTTCGACCACGACCAGCTGTCCGTCTTCGGCATCGGAGAGGAGCTGACCGAGGGCGAGTGGCGGGGCGTGGTACGGCAGTTGCTGGCCCAGGGGCTGCTCGCGGTCGAGGGCGAGTACGGCACGCTGGTGCTGTCCGAGGCGAGCGGCTCGGTGCTGCGCGGGGGCCGGGAGGTGCCGCTGCGCAAGGAGCCGAAGAAGCAGGCCGCCGCGCGCACGACGTCCTCCGCGTCCGGCCGGGGTGAGCGCAAGCCCAGGGCGGCCGCGGCCGAGCTGCCCGACGAACTGCTCCCCGCCTTCGAGGCGTTGCGTGCATGGCGCGCCGAACAGGCCCGTGAGCAGGGTGTTCCGGCCTATGTCATCTTCCATGACGCGACCCTGCGGGAGATCGTCACCAGATGGCCCGGCTCGGTGCGGGACCTCGACACGGTGAGCGGCGTCGGCGAGAAGAAGCTGGCGACGTACGGGGAGGGCGTGATAGCGGTGTTGTCCTCGCTCGGCGCGCCGACCGCGGCAGACCCGACCGTCACCGCGCCCGCGCCCGCCGGCCCGGCTCCGGCGGGCGGTGCGGCGGCGGAGGACGGTGGCGGGCCCGACCCGGACGCCGAGCCCGAGCCCGAGCCGGAGGGCTGGTTCTAGGCGGGCACCGGGGGCACTTGCCCGGGGCACGGTTCCGCCCATGGCCCGGGGTGTGTCAGGACAGTGCCGTCAGCCCCGGGGCGAAGGTGATCAGCAGCGGCAGCAGGGGCACCAGTGCGGCCACCGTCGTCGTCAGGGCCCGGTGCCTGCGCAGCAGCCGGGGCGGCGGCTCCAGCAGGCGGTCCACGCGTTCACCCAGCAGGCGTCGGCTGGAGGCGCAGGACAGCACCCCGCGGTGCTGGTTCAGCTCGATCAGGGCGAGGGCCGTGGTGAGGTGGCCGCAGCGGCGTGACGCCGTGTCGTCGGCGGCCAGCTCGACCAGCCGGTGGGTCTGGTCGCAGAAGTGGGCGAACAGCGGTACCCGGGGAAAGCCGGTGGCCAAAGCGGTGGACAGATGCAGCAGCCAGTCGTGATGGGCGCGGGCGTGGCCGCGCTCATGGGTGAGGACGGCGTCCAGCTGGTGGTCGGTGAGACGGTGCAGCGCCCCGGTGGTGACGACCAGCTGCGGCGGATGGCCCGGCATCCACCAGGCGTCGGGGTACTCGTCCTCCAGCACCAGCATGGGCCCGCGGGCCGTGGGCAGCCCCGCAGGCAGGTCGGGGGCGCGTTCGCGCAGGTGCGCGCGGGTCCGGCCGCGCCGTCGGCGTGCCTCGGTCAGCTCACGGGCCAGCATCGCCGTCGTCCACGCGGCACCGCACGCCAGCAGCAGGGTGAGGGCGACGGCCCAGACCGGGGCGGTGGACAGGTCGTAGGCGGCGGTGACGGCCGGCGGAGCGGGGGCGAAGACCTGGTCGCGCACGGTGTGGAAGACGGCCGCGGCACCCAGGGTCAGCGCGGCCAGGCAGCACAGCAGCACGGTGGCGACCAGGCACTGCCACACCCACAGGGCGACCACGGGTTCCCGCTCGGTCCAGGCCGCCCGGGTCAGCGCGCGGGGTGCCGGCACGGCGGACGTCACGGCGACGACGCTCAGCAGGAGCAGGCAGACGGTCATGCCAGGGGCTCCGGTTCCTGGTCGGAGGAAGGGGCGGGTGCCGGTGGTGCGCGGCAGTCGGTGCGTCGGGTATGCGGTGTCCCGCCCGCAAGTATGACGGCGATGGGCGGCCGGAGTCAGGGGTCGACGCCGAACAGACCCCTCACCTGTTCCGGTCCGCCCGAGCGCCACGGCCGGCCTGAGCCCTACCGTCCGCCCGAGCCTCGCCGTCGGCCGAGCCGCGCTGCCGTCGCGTGCCCTGCCGCCGTCGCGTGCGGGTGCGACGGCCGGCCGAGCCCCGCGGTCGGCCCTCGCCCCGCCCGGTCCCCGCTCTGCCGCCGGCCGAGCCCCCCGTCGGCCCGCGTCCTGCCGCCGCCCCGTACCTTGCCGCTGACCCGAGCCCCGCTGCCGGAGCGCCCTTGCCCGGGCCCCGCCCCGCCTCCGGCCCTCACCCCGCCTCCGGCCCTCACCCCGCCACCGGCCCTCGCCTCGCTACCAGTGCGCGCCCTGCTGTCGGGCCCGGCCCCGCTGTCGGTCCCGTCCTGCTGCCGGGTCGCGGTTCGCCGGCGAGCGCGAGCCACTGCCGGGCGGCGGGTCGGGGCGGTTGCCGAGGGTGGTCGGTGTCGAGTGGGGTGGGCGTCAGGAGATCGGTCCGGGTCACGTGTGGGCGGTCACACGGCCGGTGACGTCGCCGAGTCCCACCCGGGTGCCGCCGGGGCCCGGTGCCCAGGCGGAGAGGGTCACCACGTCCCCGTCCTCCAGGAACGCCCGCTTGCCGTCAGGGAGTTCGAGCGGGTCCTGGCCGTTCCAGGTCAGTTCGAGGAGCGAGCCGCGCTGGTCCGGCCCGGGCCCGCTGACCGTTCCCGACCCGTACAGGTCGCCGGTGCGCAGCGAGGCGCCGTTCACCGTCAGATGCGCCAACTGCTGTGCGGCGGTCCAGTACATGGTGGAGAACGGCGGTTCGGACACCACGTGACCGTTGATCGTGACGGTGATCCGCAGGTCGTAGCCGCCGGGCTCGTCGCCGGAGCCGGAGTCGTCCAGATACGGCAGCAGGGGATGGGTGCGCGGCGGCGGTGCCACCCGGGCGTCCTCCAGGGCCTCCAGCGGGGTGATCCACGCCGACACGGAGGTGGCGAAGGACTTGCCGAGGAACGGCCCGAGGGGGACGTACTCCCATGCCTGGATGTCCCGCGCGGACCAGTCGTTGAGGAGGCACAGCCCGAAGACGTGCTCCCGGAAGTCGCCGAGCGCCACCGGCTCGCCCCGCGTGGACGGCACGCCGACCACGAAACCGACCTCGGCCTCGATGTCCAGCCGGACCGAGGGGCCGAAGACCGGTGCCGGGTCCGTGGGGGCCTTGCGCTGGCCCGACGGCCGCACGACATCGGTGCCGGAGACCACGACCGTGCCGGAGCGGCCGTGGTAGCCGATCGGCAGGTGCTTCCAGTTCGGGGGCAGCGAGTCCGGGGCGTCGGGGCGGAAGATCCGGCCGACGTTCCGGGCGTGGTGTTCGGAGGAGTAGAAGTCGACGTAGTCGGCGACCTCGAAGGGGAGGTGCAGAGCCACCGACGACAGGGGGTGGAAGAGCGGTTCGATCGTCTCCCGGTGGGAAGGGACCGTCAGCCACGCCGTCAGGGCGCGCCGGACGTCCGACCACGTGGTGCGGCCCGCGGCGAGCAGCGGGCCGAGGGTGGGCCGCGCGAGCAGCGAGACATACGGCGAGCCGAGCGCGGCGGCCGCGGCGCCCGCGTCGAGCACATGGTCGCCGAGCCGCACGCCGACCCGCCGTTCCTGGCTGCCGGTGGGCGAGAACACACCGTACGGAAGATTGTGCGGTCCGAAGGGATCGCCCTCGGGGACGTCGAAGGGGGGCATGGGTGCTGCCTCGCTCTCATCCGTGCCGTGCATGGTCATGTGTGCCGTGGATCGCGGCCCACGTTACGGGTGAGTTGCCTCCCTGGGCAGTGTCTGAAGAGTGTGCAATGCCCGAATAGGCCCTGTTGTCGGAGGGGACAATTCCGGCTTAGCGTCCTTTGGGGGGACACGGGCTGGGTGGGTCCGGTCCCGTGGGGGAAACACGTGGGGGGATCCGTGCCCAGGAATGCCGTCAGCGTGCCGTTCCATGCGGACCGTGAAGTGCACGCCCTGATCGCCGAGTTCGCCCAGGTCGCCCACCGCCGCGGCGGCGGCACGACACCACACTCGCCGCACGCGCCGGACCCGCCGCACTCGCCACTCACACCGCACGCGCCGGACCCGCCGGACCCGCTGTGCGGGGCGGGGCCGGCCCGGTTCGCCGGTGAGGTTCCGCTGCCGTTCCTCACGACGGCCGCACCTTTCGTGCGGCCGGGCGTCGAACACCTCTGTCAGATCTGTCAGATCTGTCAGATCTGTCAGATCCGGCGGACCGGCTGCCGCGGCAGTACGACCACCGCCACGAAGTAGGCGTCACGACCGGGGAGGGACCACGTGATCCAACCGGTAGCAGTCATCGGTGCCGGACCCTTCGGCCTGTCCACCGCTGCCCATCTCAAGGCGCGCGGGATACCCGTGCGCGTCTTCGGCAACCCCATGGCGAGCTGGCGTGACCACATGCCCGCCGGGATGCTCCTGAAGTCGGCCCCGGCGGCCTCCAGCATCGACGCCCCGCAGCCCGGCCACACCCTGGCCGACTACTGCGACGCGGCGGGCATACCCCGGCTGGTCGCCGACGAGGACATCGTCCCCGTCGAGACGTTCATCTCCTACGGGGAGTGGTTCCAGCGGGAGCTGGTGCCCGACCTGGAGCGGGTCAGGGTCGCCTTGGTCGAGCGGAGTCCCGGCGGCGGTTTCGACGTCAGGCCGGCCTCGGGCGAGTCGTTCCGGGCCCGCGCCGTCGTGATCGCCACGGGACTGTCGGGCCTGTCCCATCTGCCCCCGGTGCTGGCCGCCGCCGCGGCGGACGGACCCGCCCCGACGGGCCCGGTCTCCCACAGCTCTCAGCACCATGACCTCACCCGGTTCGCCGGCAAGGAGCTGATCGTCGTCGGCGCCGGGCAGTCCGGGCTGGAGACCGCGGCGCTGGCGGCCGAGGCGGGCGCACGCGTGCGCCTGGTCGCGCGGCGCCGCGTCGGCTTCGATGCTCCGCCGTGGCACCGGCCGCGGCTGCGTCCGGAGTCGCCGTTCGGCCGCGCCTGGTCGCTGTGGGCCCTCGGCCGCTACTCGCACTCCTATCGGCGCCTTCCCGCGCACACCCGGCACTACCTGGTCCGCCGGGTGTGCGGCCCGCTCGGCGCCTGGTGGCTGCGGGAGCGCTTCGAGGGCAAGGTGCGGGTGGCGGAGATCGATCGCGTCATGGGCGTGGAGGCCCCCGACGGCACGCCGGTCCTCACGGTCCGCACCCGCACCGGAGCCACCGGCCGGTTGCCAGCCGACCATCTCGTCGCGGCGACCGGCTACCGCGTCGACATAGCCGCGATGGGCTTTTTGAGCCAGGGGATCCGAGCCGGGCTCGCCGCCAGCCGGGGCACGCCGAAACTCGGTCCCGGCTATGTCTCCTCCATCCCCGGCCTCTACTTCACCGGTCTGCCCGCCGCGGCCTCCTACGGTCCGGTGATGCGCTTCGTGTGCGGCACCGAGTTCGCCTCGCCGCGCCTGGCGCGGCACCTGGCGCAGCACCTGGCGGAGGCCCGCCCGTGAGGCCCGTGCCTGAGGCCCGCGCCACACCCGACGCGCGGGTCGCCGAGCAGGAGGAACGCAAGGGCCGCGAGGAGCGGTGAGTCGCGGCGGCCCGCTGTCCGTATTCTCTGGTCATGGCCGCTCCTCCCGCATATTCACTCGTCGCCACCGACCTTGACGGAACGCTCCTGCGTGGCGACGACACGCTCTCCGACCGGTCCCTCGCCGCGCTCGCGCGCGTGGCACGGGCCGGCGCCCGGCACCTGGTGGTCACGGGCCGCCCGGCGCCACGGGTGCGGCCGTTGCTCGACACGCTGGGCCGCGGGGGGCTCGCGGTGTGCGGACAGGGCGCGCAGGTGTACGACGCCGCCGCGGACCGCCTGCTGTGGTCGGTCACCCTGGACCGGGAGTTGGCCGAGACCGCGCTCGGCAAGATCGAGGCCGAGGTGGGGCAGGTGTACGCGGCCGTCGACCAGGACGGGGTGAGCGGCCTCACGCTCATCGAGCCCGGGTATCTGATGCCGCATCCGACCCTGCCCGCCGTCCGCGTCGAGCGGCGCGACGATCTGTGGTGCGCGCCCATCAGCAAGGTGCTGCTGCGTCACCCCGCCCTGTCCGACGACGAGTTGGCGGCGACGGCGCGCGCGGTCGTGGGCTCCCTGGCGACCGTGACGATGTCGGGGCCCGGGACCGTCGAGTTGCAGCCCTGCGGTATCACCAAGGCCACGGGTCTGGCACTGGCCGCCGAGCACCTTCGGCTGGCGCCTGAAGGGGCCGTCGCCTTCGGTGACATGCCGAACGACATCCCGATGTTCGACTGGGCCGCCCACGGGGTGGCGATGGCCGGCGCCCACCCCGAGCTGAAGGCGGTGGCCGACGAGGTCACCCTGTCGAACGAGGACGACGGCGTGGCCGTCGTCCTCGAAAGACTGTTTCCGTGACGGGGTGTGTCAGTAGGCGCCGTTGACGTTGTCGATCGAGCCGTAGCGCTTGGCGGCGTAGTTGCAGGCGGCCGTGATGTTGGCGACCGGGTCGTAGATGTCGTACGACGTCCCGTCCACGTGGTAGGCGTTGAACGTCGGGTCGATCACCTGGAGCAGGCCCTTGGACGGGATGCCCTTGGCGGCGTTGGAGTCCCAGAGGTTGATGGCCCGCGGGTTGCCCGAGGACTCGCGCATGATGTTGCGGTGGATGCCGTTGTAGGTGCCGGGGATGTTCTTCTCCGCCATGATGGCGAGCGATTCGCGGATCCAGCCGTCGAGGTTGTCCGGGTACCCGGCAGGCGTCGTGCCGGCCGTCGTCACGGTCGCGGGAGTGGCGGCGTGGGCGCCGGTGGCGCCGAGGAGCGGCAGGGCGAGCACGGCGGCTCCGGTGCCGGCCACGGCGAGGGTGCGGACGAGGCGGTTGGTGCGGGGGCGGCGGTGCCGAGCGGCTGCAGACATGGCGATGTTCCTCTCCGGCGCCTGCGAGGTGAGCTGTCGGGTTCGGGCTGGGGAGATGCCCGGCCGGCCGCCGAAAGGCGACGCGACTTCACCCCTAGCCGTTCCGGTCGGCTGTGCCGTCCGGCCCGGCGGCTTACCTGGGTCCCCCGCTCCTGCCGTACGAAATGTGGTTCGTCGATGGGTCAAGTCGGGTGGCGGCAGGATTCGGCGTCCATCCGACTGGCCCGGAAGCTATGCGACCGCACATGTCGGAAACAAGTGGTGGATTCCCTGCTCGTACCAATTGACATGCGATTGAGATGTATGGGTCGCTTGATCCTTTGCTATTGCCAAGCATCAACTCGGCATTCGGGAAAGGGCGGTGGGGTCCGCGGCCGGGGTGCCGTGGCACGATGAAGGGTGACTCACGTCACTCCCCTCGAAGCTCAAGTGCATTCGGTGTCAAGGGGAATTGGGGTGCTAATAGCGGCAAATCGGGCACTTCATGTCATGGTCCGCGGAATTCGCTTCTCCCAGGTCCGGTGGAAGACCACTTCGCCGCCCGTCGTGCAGACCATCTCGTCGGCGGTGACGAAGTGGCCGACGTCACAGGAGATCTCCGAACGCACCTGGACCGTCGTGTCCCACGGCAGATCCGGGCGGTGCAGCCGCACCGAGCGCTCCGAACGGGCGCGGGCCGACAGCGGGTCGTTCCCGGCGATCGAGTACGCCTCCGTCGCGTCCTCGGTCCACTCCAGACCGTCCGGGTACGCGCGCGTGCCCTCGCGGCACGGGGACACCTCCAGCCGCCACTCGTCCACGGCGACGTCCCGCACCACGAGCCGCCCGGGGCGCGGCCCGTCCAGCGTGACGGACTCGCCCGCGCCCAGCGGCTCGGCCCTGCTCGGGTTCCTCGAAGACGACCGCCGGGCCCGACGCCCTGGTTCGCACCGGCAGTTCGAGCGAACTGCCCGCCGGGTCGAGCGTGCAGCCCGCCGCCGATTCGGGCCAGGGCCAGACCCACGGCCAGTACGCGGAGGAGACCGCGAGGCGGATGCGGTGACCGGGCGGGAAGGCGTACCCGGCGCCGCCCAGTTCGACGATCGCCTCCTTCGCCTCCTGGGTGCCGCCCGGGGGCGCCACCTCCTGCGAGCCGTCCTGTGAACAGGGCCCCGCTTCCTGCGTGTCGCTCGGTGATCGGGGCGCCGCCTCCTGGTGGCCGGGCGGCGCCAGGTCCAGTACGCCCCTGGCGACCAGGGTCGACGCGCCGTCCGGGGCGACGTCGCAGACCCGGATGACCAGGTGCGTCCGCGGCGTCGGCCGGACCAGACGCAGCCGCACCCTGGGCCGCCCGAGCACCCAGGTCTCCTCGGTCACCGCGAAGTCGAAGCAGACGGACCGTCCGTCCTCGGCCCGCTGGTCGGGCGGCAGGTCGGCCTCGTCGCCGACGGGGCGGAACCGCCCCGCGTCCACGCCGGTGTGCAGGGGCGAACGCACCAGGACCGGGGTGCCTGGGAGGTCGTGGGCGACGCTCGTCACGTTGGGGGACGGCCAGGCGGGTTCGCCGACCCAGCGGCCCGGGAGGGCGGCGCGGGCCGCGTCCGGGCGGTGGGACTCGACGACGTACGCGCGCAGGACCGGTTCGGACATCACCGGACGCGCGCCCACGGAGCCACGGGGAGCGGCGGATACGGAGCCACGGGGAGCGGCGGATACGGAGCCACGGGAGGCGGCACGCACGGAGGTGTCGGAAGTGGCGAGTACGGAGCCGCGGGGAGTGTCTGCCGCGGAGCCGCGGGGAGGGCCGGACGGTGGGCCGCAGGGAGGGCCGGACGGTGGGCCGCCCTTCAGCCAGTGGTCCCACCAGCGCAGGGTCTCCTGGAGGAAGCCGATCGCCGGTCCGGGTGACAGGTCCCGGTCGGGGTAGTGGTGCGACCAGGGGCCGATCAACCCGCGGACGCGGTCGTGGGGCAGGTGTTCGAGCAGACGGAGGACAGTGTCGTGGTAGGGGTCGTACCAGCCGCCGACCGCCAGCACCGCCGCCTTGACGGTACCGAGGTCCAAAGGCGGGCCGGCGTGCGTGCCGGCGCTTCGAGGCGCGAGCCAGGTGTGCAGGGCCGGGGTCAGCGCCTCCAGGCGGGCCGACCAGGCGGCCTGCCAGGAGTCGCCGGCGTACCGCGGGTCGGGCGGGAGGGCGGCGGTGGAAAGCGCCGCGGCGGAACGGGCGTGCAGACGGGCCGCGGCGGCGGAACCTCCGGGGTGGTGCCCTTCGTTCTCGTAGCGGCCGTCGGGGCAGCAGACCGCGACGACCGCCTTGAGCGGCTCGGGCGCGAGGGCCGCGATCCGGAGGGAGGCGGAGCCGCCCCGGAAGATGCCGAACACGCCCACGTTGCCGTCGCACCACGGCTGTGCGGCCAGCCACTCGACGACCTCCGCCCCGTCGGCCGCCTCCGTGGCCTCCGCCGCCTGGCCCGCGCCCGCCGGGACGCCCTCGCTGCCGCCGTACCCGCGCGCGTCGACGCGGACGGAGACGTAGCCGTGCCCCGCGTACCAGGGGTGCCGCTGGGCGTCGCGCGGCGCGGTCCGGTCGGTGAGGCGGTCCGGTGCGTACTCCAGGAGGGCCGGTACGGGCTCGTCCGTCAGGGGGCGCCATACGCGCGCGTACAGCCGTGTCCCGTCGGCGAGGGGGATCCGGAGGTCCGTGTGAACGGTTTCGTAGGGGAAGCACGTACGGATGTGCATGGGCGGCGTTCCGGGGCATTAGCGGGGCAAAAGGTGTCGTATCCCCATGAGTCCATGAATATCGGATTGTATCGGCTGATCGGCAATATACCGGTCGTGATCCGATACCGCCCGGGCTGGACGGTGGGCGCTATCGGTGATCGAAACCTGACCGGATACGCTGACTTGAGTGATGGCAGCGACCTATCGACAAACCGTGTAATCGCCAGCAGACACCAGCAGACAGGAGACCCCTCGTGACCGTCGTCGGGCCGTTCGGGCTGAGCGTGCGGGACCAGGCTCTGGAAGCCGATGTCCAGGCCGGATTGGCGGCTGTCGAGGAAGGCTTGCTCGAAGCCACCAAGAGCGAGGTGCCGTTCATCACGGGGGCCGCGCAGCACCTGGTCCGGGCGGGTGGCAAGCGGTTCCGCCCGCTCCTCGTGATGCTCGCGGCGCAGTTCGGCGACCCGTACGCGCCCGGGGTGGTGCCGTCGGCCGTGGTGGTGGAGCTGACCCATCTGGCGACGCTGTACCACGACGACGTGATGGACGAGGCCGAGGTGCGGCGCGGGGTGGACAGCGCGAACACCCGCTGGGGCAATTCGGTGGCGGTCCTGACCGGCGACTTCCTGTTCGCCCGTGCCTCGCAGATCCTCGCCGACCTCGGTCCGGAGGCGGTGCGGGTGCAGGCCGTCGCGTTCGAGAGGCTGGTCACCGGGCAGATCCTGGAGACGGCCGGGCCCTCGGACGGCCGCGACCCGGTCGAGCACTACTTGGACGTGCTCGCCGGCAAGACGGGCTCGCTGGTCGCGGTGTCGTGCCGGTTCGGGGCGATGATGTCCGGCGCCGACGAGACGGTCGTGGACGTGCTCACGCAGTACGGCGAGCGGCTGGGCGTCGCCTTCCAGCTCGCCGACGACGTCCTGGACATCGCGTCGGACTCCCATGAGTCCGGCAAGACCCCGGGCACGGACCTGCGGGAGGGCATCCCCACGCTCCCCGTACTGCGGCTGCGGGAGCGGGCGGCGCGGCTGGGGCTGCCCGAGGACCTCGCGCTGTGCGAGCTGCTGGACTCCGACCTGTCCGACGACGGCCGGCACGCGCAGGCGCTGGAGGCCCTGCGCGCACACCCCGCACTGGAGCAGGCCCGACGGGACACCGTGCGGTACGCGAAGGAGGCGCGGGCCGCGCTGGCCCCACTCCGGGAGTGCGACGCGAAGGCGGCCCTACTGGAACTGTGCGACGCGGTGGTCCACAGAGCGGGATAACCACCCACCGGCCCGCCCACCGACCGGAACAACCACCGGCTGGCCCGCTCACCGGACACGACGGTCGACGAGCAACGACCATCCGGTGGGACGGCCGACGAGCGGCAACACCCACCGGGCGAAACGGCGGGTGCGAGCAGCGGTGAGCGAAACGACCGGCGCGCGGAGCGGCCACCGAGTGAGGCGAGTGGTGAACGCACCGACTACCGCGCCGACCGGGCCGGGCCCGCCGCGCCGCAGGATGCCGCACGAACGGGCCGACTACCGAGCGGGGCGACCGGCGGAACGACCAACGACCAGAACCGGCCGCCCCGGTCACCGCTCCCGGCACCTGGACCGCGTACTGACCCGCCGTCCACCTGTTCCGTCCGTTACGTGTGTCCGGGCTGCCCGCGCCCCGGCGACCTGCTGGGGCGTTCGCCGGTCGCGACCGTCCCCGGCGCCTGTCTCTTCCGGCCGTCTGAGCTGGCCGCGCGTCCAGGCCGTCCGTCCGGGTGCTCGGCTCACCGCGGCCCTCGGTCGCCTGTCGGCCCCGGCGTCCACTTGTGCCGGCGGCCGCTGGGGTGCCGCCGGTCCCGGCCGTCCCCCGCGCCCGCCCGTTCCGGCCGTCCGATCCGCCTGTCCGCCCCCCACGCCCCTCTGCCCGGACGCTGCTCTGCCCGGACGCCCCTCTGTCCTGGCCGCCTGCGCCGGATGTCCCGGCCATCCGCACCCGGGGTCCCGGCCGTCCCCACCCGTGGCCCTGGCCGCCCTCACCCGGGGGCCCGGCCGTCCGCACCAGGTATCCCGGCCGTCTGTGCTGGGCGTTCGGCCGGGCAGGCCGACCGTCCCCCCTCGGGCGTATGACTGGCTCAACCCCCCGGCGTATGACTGGCTCAACCCCCCGGCCGTCGCACGGTTTGACCGCGCTGACCTGGGAATCAGCGGGCCGCACCCCGGTTACCCCTACGGGTCGGGGGAGACGCATCCCCCGCGCGTCATACCGGAGGTGTACGTGGAGTTGCGTCCGCGGGGTGACGCATCCGCGCACCGGATTTGGTCAGATGGAAGCCACGGAAATCACCACTCCTCACCGATTCGGGTGAGAATGGCGGCTCAGGGTGGGAACAAGTGCATCGGTGCGTAGAAGGCCGCCGCCGACGACGGAGGTAAGCCACACATGGCACGGAACGAATCCGCTGACAACTCGGGCGCCGAGGAGGCCGAGGAGCTGCGCTCCGGCCGGCGCAAAGCCGCTCGGTACGTCGTCCCGGTCGCGGTCGTGGGGGTGACGGCGGCGACCATCGGACTGGTCCCGGCGCTCGCCGACTCCGGCGACCCCAGTCTGCCGAAGATCACCGCACAGCAGCTCATAGAGAAGATCGCCAAGTCGGACGTCGAGCAGCTGTCCGGCACGGTGAAGATCAGCACCGACCTGGGCCTTCCGAACCTGGGCGGTCTGGAGAACAGCCTGGCCTCGGGCGTCGCCCCGTCCGGCGACGGATCCTCGGCCGACCCGACGTCCAAGCTCACCGAGCTGGTCTCCGGCACGCACACCCTGCGCGTCGCCGCCGACGGCCCGGACAAGCAGAAGCTGTCGCTGATCGAGAGCGCGGCCGAGTACAGCCTCATTCACAACGGCACGGACGTCTGGGGCTACGACAGCAGGTCGAACGAGGTCTACCACGGCACCGCGCCCCAGGACGGCGCGGAGCACAAGAACGAGACTCCGGCCACGCCCAAGGACTTCGCCGAAGAGGCACTGAAGTCCGTCGACGACACCACGTCCGTGACGGTCGACGGCACCATGCAGGTCGCCGGCCGGGACGCCTACAAGCTGCTCGTCAAGCCGAAGCAGTCCGGCACCACGGTCGGCGCGATCAGCATCGCGGTGGACGCGAAGACCGGCCTGCCGCTGAAGTTCACGCTGACCCCGGCGAGCGGCGGCGCGGCGGTCGTCGACGCCGGCTTCACCCAGGTCAGCTTTGCCAAGCCGGCCGCCTCGACCTTCGACTTCACCCCGCCGAAGGGCGCCAAGGTGACCGAGGAGGACAAGTCCAGGTCCGCCGAGGTCCCGGAGTCCAAGTCCGGCCACGACCTCGCCAAGGGCCCGCAGGGCCACGAGGTGCTCGGCGATGGCTGGAACGCGATAGCCACCTTCGACACGGGTGAGAAGGGCGGCCTGCCGTCCGGTTCCGCCGGCGGTGACCTGGGCGGCTTCCTCGGCTCGCTCGGCGACCAGGTGAGCGGCAAGTTCGGCAAGGGCACGGTCTTCTCGACCCGCCTGGTCAACGCCCTGATCACGGACGACGGCAAGGTGTACGTCGGCGCCGTGACCAAGGACGCCCTGGTGAAGGCGGCGGACTCGGGGCAGTAAGTACCCTGCGGGCACGATGAATCGAGGGAGCCGATGGACGATGCGTCCACCACGGGGCGAAGGACGGCGCGGGAGCCGGAGGACGCGGGGCCGAGCGTCATCGACACCCGCGGCCTGACCAAGCGCTACCGCGGCGGACAGCTCGCCGTCGACGGTCTCGACCTGACCGTCCCGGCGGGCAGCGTCTTCGGCTTCCTCGGTCCGAACGGCTCGGGCAAGACCACCACCATCCGCATGCTGATGGGACTCATCGAGCCCACATCCGGCACCGCGCGGGTACTCGGGCGGCCCATGCCCCGCTCGGCGCGCGCGGTGCTGCCGCAGGTGGGCACGCTCATCGAGGGCCCAGCCCTGTACGGCTTCCTCTCCGGCCGGGACAACCTCATACGCTACGACGCCGCCGATCCGACCGCCGACCCGCGCACGAGACGGGCCCGGGTCGCCGCCGCCCTGGACCGGGTGGGCCTGGCCGCCGCCGCGGGCAAGAAGGCCAGGGCGTACTCGCTGGGCATGAAGCAGCGGCTCGGGCTGGCCGCCGCGCTGCTCCAGCCGCGCAGGCTCCTGGTCCTGGACGAGCCGACCAACGGGCTCGACCCGCAGGGCATGCGCGAGATCCGTTCCCTGGTCCGGGAGTTGGCGTCCGACGGCACGACCGTCTTCCTCTCCTCCCATCTCCTCGACGAGATCGAGCAGGTGTGCACGCATGCGGCGGTGATGGCGCAGGGCCGGCTCATCACCCAGGGCGCGGTGGCGGACCTGGCCGCCGGGGCGCGCGGCCGGCTGGTCGTGACCACGCCGGACACCGGGGACGCGGCCCGGGTGCTCAAGGAGCGGGGCGTGGGCGATGTCGTGGTCGCCGAGGACCGGGTGACCGCGGAGCCCCCGGAGGGTGAACTGGCCGATCTGAACACCGCGTTGGTGTCGGCCGGCGTCCGCGTCCGCGGCTTCGGGGTGGAACGGGCATCGCTGGAGGACGCGTTCGTGGCGCTGACCGGAGAGGGGTTCGATGTCACAGGTTGACGCCGGGGCGGGCGAGTCCACGGTCGCGGTGCCGGCGGCCGGGCCCGGGGCGGGACGCGCCCCGAACCCGCTGTGGACCTTCGGGTTCCTGCGCAGCGAACTGCTCACCACCTTCCGGCGCTGGCGCACGCTCGCGCTGCTGGGTGTGCTGGCCGCGGTGCCGATCCTGGTCGGTATCGCCGTCAAGATCGAGACGCGGGACGGCTCATCGGTCGGCCCAGGCGGTGGCGAGGGGCCGGCGTTCATCACGCAGATCACCAACAACGGTCTGTTCCTGGTGTTCACCGCGCTGGCCGCGACGCTCCCGTTCTTCCTGCCGATGGCGATCGGGGTCGTCGCGGGCGACGCGATCGCCGGCGAGGCCAACGCCGGAACCCTGCGCTATCTCCTGGTCGCCCCGGCGGGCCGCACCCGCCTGCTGCTCACCAAGTACGCGACGACGATGGCGTTCTGCCTGGTGGCCACACTGGTGGTGGCGGTCTCGGCGCTGGCCGTCGGGGCGCTGTTGTTTCCGCTGGGCGAGCTGACGACCATCTCCGGCACGCGGATAGGCTTCGCCGACGGCCTGGCGCGTGCGCTGCTGATCGCCCTGGTCGTGGCCGCGTCGTTGATCGGTCTTGCCGCCCTCGGTCTGTTCGTCTCCACCCTCACCAACAGCGGGATCGCGGCGATGGCCACCACGGTGGGGCTGCTGATCACCGTGCAGATCCTCGACCAGATACCGCAACTGCACGCGATCCAGCCGTACTTCTTCTCGCACTACTGGCTGTCCTTCGCCGACCTGATGCGCGACCCGATCTACTGGGACGACCTGGTCAGAAACCTCGGATTGCAGGGGCTGTACGCGGTGGTGTTCGGCTCGGCGGCCTGGGCGCGGTTCACGACGAAGGACATCACCGCGTAAGGGCGCCGTCCTTACGGGGCCGGGGTGCCTGGACGACCGCGTCCGTCTCGTGCGGGAAGCGGGCAAGCGGTGCCTCTCGCGCGAAGAAGGTCTTCGCACGCGCCAGCGCCTCCGTGTCCTTGAGTACGTCGCCCTGCGCGCTGCCGCAGCCGAGCAGGACGCCGCCGAAGCGCATCTTCATGTACGCGGCCGAGTTGTTGAGCGTGCCGATCAGCGGGGCGGCGACATCGGCTTCGCGGGCCGCGAGCACGGAGACGCCCCAGAGGGTGCGTCCGGCCAGGGTCGCCTTGAAGTCGATGCCGGGGGTGCGCAGCCAGCCGGACCAGTAGTCCAGATAGCGCTTGGTCGGGCCGGACACCGAGTACCAGTACAGCGGTGAGGCGATCACGATGTCCGTGGCGGCGAGCGTGGCGTCCAGGAGCCGGCCGACGGCGGTGTCGGAGGGCGGCCGCACATGGTCGCTGTCGTGGCGCAGGTCGGTGAACTCGGGCAGCGGATGGTCGAGCAGGCGGATCCACTCCTGCTCGACATCCACGGGCAACTGGTCGGCGGCCCTGTGGGCGAGCAGTTCGGTGTTGCCGTCGAGACGGGTGCTGCCCAGCACGAACAGAAAACGGCGGGTCATCGATCCCCCAGATGATCGGCACGCGAGGAATACAGGCTTACGCATTATATGCGCACGCAAGGAAGTCCTGTCGAGGGTGCGGAGAGCGTGCTGGGCGGGGGCTGCCGGGTCCGCGGGGCGGGGCCGGTGAAGCGGGTCGCCGGCCGGACCGTCGTGTTGCCGCGGACGGGAGGGTTCCTGGTGCGAGTCTGTGACGTCGCGGTGACGCGGAATCGGTGGCGAGCGGCGACACTCGACAGTACGCATGGGTACGACCGGATCGTGACGCCGGGGGAGTGAGGGGGCAGATGTCTCGACTCAGCCGCGAGGAGAAGCGGGAAGAACGGCGCGGTGCGGGTCCGGCGGAACCGGTGGACGTCCGCGTCTCGGCCGCGGGCGAGGCGACCGTTGACGGTGTACCCCTTGCCGCGGCCCCCGGCCGGGAGATCCAGCATGCCGTCCTGGATCACCTCCAGCGCCTGGCCCGCACGCTCGGCCACCCCGTTCGGGCGGCGATCCACGACGCCCGCGTCGGCTATGTGGTCCCCCTCCAGGTCGACACCAACGGCGCCAGCCGCTTCACCGCCGACCCGGCCAAGATGACTCCCCAGACCGAGGCGGGGGCGCCGGCGCCGGGGATGTCCGGGACGGCTTCGGAACCGGGACTGCCGGAAGAGGCGGAAGGGCAGGAGGGCAGGGCGGAGCCGGCCGACGGTTCGGGCGAGCCGGCCGACGGCCTCTCCTCGGGCTCCGGGCATGGCTTCGCCGCTGCCGTCGACGAACGGCCGCCGTATCGCGACAGGCCCACCCACTTTCTGCGGCCCGTCGCCGAACCGGTACGGGAGGTCGCTCCCACGTACCCGCTGCGGGCGGTACCTGAGCCGACCCCGGACAGGCAGGCTGCCGTACCTGAGCCGACCCCGCACGCGGAGCCTCCGGTGCCAGAGCCGACCCCGTACGCGGAGCCTCCGGTACTAGAGCCGACGCCGCTCGCGCAGCCCTCGGCGCCAGAGTCGACGCCGCTCGCGCAGCCTCCGCTACCGGAGCCGCCGCCCGCGCAGGCTGTGGTCACGTTCGCGCCCGGGCTGGTGACGGACGTCGCGCCGGGCATGGTCCGGCCCCCCACCGGCGTCTTCGGACCGCCCCCGGTCATGCCCGGCCGCCCGCCCCGCCCGGCGGACCCGCCTCACCTCACGGACCCGCGTCCTCTCACGGAGCCGCGTCCTCTCATGGACCCGCCTCACCTCGCGGAGCCGCCGCGGCCCACGGGCCCGCCGCACCCTGCGGAGCCGCCGCGGCCCGTCGAGGTGTCCCCGTCTGCCGGGCCGAGCCCAGCCGCGGTGCTGAGGCCGGCGGGGGTGTCCGGGGCGGACGGTGCGTCCGGTTCCGCGCCGGACTGGGTGTCCGACGCGGCCGTTTCGGGGGCGAGTTCCGCCTTCGCGCTCAGTGTTCCCGAGCCACCCCGCACCACCGCCCGGCCGCCCGCCGACGAGGTTTCCGCCGGGGCCGATCCCGATCCCAGGCCCACGCCGGCCCGCGGGTTCGACGCCGTGGCCGAGGCCGTGCTCGAAGACCGGGACGGGGAAGGCGGCGGGGCCGTGCTCGGGGAGCCGACCGCGCGGATCAACGAGGCCGTCAGGGCGGGGCGGATCGACACGGCGGCCGAGCTGGCGAAGCGTACCGTCGAGGAGGCGGCGGCCGACCTGGGGCCCGATCATCCCGAAGTGCTCCGGCTGCGCGAACTGACCGCCTACATCGCCTACTTGTCCGGCGATCCGCTGCACGCCTTCCGGTTGTCGCTGGACCTCGCCCGGCTCCGCCGCGGCAGCCGGGACCCCGAGGCGGCCTACGGCAACGTCCAGAGCGCGGCGGCGGCCTGGCGCGCCGTACGCGACCCCGAGCAGGGTCTCAGCCTCGGCCGTGACCTGATCGCCCTGTGGACGGAACTCACCGCCGAGGACGGCCCGGCGGCCGACGACATCGAGCAACTGGAGTCGGCCCGCGCCCGCATGGTCCGCCTGACCGAACGCGCGGCCCGGGCGGCCGACTAGGCCGGCCGGGATCTGCCGCCCGCCGTCACTGAACGCAGAACTCGTTGCCCTCCGGGTCCGTCATCACCACCCACTCCCCGCCGTTCTCCCGCACCCGCCGCAGCACCCGCGCGCCCAGCCGCTCCAGTCGGCCGACCTCGTCCTCGCGTCCACCCGTGCCCGCGTGCACGTCGATGTGGAGCCGGTTCTTGCCGGACTTCGATTCCGGGACCCGCTGGAACAGCAGCCGCCTCCCCAGCCCGGTGCCGCCGTCCTCGTCGTACGGGTCGTCGGGATGCCGTACGGCGATCAGGTCCCGGAAGGCGGGGCGGCCGTGGTGCTCGACGGTCGCCGCGCCGGGCAGCGCGCCGAGCCCCAGCAGCCGTTCGACGAGCGCGCTGTTGTCCTCGACCTCGTAGCGCAGCGCGGCGGCCCAGAAGTCGGCTTGCGCGTGCGGGTCGGCGGCGTCGATGACCAGTTTCCAGTGGAGCGGAGCGGGGCCCGGTGCGGATGTCTGCGTCATACGGCCACTTATAGCCGACGCCACAGACAGTCCCATCGGACGGCAGCGGGCCCCGGCTCAACGTGGTCGTGCGCGCGCAGCGGGCCGCGCTCCGGGTTCCAGCGTGGCGAGGAAGCTCTCGGCCGCGTCCTGGACCCGGTCACGGTCGCCGGTGGCGAGCAGGTCGAGCAGCAGCCCGCGGATCGTGGCGATCACCAGGGTGGCCGTGCGCTTCGCGGTCACCGGGTCGGTGTCCGGTCTCTGCGCGGCGCACAGGGCGCTCATCCAGTCGGCCACGACGTGCTCAAGGAAGTCCGCGAACTGCTGTGGTGCCTGCAGAGCGCGTCCGTAGGCCGCGAAGAACAGCCGGAACTCCGCGCCCCGTCGCGGGTCGGAGGTCCGCGTCCAGACCCAGCGCGCGGCCGTCGCCAGATCGGGCTTCGCGCCGAGCGCCGACCCGTCCCGGTCTGATCGCCGACCTGGAGGCGGGCCACTACTTCGCCTGAAGCACCCCGGGGTCGGAGAACGAGCCGGATACGAGCCGCACGTCGGCCGCGCGCCCGCCCAGCGGGGTCCGACCGGCGGAGCCGAGGACGCACACCGACACCCTCGGCCCACAGCCCCGACCGGGGCGCCGACGAGCCTCCGCCCGTCGGCCCCTGACACCCAGCCGAACGAAGCCGTCGGCGCCGAGTGCCGTCGGTGCGGGCCGCGCTCCGCGTTTCCGTGTGCTCGCGCCCTGCGCGCGGCCGAAGCCGTTCGCGGCTCGCGCCGCCGGCGCCGCCGGTGCCCCGCACTGTAGGAGCCGCCCGCGCACACATCACCGAACCCGCTCGCCGCCCCGCCCACCGAACTCGCCGACGCTCCGCCCCGAACTCGTCCGTAGCCGATGTCGCCCGCGCTGCCTGTGAACCGGCCCGCAGATCCCCCTTCGCGACCCGCCCCGCCGAGCTTGTCCGTGACTCGCCCACCGATCCCGTGCCCGTCACGTGGTGCCCAGGTTGTCCGGAAACGGTTCCGCGGGGCGGGATCGGGCGGGTTCAGCGGGTGGTGGTCTGCTGGACGCGGGTGTCGTAGGCCGTGCGGGCCGCCGCGATCTCCTCCTGGTGGTCCTCGGTCCAGGTCACCAGGGACTGGATGGTGGCGTGCAGGGTCCCGCCGAGCGGGGTCAGCTCGTACTCGACCCGCGGCGGCACCACCGGATGGACGGTGCGTTCGACCAGTCCGTCCCGTTCCAGCTGGCGCAGCGTCACGGTCAGCATGCGCTGGCTGACCCCGTCGATCTCCCGCCGCAGCTCGGTGAAGCGCAGCCGCCGGTTGTCCAGCAGTGCGATGACGAGGAGCGACCACTTGTCGGCGACCCGGTCGAGGATCTGCCGGACCTGGCAGTCCTCCCGGGTGTCCCACTGGAAGGGGTCGGCGTCGCCGTAGTCCACGGTGCTCGCGCAGTTACTCGGTGACTCAGAAGTGCCTTCTTCCATACCTGCCGATGCTGCCCCAGGCTGGATCCCGGTTACAAGAGGGAACCGATCCACAAGAGGGAACCGATCCACAAGAGGGAACCGACCCTCGATCCGGTGACCCCGCCCCTTCCCTTGCTCCCTGTCCTAGGAGTGTTCTCATGGGCACCCGTGCCTGGGCCCTGCTGCTCGTGCTGTGCGGAACGATCTTCCTGGAGGGCATCGACATCGCCATGATGGCCGTGGCGATCCCCGCGATCCGCGCCGACCTCGGCCTCGCCACCGACACCGCGGCCTGGGTGATGAGCGCCTACGTCCTCGGCTACGCCGGTTTCACCCTGCTCGGCGGGCGCGCGGCCGACCTGCTCGGCCGCCGCCGGATGTTCCTGCTCTGGCTGACCGTGTTCGTCGCGTTCTCCGGCCTCGGCGGACTCGCGACGGCGGGCTGGACGCTGGTCGTGGCACGGTTCGCCACCGGTGTCTCGGCCGCGTTCATGACACCGGCCGCGCTCTCCCTCATCACCACCTCGTACGAGGAGGGCCCGCGGCGCGACAAGGCCCTGCTGGTCTTCGCCGGTACGGCCGCGGGCGGCTTCTCGCTCGGCCTGGTCATCGGCGGTCTGCTCACCCAACTCGGCTGGCGCTGGGTGTTCTTCGCCCCGGTGCTGCTGGCCGCCGCGCTGCTGCTCGCGGCCGTGCGGCTGATCCCGGCGCAGGCCGCGCCGCCGTTCCGGCTCCGCGGCTTCGACCTGCCCGGCGCGATCACGGCCGCCGCCGCGATGCTGCTCGCCGCCTACGCCGTCGTACGCCTCGAACACGGCCTCGACGGCTGGCCGGCGACCGCCTCGGCGGCCGTCGCCGCGATGCTGCTGGCCGCCGCCTTCCTCGCCATCGAGCGGCGTTCCGCGCATCCGCTGGTGCGGCTCGGCATCCTGCGCAACGGCCCGGTCGTACGCGCCGACCTCGGGGCGCTGCTGTTCGTCGGCGCCTTCTTCGGCTTCCAGTTCGTGCTCACGCTCTACCTACAGGAACTGCGCGGCTGGTCGTCCCTGCGGACGGCCGTTGCGCTCGTCGTCATGGGCTGCGACGCGGTCCTCGCCCCGACCCTCACCCCGAAACTGGTCACCCGCTACGGCAACACGCGCGTGATCGTCGGCGGCTTCCTGCTGGCCGTGCTCGCCTACGGGCTGTTCCTGCCGGTCGGCGCCGACTGGCCGTACCTGGCGATGTTCCCCACGCTGATCATCGCGGGCATGGCCTTCGCGCTGGCCTACGGGCCGCTGACGATCGCGGCGACCGACGGGGTCGCCGAGCAGGAGCAGGGCCTGGCGGGCGGGCTGCTGCACACCTCGACCCAGTTCGGTTCGGCGATCGGGATCTCGGCGGTGACCGCGGTCTACGGCCTGGCGGCCTCCGGATCCGGCTCCGGTCCCGAGGCGACGCTCTCCGCCTTCCGGGCGGCGCTCGCCGTGCCGGTCGTCATGGTCCTGCTGGGCACGGCGCTCTCGCTGGCGAGCGTGCGGGCCGTGCGGGCCGCGCGACGGGCGGCCCGCAGAGCGTCCCAGGTCAGCAGCGACAGCGCCAGCCACACCAGCGCGAACCCGGCCCAGCGCTCGGGCGGCATGGCCTCGTCGAAGTAGAGGATGCCCAGCAGGAACTGGAAGACGGGCGCCAGGTACTGCAACAGCCCCAGTGTCGACAGCGGCACCCGTATCGCCGCGGCGCCGAAGCAGACGAGGGGGAGCGCGGTGACCACGCCGGTGGCGGCGAGCAGGGCCGCGTGCCCGGCGCCGTCACCGGTGAAGGTGGAGTCGCCCTGCGCGGTCAGCCACAGCAGATAGCCGAGCGCGGGCAGGAACTGGACCGCGGTCTCGGCGGCCAGCGACTCGATGCCGCCGAGGTTGACCTTCTTCTTCACCAGCCCGTACGTGGCGAAGGAGAAGGCGAGGCTCAGGGAGATCCACGGCGGGCGGCCGTATCCGACGGTCAGCACCAGCACCGCGGCGAAGCCGACCCCGACCGCCACCCACTGCGCGGGCCGCAGCCGCTCCTTCAGGATCAGCACGCCCATCGCGATGGTGACCAGGGGATTGATGAAGTATCCGAGGGATGCCTCGACCACGTGTCCGGCGTTCACGGCCCAGATGTAGACACCCCAGTTGACCGTGATCACCGCCGCCGCGACCGCGATCAGCCCGAGTCGGCGCGGCTGGCGCAGCAGTTCCCCGGCCCAGGCCCAGCGCCGCACGACGAGCAGCAG
Source organism: Streptomyces diversicolor (assembly GCF_057537855.1). NCBI lineage: Bacteria > Bacillati > Actinomycetota > Actinomycetes > Kitasatosporales > Streptomycetaceae > Streptomyces > Streptomyces diversicolor. Next base: position 113,024 of record NZ_BAAJXA010000017.1, read on the forward strand.
TACGGCGACGAAGACCAGGGACCACACCATCCGGTGGGCAAGGATCTCCAGCGCGCCGGCCGGCTTCAGCAGGGGCCAGAACAGCGGTACGAGCCCCCACATCCCGTACGCCGCGAAGCCGTTCAGCAGACCTGTCCGCCGCTCACCCCTCGACTCGCCGGCCACGGGCCCCTCCCTCTCACGTCCTCGCGCGCGTGTTCGCCTGGACGAAGGTAGCGCCGAGCGCCCCCGCCTGTCATACCCGTATTGGCATACGGTCATGACAAGGCAGGGGCGCGGGGCCGGGGCCCGGGGGTCGCGGTGCGGCCGGTCAGCCCTTGAGCGCGGCGGTGACGGCCTCCGCGATCGGACTGGTCGGCCGCCCGGCCAGGCGGGACAGATCTCCGGTGGAGACGACCAGCTCGCCCTTGGCGATCGACGCGTCGACGCCGACCAGGATCGCGGCCATCGCCTCGGGCATCCCGGCGCCGGTCAGGATGCCCAGCAGGGTCTCGCCCGGCACGGAGTTGTAGGCGATCTCCTTGCCGGTCTGCCTGCTCAGCTCGGCCGCGTACTCGTCCAGGCTCCACGCCTCGTCGCCGCCCAGCTCGTACGTCTTGTTCTCGTGCCCCTCGCCGGTGAGCACGGCGACGGCGGCGGCCGCGTAGTCGGCGCGCGAGGCCGAGGAGATCAGGCCCTCGCCCGCCGCCGCGACGACGGCGTCGTGCGCCAGCACCGGGGCCAGGTTCTCCGTGTAGTTCTCGTGGTACCAGCCGTTGCGCAGCAGCGTGTAGGGCAGGCCGGAGGCCAGCAGCACCTGCTCGGTGGCCCGGTGGTCGTCGGCGAGGGCGGCCGTCAGGCTGCCGGGGGCACTGGTGTAGGCGAGCAGGGCGACGCCGGCCGCCCTGGCGGCGTCGATGACGACGGTGTGCTGTTGGACCCGGCCCTTGTCGAACTCGTTGCCGGAGATCAGCAGCACCCTGTCGCCCGTGGCGAAGAGGTGGTCGAAGGTCTCGGGCCTGTTGTAGTCGGCCACGGCGATCCGCACGCCGCGGGCCGCGAAGTCGGCGGCCTTCGCCTCGTCGCGTACGACGGCGGTGATCTGCTCGGCCGGAACCTTCTCCAGCAACTGGTTGACGACGTGGCGGCCGAGGTGTCCGGTGGCTCCGGTGACGACGATGCTCATGGTGGAGGACTCCTAGTGGGGGTGCGTCTGTCGCTAACCCTAGGAGCGGCGCTAACCCAGGGAAAGTACCCACTTTGAAGTAAGGTACGGGCATGGGAGTTAGTGCTGTGCGGAAGGCGGCCCGTGACGACGGCGAGGCGATGTGCCCCCACCGCCTCGTCCTCGAACACGTCACCAGCCGGTGGGGCGTCCTCGTCCTGATCGAGTTGCTGGACCGCCCCCACCGGTTCAGCGAGCTGCGCCGGGCGGTCGGGCGGTTCGGCCGGGGCGTCAGCGAGAAGATGCTCGCCCAGACCCTCCAGGTCCTGGAACGCGACGGGTTCGTGCACCGGGACGCCAAGCCGGTGATCCCGCCCCGGGTCGACTACTCGCTCACCCCGCTCGGCCGTGAGGGGGCCCTACAGGTCCGGACGCTGGCGCGCTGGACCGAGACCCGCATGGACCAGGTCCGGGAGGCCCGGGACCGGTACGACGAAACAAAGCGCCCGGCACAACCCACCACACGAGACACCCGGCCGGCCTGAGGGGAATTGCCGGGCCGCCGAGACTCGGCGCCACAGCCGCCGCAAGTTGAACAACTTACGTCGCCGGAAGCGGCCGGAGGCGTCGGCTGCTGGGACGCTGGCCGAGTCGGCCGCCTGGAAGGCACGGCCGGGACGGTGTCAGCCGCTCGGTGGCCGGAGGCGTCAGCTGCTTGCGTTGTTGGGTGGCGGTTGGGTGGCGGTCCTGGGTGTGGTGCGGGCGGGGGCCCGGGTGGTGTGGTGCGTCCGGGCCCTCGTTCTGCAATCCTGCCGTACGGTCGGTCGCCGGCACCGCGGAACGTTCAGCCCGCGGCGGCCGATGGCGGTCAGCCGATGACGGTCCAGGTGTCGTTGCCGGCCAGCAGGGCCGCGAGGTCCCCCTTGCCGTGCTGCTCGACGGCCGCGTCCAGCTGCTCGGCCATCCGTGTCTCGTACACCGGGCGCTCGACGCTGCGCAGCACGCCGATGGGCGTGTGGTGCAGGGTGTCCGGGTCGGCCAGCCGGGACAGGGCGAAAGCAGTGGCCGGCGAGGCCGCGTGGGCGTCGTGGACGAGGATGCGGTCCTCGTTGTCAGGCGTCACGGTGACGATCTCCAGATCACCGGTGACCGGGTCGCGCACCACACCCCGGCCGCCGTCAGGCCCGAACCGGACCGGCTGCCCGTGCTCCAGGCGGATCACCGCCTCCTGAGCGCCGTGCTGGTCCTTGAGCGCGTCGAAGGCACCGTCGTTGAAGATGTTGCAGTTCTGGTAGATCTCCACCAGCGCGGTGCCCGGATGGGCCGCCGCCTCCCGCAGCACCCCGGTGAGGTGCTTGCGGTCGGAGTCGATGGTCCGGGCCACGAACGACGCCTCCGCGCCGAGCGCCAGCGAGACGGGGTTGAACGGCGCGTCCAGGGAGCCCATCGGGGTCGACTTGGTGATCTTGCCGACCTCGGAGGTGGGCGAGTACTGGCCCTTGGTGAGGCCGTAGATCCGGTTGTTGAACAGGAGGATCTTCAAGTTGACGTTGCGGCGCAGCGCGTGGATGAGGTGGTTGCCGCCGATCGACAGCGCGTCGCCGTCGCCCGTGACGACCCAGACGGACAGATCGCGCCGGGTGGCGGCCAGACCGGTCGCGATCGCGGGAGCGCGGCCGTGGATGGAGTGCATCCCGTAGGTGTTCATGTAGTACGGGAAACGGGAGGAGCACCCGATGCCCGACACGAACACGATGTTCTCCCGGGCCAGCCCCAGCTCCGGCATGAAGCCCTGCACCGCCGCCAGGATCGCGTAGTCACCGCACCCCGGGCACCAGCGCACCTCCTGGTCCGACTTGAAGTCCTTCATCGACTGCCGGGCCACGGCCTTCGGCACGAGCGAAAGCGCCTCGATCGTGTCCGTGCCGCTCGTGGACGTCTCAGCCATCGATGGCCTCCTTCAGCGCCGCGGCGAGCTGTTCCGCCTTGAACGGCATTCCGCTGACCTGGTTGTAGGAGCGGGCGTCGACCAGATACTTCGCCCGGATCAGCAGGGCGAGCTGACCCAGGTTCATCTCCGGGACCACCACCTTGTCGTAACGTCTCAGCACCTCCCCGAGGTTCCCCGGGAACGGGTTGAGATGGCGCAGATGGGCCTGTGCCACCGGCAGCCCCTGAACCCGCAGCCGCCGCACCGCCGCGGTGATCGGCCCGTAGGTGGAACCCCAGCCCAGCACGAGGAGGCGCGCGCCGTCCGGATCGTCGACCTCGATGTCGGGCACCTCGATGCCGTCGACCTTCGCCTGCCGGGTGCGGACCATGAAGTCGTGGTTGGCCGGGTCGTAGGAGATGTTCCCCGTGCCGTCCTGCTTCTCGATGCCGCCGATGCGGTGCTCCAGACCCGGCGTGCCCGGAACGGCCCACGGGCGCGCGAGCGTCTGGGGGTCGCGCTTGTACGGCCAGAACACCTCGGTGCCGTCGTCCAGGGTGTGGTTGGGGCCCTGTGCGAACCGCACGCGCAGATCGGGCAGTTCCTCCAGCGCGGGGATACGCCACGGCTCGGAGCCGTTGGCCAGGTAGCCGTCGGACAGCAGCAGCACCGGCGTACGGTACGTCAGCGCGATCCGGGCCGCCTCCAGGGCCGCGTCGAAGCAGTCGGCCGGCGTGCGCGGCGCGATGATCGGCACCGGGGCCTCGCCGTTGCGGCCGAACATCGCCTGCAACAGGTCGGCCTGCTCGGTCTTGGTCGGCAGACCGGTCGAGGGCCCGCCGCGCTGGATGTCGATCACCAGCAGCGGCAGCTCCAACGAGACGGCGAGCCCGATGGTCTCGGACTTCAGCGCCACACCGGGGCCGCTCGTCGTCGTCACCGCCAGGGAGCCGCCGAAGGCCGCCCCGAGCGCGGCGCCGATGCCGGCGATCTCGTCCTCGGCCTGGAAGGTCCGCACACCGAAGTTCTTGTGCTTGGACAACTCGTGCAGGATGTCCGAGGCCGGGGTGATCGGGTACGAGCCGAGGAACAGCGGCAGGTCCGCCTGGCGGGAGGCGCTGACCAGGCCGTAGGCCAGGGCCAGGTTCCCGGAGATGTTGCGGTAGGTGCCCACCGGGAAGGCCTTCGCGGCCGGGGCGACCTCGTAGGAGACGGCGAAGTCCTCCGTGGTCTCGCCGAAGTTCCAGCCCGCGCGGAAGGCCGTCAGATTGGCCTCGGCGATCTCCGGCTTCTTCGCGAACTTCGTCCGCAGGAACCTCTCCGTGCCCTCGGTCGGCCGGTGGTACATCCACGACAGCAGGCCCAGCGCGAACATGTTCTTGCTGCGCTCGGCCTCCTTGCGGGTGAGGTCGAAGTCCTTCAGCGCCTCCACCGTCAGCGTGGTCAGCGGCACCGGGTGCAGCCCGTAGCCGTCCAGCGAGCCGTCCTCCAGCGGGCTGGTGGCGTAGCCGACCTTCTGCATCGCCCGTTTGGTGAACTCGTCCGTGTTGACGATGATCTCCGCGCCGCGCGGCAGGTCGCCGATGTTCGCCTTCAGCGCGGCCGGATTCATCGCCACGAGGACGTTCGGCGCGTCGCCGGGCGTGAGGATGTCGTGGTCGGCGAAGTGCAGCTGGAACGACGAGACACCGGGCAGGGTGCCGGCGGGGGCCCGGATCTCCGCCGGGAAGTTCGGCAGTGTCGACAGGTCGTTGCCGAACGACGCCGTCTCCGAGGTGAACCGGTCACCCGTGAGCTGCATACCGTCACCCGAGTCGCCCGCGAACCGGATGACCACCCGTTCCAGTTGCCGGACGTCCTTCGTACCGCCCGGTTTGCGCTGCTCTCCTACGACGGCACCGTCGGCCTGCTCCGCTGGGCTGCTGACCTGGCTGGTCACTGAACTGGACCTCCTTCGAGGCTGCTGTCCGGGCATGGTCGTCCCAGGGACCTTCCCAGGATCAACCCTACGTCGCTTAGGGTCGCCTTCCCGCGGTCATTCGCATGATGGACGGCATTCCGAGACGGCCCGTCGTCCTGACGTGTCACGATGTCCCCCCGGCTCTTTCGATGACGCTCCCGGCTCGTTCCCCGGTACTCACTTCCCGTTCTGGCACACGGCCATCCCGCATCCCGGGAAACGCGACCGGCCGGCCCCCGGCCGGCACCCTGTCAGGCCATCGCGGTCCGGACAGGCCCTCACGAATTCAGATAGGTGAGAACGGCCAGAACCCGCCGGTGGTCCCCCTCGCTCTGCGACAGGCCGAGCTTCAGGAAGATGTTGCTGACGTGCTTCTCCACGGCCCCGTCGCTGACCACCAGCTGCTTGGCGATCGCCGAGTTCGTCCGCCCCTCCGCCATCAGCCCCAGGACCTCCCGCTCCCGCGGCGTGAGCCCCGCGAGCACGTCCTGCTTGCGGCTGCGGCCGAGCAGCTGCGCGACGACCTCCGGGTCCAGGGCCGTACCGCCCCTCGCCACCCGTACCACCGCGTCCACGAACTCCCGCACCTCGGCGACGCGGTCCTTGAGCAGATATCCGACGCCGCGGCTGGAACCGGCCAGCAGTTCGGTGGCGTAGCGCTCCTCCACGTACTGCGACAGCACCAGCACCCCGAGGTCCGAGTGCGCCTTGCGCAGCCGTACGGCGGCCCGCACCCCCTCGTCCGTGTGCGTCGGCGGCATCCGCACGTCCGCGACCACCACGTCCGGCAGCGCACCCTGCGCGGCCAGGTCCGCAATGGTCTTGATCAGCGCCTCGGCGTCTCCGACGCCGGCCACCACCTCGTGCCCGCGGTCGGTCAGCAACCGGGTCAGGCCCTCTCTGAGCAGCACCGAATCCTCGGCGATGACCACCCGCACCCTGTCCTCCACGTCCTGCACGATCCTCCGGCCCCCCACAGCCCGAACCTCCGACGGTGCCCGTCCGTACGGAGGTCCAGCATTCCAGCAATCCCACCGCACCGCGCACGCGGCATCGGAACAACGGCACGAAATTCCGGCGCCGCACGAGCGGCACCGGAAGAGGGGACCGCTTCATGCCTCATTCGGTTGCCTGCCGCCTCGTGGCGCACGCGCGTGTGCTGCGGGGCGATGTGGTGCCGGGCTGTGTGCGGCCGGGCTGTGTGCGGCCGGGCTGTGTGCCGCGGCCCCATGTGCTGAGGGTCCGTGTGCCGCGCGTCCGGGTGTCGCGCGATCGTGTGCCGCGGACCTGCGCGCCGCGCGCCCGTGCTGCCGTGGGCCGTGCGTTTGCGGTCTATGTGGTGCGGGCCTGTGTGCTCGGGGCCCGTGTGCTGCGCGCACCCGTGTGCCGTGTGGCCCGAGTGTTGTGCACCTGTGTGCCGTGCACCTGTGTGCCGTGGGCAGTGGCTGAGGGCCTGTGTGCTGATCCGTGTCCTGCGCGCTGGATCGGCCGCGGGCCTATGTGTGGCCGGCCTATGTGGTGTCGGCCCGTGCGGCTGCGCGTCCGCGGGTCGCACAGTCAGCGTGGCATGGCCGCACGGGGCCGGCCGCCACCCATGTCGGGCGGCGGCCGGCCCCGTGCGACGGCCGGTGTCAGCCTCGCCAGGGCAGTTCCGCCGTCACCCGGGTCGGGCCGCCGGGCGGTGAATCCACCACCAGGATCCCGTCCACCGCGTCCAGCCGCTCCGCCAGCCCGGCCAGACCCGAACCCCCGGACACATCGGCTCCGCCCACCCCGTCGTCCACGACCTGCAGCATCAGCCGGTCGTCCGACCGCCAGACATCCACCGACGCCCAACGCGCCCGGGAGTGCTTGCTGATGTTCTGCAGCAGCTCCGAGACCGTGAAGTACGCGATGCCCTCGATCGCCGGCGCGGGACGCCGTGTCAGGTCCACCTCGACCTGCACCGGCACGGTGCAGCGGGAGGCGACCGCGGAGAGGGCCGCGTCCAGACCGCGGTCCGTCAGCACGGCGGGATGGATACCGCGGGCCAGGTCCCGCAGCTCCTGGAGCGCCGTCTTCACCTCGCCGTGCGCATCCTCCACCATCCGCGCCGCCGACCGCGGGTCCTCGGCCAGCTTCTCCTTCGCCAGCCCCAGGTCCATGGCCAGCGCCACCAGCCGGGCCTGCGCCCCGTCGTGCAGGTCCCGCTCGATCCGCCGCAGGTCCGCCGCCGCCGTGTCGACCACCACGCCCCGGTCCGACTCCAGCTCCACCACCCGCGCCGACAGCCGCGACGGCCCGAGCAGCCCGTGCACCAGCAGCCGGTCCACCATCGTCAGCGCCCGCACGATCCATGGCGTGGCCAGTGTGAACAGCAGCCCGACCAGCGCCGTGACGGTGATCTCGAAGGGGTTGTCGAGGTAGATCCGGTGGTGTTCGTCGCCGTAGAGCTGGATGCCGCCCTGTCCGCCGTACACCGGGAAGAGCCAGAACCACAGCGGATACGTCACCAGCGACCAGCCGATCGCCCAGAAGTTCACCGCGACGACGAAGGAGAACACCGCCCAGGGGAAGTGCAGCAGCGCGTACAGCAGGTGCCGCCACGACGTGCCGCTCTTCAGGACCGCGCCCATCCAGGCCATGACGCCCGGCTTGCGCATCCGCAGCGGCTCGGGTTCGGCGACCTCCAGGTCGAGCAGTGCCCGCGCCCGTGCCCGCTCCAGCAAGCCCAGACCGCGGCATCCCGCCAGCGCCCCCGCGAGGACCGGAATCCCGAGGAAGGTCACCAGCAGCCCCGCCCCCAACGACACCATCGTCACCGCGTACGTGAACATCAGGATGCTGATCGGCAGGCTCAGCAGCACATAGCCGAACTCGCGCCAGCTGCGCGCCGCGAACGGCGCGCGCAGTGCGGCCGGCAGCCGGCGCCGGCCCGCACCGTCGTGTTCGTACCGGTGCCCGTACCCCTGTCCGTACTCCGTGGCCATCGGTGTCGTCCCGTTCCCCTCGTCAGCGGCCTTCTGCCGTACCCCCACCCTCCTGCGCCGCGGGTCCGCGGACCATGGAGGCCGTCGGCGTCTTGGACGGGGGGTTTTCCCCACCCCGGGCCGACAGGGCTCCGTCCGGGTCCGTAGCCCTCAGCGGTCAGGAGGTTTCCGTCCGGTCCCGCCAGGGCAGCTCGGCGGTGACCGTGGTCGGCCCGCCGACCGGGGAGTCGACCACGAACAGCCCGTCGACCGCGCCGAGCCGTTCCGCGAGCCCGCGCATCCCGCTGCCCGCGTCGAGCCGCGCCCCGCCCCGGCCGTCGTCCCGCACCTGGATGAGCAGCCGGTCCTCGGACCGCCAGACGTCGACGGACGCCGTCCGCGCACCACTGTGCTTGCTGATGTTCTGCAACAGCTCCGAGACCGTGAAGTAGGCGATGCCCTCGATCGCGGCGGCCGGTCTCGCCTCCAGGTCGGCGGTCACCTTCACCGGCACCGTGCACCGGGAGGCCACCGAGGACAGCGCGGCGTCCAGGCCGCGGTCGGTGAGGACGGCCGGATGGATGCCCCGGGCCAGGTCGCGCAACTCCTGGAGTGCGAGCTTCACCTCGCCGTGCGCCTCCTCGACCATCGCCGCGGCCGAGTCGGGATCCTCCAGAAGCTTCTCCTTCGCCAGGCCGAGTCCCATCGCCAGACTGACCAGCCGGGCCTGCGCCCCGTCGTGCAGGTCCCGCTCGATCCGCCGCAGGTCCGCCGCCGCGGTGTCCACCACGACCCCGCGGTCGGATTCCAGTTCGGCGATCCGGCGTTCCAGCTCGTCGGAGGGCGACAGCAGACCGCGCACCATCGCCCGGTCCACGTTCGCCAGGCCCCGCGCGAGGAACGGCAGCACCGGCCACAGCACGAACAGCGAGGTGAACGTGATGACGAAGGTGAGGATCCCCCAGGGCAGCCGGATGAAGTCGTACAGCAGGGTCCGCCAGCCCACCGGGTCCTTCAGCGCCATCCACAACCGCTGGAGCAGCCCGCCGCCCCTGCCGAGCGGCAGCGGGCTCGGCTCGTCCACCCGCACCCCGAGCAGCGCCCGGGCCCGCGCCCGTTCCAGCTTGCCCAGGCCCCGTGCGCCGAACAGGGTGGCGGCGAGCAGCGGAAAGCCGATCACGGTGAGGGTCAGCGCGCCACTGGTGACGAGCGCCGTGGTCGAATAGGTGAAGCCGAGCAGCGCCATCGGCAGGTTCGCCAGGAGATTCGCGATCTCCTTCCAGGTGTGCGTGTCGAAGGCGAAACGGGCCGGCGGCAGACGGTCGTCACCGTCGGTCGCGGCCGCCCCGGCGGATGGCATGCGAGCGGTCATACGGGCTAGCGTGCCGTGTGGCGCGCCCCCGCGCCATGAGGTCCGCCGCCGCGGGGCCCGGGGGAAAACCCCACCTTTCGGTCCGGCCCGCGGACCGGGGCGAGCGGAGTCTGTGACGGGCTGCTTACCGTCTCTTTATCAGGGCCTAGACTCCCGTGCGTACAGGTCGTCGAATCGTGTCGCGTCACAGGATTCACCAAGGCACTCAGGTCAACCTGGTCAGGGAGCGAGGGACGGACGTTGCGGGAGACGTTGGGGGACTCGACCGCCGTCGTCGCGGCGGACTACTTCCGGTCCTATTCGGTCGTGGGACTGCTCGCGCTGCTGGGCGTGCTCTTCGTCGGGGTGGCCTTCGGCGCCGGCCGGCTGCTGCGCCCCGTCGTCCCCACACCCGAGAAACTGCTCACGTACGAGTGCGGCGTCGACCCCGTCGGCGAGGGCTGGGCCCACACCCAGGTCCGCTACTACGTGTACGCCTTCCTCTACGTGATCTTCGCCGTCGACTCGGTCTTCCTGTTCCCCTGGGCGACCGTCTTCGCCGACCACGGATACGGCGGGACCACGCTCGTCGAGATGTTCGTCTTCCTCGGCTTCCTCGCCGTGGGCCTGCTGTACGCATACAAGAAGGGCGTCCTGACATGGACGTGACCCGCACCAACCCCGAGCCCGTGCTGCTCCCCGAGCCCGGGCGTCCCCCCGCCGAAGGCAGCGGGCGGCTCGGCGCGCTCGCGCGTCTGGCCCCGGAACCGATGAAGATCGTCCTGAACTGGGGCCGCCGCTACTCGCTCTGGGTCTTCAACTTCGGCCTCGCCTGCTGCGCGATCGAGTTCATCGCCGCGTCGATGGCCCGCCACGACTTCATCCGCCTCGGCGTCATCCCGTTCGCGCCGGGCCCCCGCCAGGCCGACCTGATGGTCGTCTCCGGCACGGTCACGGACAAGATGGCGCCCGCGGTGAAGCGGCTGTACGAGCAGATGCCCGAGCCGAAGTACGTCATCTCCTTCGGCGCCTGCTCCAACTGCGGCGGCCCCTACTGGGACTCCTACGCCGTCACCAAGGGCGTCGACCAGATCATCCCGGTGGACGTCTACGTACCCGGCTGCCCGCCCCGCCCCGAGTCGCTGCTCCAGGGCATCCTCAAGCTCCAGGAGAAGATCGCCGGGGAGTCGCTGGGGGAGCGCTACGAGGCCGGGAGGCCGTCCACCGCCGCCCTGCAGAGCGGCCTGGTCCGCCCGCCGACCGCGGAGGGAGGCGCGCGATGACCGCCGTCGGCTGGCTCCCCGCCCCCGTCGAGGAGATCTTCGGCCCCGAGGCCACGGCGCAGGAGTCCTACGGAGTCCTCACCGTCGACGTGCCGCCGCAGTCCTGGATCCCCGCGCTTGAGACCGCCCGCACGACCCTGACCTGCACCTATTTCGACTGGCTGAGCGCGGTCGACGAACCCGGCACGGGCTTCAGGGTGTCCGCGCACGTCGTCGCCCTGGCCCCGGTCCGGCGCCTGCTGCTCCGCACGACCGTCCCCCACGAGGCGCCGGCGCTGGCCTCCGCCGTCGGTGTCTACGCCGGCGCCGCCTGGCACGAGCGCGAGACGCACGAAATGTTCGGCGTCCGCTTCGAAGGCCACCCCGGCCTGCACCACCTCCTGCTCCCCGAGACCTTCGAGGGCCATCCCCTGCGCAAGGACTTCGTCCTGGCCGCCCGTGTCGCCAAGGCATGGCCGGGCGCGAAGGAACCCGGCGAGTCCGACCACGGCGGACCCAAGCGCCGCCAGATGCTTCCCCCGGGCGTCCCCGACCCCAACGAATGGGGCCCTCTGAAGGGCCAACTCCCCCCGGCCCCGACCCGCCCGACCCGCCGCACCCGCACCACAACGGAAGCCTCCGCCGCACCGACCACCACACCACCCCGCCGGTCCCGCACGACATCGGAGGGCTCCACGAGCCAGACGGAGCCGACAGGTCCCCGCCGCTCGCGCACCGCGGCGGAGGGCTCCGCGAGTCAGAGGGGCGCGGCTGGACCCGGCGTGTCGGGTGCGGCGGCGGAGGGTTCCGCTGGTCAGACGGGGTCGGCGGGTCCCCGTCGGTCGCGTACGGCGGCGGGGGGTTCCGCGAGTCAGAGGGGGGCGGCTGGTCCCGGTGGGTCGGGTGCGGCGGAGGGTTCCGTCGGCCAGACCGCGGGTGCGGCGGCGGCCGAGGGGGCGGCGCCGACGGAGGCATCCGGACCCGGTGCGGCGAGCGCCGCCTCGGAAGGTGTGGCTGCTCGGCGAGCCGAGCGCGCCACCTCGACCACCCCGCGCCGCGCGCGCAGCGCGAGCCAGGGGTCTGCCTCCCAGCGGGCACCGCAGGCCGAGCGGGCTGCGCAGGCCGAGGCAGTAGAGGGGCAGGAGCAGGCTGAGGCAGTAGAGGGGCCGGAGCAGGCTGAGCGGGCGGAACAGGCTGAGGTAACAGAGCAGGCGGCGCGGGCTGAGCGGGCCGAGGCGGTAGACGGGGCTGAGCAGGCGGGGCAGGGGTCGGGGACGTCGGATACGGCCGAACCGACCGACACCGCGGCAGCGGCGAAGCCGTCGGCGCCCACGGGCCCCCGCCGCTCACGCGGCGCGTCGGAGGGGTCCGCCGCACAGCGCGCCGGTGCGTACGCCGAGGCGGGGCAGGAACCCACGGCACCCGACACGGCCACCCGGCGCCCCGCCCGACCCACGGCGCCCCGCAGTTCGGACGCGCCCTGGCACCACGCCCGCCCCGCCTTCGACGAACCGCAACCACCCAGGCCCCCGCAAGCGGAGCCCCACCCCACCGAGGCCACCCCGCAAACCCCGGACAAGGGCGAGGCCGCGGGACCGGACAAGAACGGCCCAGCCCCCAAGGCCGAGGAGAATGGCCCAGCCCCCGAAGCTGAGGAGATCGACCAGGTCCCCCAGGCTGAGGAGAACGGCGGCGCTCGCGAGGGTGAGGAGACGAGCCCGGAGACGGAAACCCGTCCGATGCCCGAATCCGGCCGTGCGTCCCAGGCGTCGCCGGACACCCACACTCATGCCAACGCCAACGCCAACGCCAACGCCAACGCCAACGCCAACGGCGACCGTCGCGAACCCGCGACCGACAAGCCGGCGGCCCAGGAGGCGGCTCCCGAAGGCCCCCGGTCCGAGCGAGCGGAGTCGGAAGGGCCTGCCTCCAAGGAGTCCGCGTCCGAGGCGCCCCGGCCCGGGGGAGCGGCGGCTGAGGAGCCTGGGCCCGACCAAGGGGCGTCTCAGATGCCCGGGGCCGCGGAACCCGGCCGCGAGGGACCGGTCCCCGGAGAATCGGTCCCTGGGGAATCGGCCTCTTCGGACGAGCCGCCCACGGCCGGTCCAGCCACCGGCGCCAACGCCCCTGCCCCCGACGCTCCCGATCCTGACGGCCCCGCCCCCGACACCCCCATAGGAGGCCCGCAGTGAACGGCGTGCTGGACGTCGCCCTGCGACTCCTCGTCGTGTTCGTCGTCTTCCTCACCTTCCCCCTGATCGTCGGTCAGACCGAGCACAAGGTGATGGCGCACATGCAGGGCCGCCTCGGCCCGATGTACGCAGGCGGCTTCCACGGCTGGGCCCAACTCATCGCGGACGGCGTCAAGTTCGCGCAGAAGGAAGACGTCGTCCCGAACGGCGCCGACCGCCGCATCTTCCAGCTCGCCCCGGCCGTCGCCCTCCTCCCGTATCTGCTCGTCCTGCTCGCCATCCCGATCGGCCCCGGCGAGGGCGCGGTCGGCCAGGTCCTCGACGCGGGCGTCTTCTTCGTCCTCGCCGTGATGGGCGTCGGCGTCCTCGGCTCGCTCATGGCGGGCTGGGCCAGCGCCAACAAGTTCTCCCTCCTCGGCGGCCTGCGTACCGCCGCCCAACTCCTCGCCTACGAACTCCCGATGCTGCTCGCCGCCGCCTCCGTGGCGATGGCGGCCGGCACGGTCTCCCTCCCCGGCATCCTCGACGCCTTCGAGTGGTGGTGGCTGCCCTGGCAGATCGTCGGCGCGCTCGTCTTCTTCGTCGCCGGCCTCGCCGAACTGCAGCGCCCGCCCTTCGACATGCCCGTCGCCGACTCGGAGATCATCTTCGGCGCCTACACCGAGTACACCGGCCTGCGCTTCGCCCTGTTCCTGCTCGCCGAGTACGCCGGAATCATCGTCCTGTGCGGTCTGACCACCGTCCTGTTCCTGGGCGGCTGGCACGGCCCGTGGGGCGCCGACGGCCTCGGCTGGGTCTGGACCCTGCTGAAGACGGCGCTCCTCGCCTTCGTGGTCATCTGGCTCCGCGTCACCTACCCGCGGCTGCGCGAGGACCAGCTCCAGAAGCTCTCCTGGACCCTCCTCGTCCCCCTTTCCCTCGCCCAGATCGCCCTCACCGGCATCGTCAAGGTGGTGATCCAGTAGCCATGGCCCCCATCCCTGGCAGCGGCCTCGCCAAGGGCCTGGCCGTCACCCTGCGCACGATGACGAAGAAGACCGTCACCGAGCAGTACCCCGACGTCCAGCCCGACCTGCCGCCCCGCACCCGCGGTGTGATCGGCCTGTTCGAGGAGAACTGCACGGTCTGCATGCTGTGCGCCCGCGAGTGCCCCGACTGGTGCATCTACATCGACTCCCACAAGGAGACGATCCCGGCCGCCACCCCCGGCGGACGCGACCGCAGCCGCAACGTCCTCGACCGCTTCGCCATCGACTTCTCCCTCTGCATGTACTGCGGTATCTGCATCGAGGTCTGCCCCTTCGACGCGCTGTTCTGGTCCCCGGAGTTCGAGTACGCCGAGACCGACATCCGCGAACTCACCCACGAACGCGACAAGCTCCGCGAGTGGATGTGGACCGTCCCGGCCCCGCCCGCCCTCGACCCCGGCGCGGAGGAACCCAAGGAGATCGCCGCCGCCCGCAAGACCGCCGAGAAGCTGGCCGCCGCCCAGGCCGAGCCCCAGGAGGGAGACACATGAGCCTCGCCGCCCCCACCCATGGCTTCCTGTCCCCGACGGGTGTCGAGATCGCCTTCCTCCTTGTCGGCCTGGTCACCTTCGGCGCCGCGCTCGTCACCGTCACCACCCGGCAACTGGTGCACGCCGCCCTGTGGCTGGTGGTCACCCTCGGCGGCCTCGCCGTCGAATACCTCCTGCTCACCGCCGAGTTCATCGCCTGGGTGCAGGTCCTCATCTACGTCGGTTCCGTCGTCGTCCTCCTCCTGTTCGGTCTGATGCTCACCAAGGCCCCCATCGGCCGCTCCCCGGACGCGGACTCCGGCAACCGCTGGGCCGCCCTGACCGTGGCCGTCGCCGCCGCGGCCGCCCTGGTCTGGGTGGTCGTCGACGCCTTCCGCTCCACCTGGATCGACCTGGACGGTGCCGCCGCCGGAACGACGAAGGTCACCGGCGAAAGCCTCTTCCGGCACTGGGTCCTTCCCTTCGAGGCCCTGTCCGTCCTCCTCCTCGCCGCCCTGGTCGGCGCGATCGTCCTGTCCCGCAAGGCGAAGGCGGACGCGGCCGGCCCGCAGGTCCCCGGCGCCCGCGACGGCCGGGCCGCCGCCGAGGAAGCCGAAGGAGTCCGCTGATGCACCTCGCCTATCCCGTCGTGCTCTCCGCCCTCCTGTTCTGCACCGGCCTGTACGGCGTCCTCGCCCGCCGCAACGCGATCCTGGTCCTGATGTCGGTCGAGCTGATGCTCAACGCCGTCAACCTCAACCTGGTCGCCTTCGACGTCTGGCTCAGCAAGGCCGCCGCGGAGACCCTGCACTCCGGCCAGGCCCTGGCCCTGTTCACCATCGCCATCGCCGCCGCCGAGATCGGTATCGGCCTGGCGATCGTCCTCGCCGTCTACCGCAACCGCGGCACCTCCGACATCGACCGGCTCCGCGACACCGCCGAGGGCCACGAGAGCGACGGACCCGACCGCGGCGACCCCGCCGCCGAGAAGGCTGAGGCCACCGCGTGACCACGACCACCCTCGCCGTCCTCGTCCCTCTCCTGCCGTTCCTGGGCGCCGCGGCCGGGCTGCTGCTCGGCCGCACGGCCCCCGGCTTCGTCCGCCCGCTCGCCGTCCTGCCGACCCTCGCCTCCCTACTGCTTGCGGTCCTGGTCGCCATGCGGCAGGGCGGCGGCGACGCCATCGACTCCGCCACCGAGCTGACGCCCACCGGCTCGGTCCCGATCGAACTCGCCCTGCACATCGACGGCTTCGCCGCCCTCGTCGCCCTCCTGGTCGGCTTCGTCGCCACGTGTGTGCAGGTCTACTCGACCGGCTATCTGCGCGACGACCCGCGCTACCCCTCCTACGCCGCACTCGCCTCCCTGTTCACCTCCGCGATGTTCCTGGTCGTCTACTCCGGCGACCTGATCGTGCTGCTGGTCGGCTGGGAAGTCATGGGCATCTGCTCCTACTTCCTGGTCGGCCACTACTGGGAGACCCCGGAGGCCCGCGCCGCCTCCCTCAAGGCCTTCCTCGTCACCAAGCTCGGTGACGTGCCCTTCCTGATCGGCCTGTTCGCCCTCGCCACCGACGCCGGGTCCTTCCGCATCACGCGTGTCCTCAACACCGTCGCGAACGGCGGACTCGACCACCCGACCGTGATCGCCCTGCTGCTTCTCGCGGGCGTGGCGGGCAAGTCGGCGCAGTTCCCGCTGCACACCTGGCTCCCCGACGCGATGGCGGGCCCCACGCCCGTCTCCGCGCTGATCCACGCCGCGACGATGGTCGCCGCCGGTGTCTACTTCGTCGCACGTCTCCTCCCCGTCTTCCAGGCATCCACGGCCGCGATGGTCGTCCTCGCCGTCATGGCCGCCGTCACCATGGCCGGTTCGGCGCTCGCCGCGCTCGCCCAGGACGACATCAAACGCGTCCTCGCCTACTCCACGATCGGCCAACTCGGCTATATGACCGGCGCCCTGGCCGTCGGCGACCGCGGTGCCGCCGTCTTCCACCTCCTGTCCCACGGCGCCTTCAAGGCGCTGCTGTTCCTCGCAGCAGGCGTGATCATCCACGCCGCCGGCACCAACTCACTGGCCGCCATGTCCCGCATGGGCCGTCTGCGCGACCGCGTCCCCGACGCGTACTGGACGATGACCGTGGCGCTCCTCGCGCTCGCCGCGATCCCGCCCTTCAGTGGCTTCTTCTCCAAGGAGTCCGTCCTCGGCGCGGCCGAGCACGTCGCCACCGGCCACACCGAGCACGCCCCCGGCGGCGCGGGCTGGATCGTCCTGCTCGCCGGACTGCTGACCGCCCTCCTCACCGCCGCGTACGCGACCCGTCTGTGGCTGCTCGCCTTCCGCGGCCGGGGAACCGAGGCCCCGGACCACGGCCGTCAGCCGCTCACCATGACCGTCGTGCTGTGGGTGCTCGCCATCCCGTCACTCGCCTTCGGCGGCTTCGTGTTCCGGCTGCTGCCCGACTGGTTCGGCGGTGGCAGCCTGGCCCCGACCCTCACCACCTCGGTGCTCGGCACAGGCCTCGCCCTGGTGGGCGGTCTGGTCACCTACGGTGCCTGGCAGCGCACCACCGCCTTGGCCGCGCGCACCCCGATGGGAGCGGTCGCCGCCCACCCCGAGGCCGACGCCGCACTGGTCGAGGCGGAGGCCATCGCCAGCCACCGGCCCGCCTACGGCGACGTGGCCTACGCCCCCGATCCGGCCGATCCCGGGCGGCTGCTGCTCGGCCCGCTCCACCGGCCCGCCGCCACCGGCTTCCACCTGGATGCCGTGTACGCGGCGCTGTTCGTCCGACCGGTCCAGGCCGGAGCGAGTCTCGTCCGGTTCCTCGACCGCGAGGTCGTCGACACCTACGTACGCGGCGCGGCGGCGCTGCCCCGGCTGCTCGGGGCCGCCGTACGGCGCGCCCAGACCGGCAACGTACAGACCTATGTGAGCGCGCTGCTCGCTGGCACCGTCGTCCTGGCGGTCGCCGTCCTCCTCGTCGCCACGGGAGCGTGAGCAGGCGTGATCGATATCAACGAGTCCGTGATGCAGTTCCTTCTGGCGTTCGTCGTCGTCGGCCCGCTCCTCGGCGCCGCCGCCGCTCTGCTGCCCGCGCCGCCCGGACTGAAGGGGAAGTCGCCCGAGCAGGCCGTGCTGCGCCACGGCGTGACCGTGACCGGGGCCATCCTCGCCGCCACGATCGTCCTCGCGCTCGGCTTCGACCACGACCATCCGTCGAAGATGCAGGCCACGACCGACATCAGCTGGATCCCCGCTCTCGACGTGCGGATCCACCTCGGCATCGACGGCATCTCCCTCCCCCTTCTGGTCCTGACCGCGCTGCTGACCTTCCTCTGCGCGCTCTACTCCTACTTCAAGCTGCCTGCGGGCCCGTCCCCGAAGGCGTTCGTCGCCCTGGTGCTCCTGCTGGAGTCCGGCACTCTCGCCACCTTCGCGGTCCTCGACCTGCTGCTCTTCTTCCTCGCCTTCGAGATGGTGCTCATCCCGATGTACTTCCTCATCGCCCGCTGGGGCGGCGAGGGGCGGACCCAGGCCGCCTGGAAGTTCATCCTGTTCACGCTGCTCGGGTCCGTCGTCATGCTGCTCGGCCTGCTCCTGATCGGAATCAAGGCGGGCACGTTCGACATGATGGCACTCGCCACTGACAACGGCCGGTCGCTGACCACATCCGTGCAGGTCATCGCCGTTTTGGCGGTGGGAATCGGGCTCGCGGTCAAGACGCCGATGTGGCCGCTGCACAGCTGGCTGCCGGACGCCCACACCGCCGCGCCGACCGTCGGCTCGGTCCTGCTGGCCGGTGTCCTGCTGAAGATGGGTACGTACGGGTTCGTCCGGATTCTGCTGCCGGCGGCGCCCGACGGCTTCCGCACCTTCGCCCCCTACCTCGCCGCCTTCGCCGTCGTCGGGATCATCTACGGATCCCTGGCCTGCCTGGCCCTCGCCAAGCAGGGCGCGAAGGGCGACCTCAAGCGGCTCATCGCCTACTCCTCCGTGGGCCACATGGGCTTCGTCCTGCTCGGCATCGCCACGATGACCCCGACCGGCGTCAACGGCGCGCTGTTCGCCAACATCGCCCACGGCCTGATCACCGGCCTCCTCTTCTTCCTGGTCGGCGCGGTCAAGGAGCGCACGGGCAGCACCGACCTCGACGCCCTTTCCCTCCCGTCGCCCGGCCACCCCTCGTCGAACGGCTCCACCGCGCCGCACCTTCCGGCCGGCGCCGCGCTGTACGGCAAGGCACCGCGGCTCGGCGGCCTGCTGGCCTTCGCCGCGGTCGCCTCCCTCGGCCTGCCCGGACTGGCCGGGTTCTGGGGCGAGATGCTGGCCCTGTTCGGCGCGTTCCGTCCCGCGGCCGGCCTCAGCCGTCCCGCGTTCCTCACGTTCATGGCCATCGCCGCGTTCGGCACGCTGCTGACGGCCGCGTACCTGCTCATCGTGGTCCGCCGCGTCTGCATGGGCCCCGTACCGCAGCAGGAACCGAAGCTCGCCGACGTCCGCACGTACGAGTTCGCGGCCTGGACGCCGCTCGTCGCCCTCACCGTCGTGGCCGGACTGTGGCCCAAGGCACTACTCGGGCTGACCGACCCGGCCGTGCAGCAACTCCTCGCAGGAGGCACCCGATGAGCCACCCGGCCCAGCCCCTGGCCGAGTCGCTGGTCCAGTCCGTCGACTGGCTCGCGATCGCCCCGCCCACCATCGCGGCGATCGTCGGTCTCGGCGTCCTCGTCGCCGACCTGTTCGTGCCCGACGCGAAGAAGGCCGTACTCGGCTGGTGCGCGGTGGCCGGACTCGCCGTCTCGGCCCTCCTGCTGCTGCCCCTCCTCGACGCCGACCGCAGCACCTTCTGCCAGACCGGCGACCCGCGGCTGTGCAGCTACACGGCCGACCGGTTCACCCTCGTCATCCAGTTCCTCGTCCTCGGCGGCGCCCTCCTGGCCGCCCTGCTGTCGGTGACCGCACTCAAGGACGGACGCAGGAGACTCCCCGAAGGGGAGTTCTGGTTCCTGCTGCTCTCCTCCGCCGCGGGCGCCGCCCTGCTGCCCGCCTCCCGGGACCTCGCCACCCTCGTCGTGGCTCTGGAGGTCGCCTCGCTGCCCGCGTTCGCCCTCGTCGGCATCCGGCACGGCGACCGCAGGTCCTCGGAGGCCGCCCTGAAGTTCTTCCTGTCCTCGGTCACCGCCACCGCGGTCAGCCTGCTGGGCATCAGCTTCGTGTACGCCGCGACGGGCACCCTCTACCTCACCGGGATCGCCGACCGCATCCAGCACGTCGACGGACAACTCCACACGCTCGCCCAGACCGGCGTCGTCCTCACCCTGGTCGGCTTCGCCTTCAAGACCGCCGCGGTGCCCTTCCACTTCTGGGTGCCCGACACCTACGTGGGAGCGCCCCTGCCCGTCGCCGCCTACCTGTCGGTCGTCGGCAAGGCCGTCGGCTTCTCCGGCCTCATCCTCGTCACCGTCGTCGCCTTCCCGTCGTACGCCGACGCCTGGGGCCCAGCCCTCGCCGCGCTGGCCGCCCTCACCATGACCGTCGGCAACGTCGGTGCCCTGCGCCAGCAGGCCACGCGCGCGTACAGCGCGGTACGGCTGCTCGCCTGGTCCTCCGTCGGCCAGGCCGGCTACCTCCTGGTCCCGATCGCCGCCGCCGGATACTCCGCGGACGCCCGCACATCGATCGGGTCCACGGTCGCCTACGCCCTCATGTACGCCGCCGTGAACCTCGGCGCCTTCGCCGTCGCCGCCCTGGTGGGCCGCACGAGGGCGCTCAACCGCGTCAGCGACTACCGCGGCCTGTACGCCTCCAACCCCATGACCGCCCTGCTCCTGGCCTTCTTCCTGCTGTGCCTCGCGGGGCTGCCGCCGGGCGTCATCGGCCTCTTCGCGAAGGTCACCGTTTTCTCGGCGGCCGTCGACGCGGGCCTCGGCTGGCTGGCCGTCGTCATGGCCGTCAACGTGGTCATCGCGCTCGTCTACTACCTCCAGTGGACGGCGCTGCTGTTCCGTGCCCCCGAGCAGGAGCCCGCGCGGCACCGGGTCCCCGCTCCCCTGACAGCCGCCATCGCCCTCACCGGAGCCCTCGGCATCGCCCTGTCCGGGGCGCCCCAACTCGTCCTCCGCTTCGCCGGCACCGGCCTGTTCTGAGCACCCCGCACGCGCGCGGAGCAGCCGGACCACGCGCGCGTGCCCGCCGCCGCGGTGGCCGTCACCCGGACGGCCGACCCGCGGCGCCGCCCTCACAAGGGAACTCGCGGCCCTCGCCTGGCGTTGACCAATACGGGAGGGTCCACTGGACGTGACACCACGGCACCAGTGGCTTCGCAGATCAGCAAGCACACCAGCAAGCAAAGGGTTCCCCTGCTGCACGATTTGGAGGGCGTACCGTGCACCGCCGGCACAACGGGCTCAGGACCGCAGTACTCCTCGGGGGACTGTCCGCACTCATCATCGTCATCGGCAGCTTCTTCGGCCGTACGGGCCTGATCGTCGCGGTGCTGATCGCCCTCGGCACGAACGCGTACGCGTACTGGAACAGCGACAAACTGGCGCTACGCGCGATGCGTGCCCGCCCGGTGAGCGAGTTCGAAGCCCCGGCCCTCTACCGCATGGTCCGCGAGCTGTCCACGCAGGCCCGTCAGCCCATGCCCCGCCTCTACATCTCACCCACGGAGGCGCCGAACGCGTTCGCGACGGGCCGCAACCCGCGCAACGCCGCCGTGTGCTGCACCGAAGGCATCCTGCGCATCCTGGACGAGCGCGAGTTGCGTGGTGTCATCGGCCACGAGCTGAGCCACGTCTACAACCGGGACATCCTCATCTCGTCGGTCGCCGGCGCCCTCGCCTCGGTGATCATGTTCCTGGTCAACTTCGCCTGGCTGATCCCGATCGGCCGCTCCGACGACGACGAGGGCCCCGGCCTGCTGGGCATGCTGCTGATCATCATCCTGGGCCCGCTCGCCGCGAGCCTCATCCAACTGGCCATCAGCAGATCCAGGGAGTACGAGGCGGACGCCTCCGGGGCCCAGCTCACCGGCGACCCGGTCGCCCTCGCCAACGCCCTGCGCAAGCTCGACGCCGGCACCAAGCAGCTGCCCCTGCCGCCCGAGCCGAGGATCGAGACCGCGAGCCACATGATGATCGCGAACCCGTTCCGCCCGGGCCAGGGACTGTCCAGGATGTTCTCGACGCACCCGCCCATGGCCGACCGTATCGCCCGACTCGAAAGGATGGCGGGCCGCAACCGCTGACGACCGTCCTGAGCACCGTCTGACCTGTCCTGAGCGGCGTCGCTCGTCCTCGTCCCGTCTGAGAGGAAACTGAGAGACTGCTGTGCCAGGCTGGCGCGCCCCGCCACGCTGAGGAGCGCCCCGATGGGTCTGATCAACGGCTTGCCCGCCCATGTCCTGCTGGTTCACATAGTCGTCGTGCTGGTACCGCTCGCCGCGCTGGCCTTGGTGGTGGCCGCGCTGTGGCCGCGCGCGGCTCAGCGCCTGGGCCCGCTGCTGCCGCTTCTGGCCCTGGTCGCCCTGGTCAGCGTGCCGTTGACCACACAGGCCGGCGAGTGGCTGGAACGGCACGTGAACAACGACGCGCTGGTACGGCGGCACACCGAGATGGGTGATGGTCTGCTGCCCTGGGTCCTGGGGCTGTTCGTGCTGGCCGCGGTCGTGTGGTGGGCGGCAAGGAGCGCACCGGCGGAGACCGGGCGAGCCGGCCGTGTGCGCTGGTCGGCCCCGCCCGTCCGGATCGTCGTGGGAGTCCTTTCGCTGGCCGTCGCGGTGGGAGCGGTGGTGGACGTCTACCGGATCGGCGACTCCGGAGCGAAGGCCGCCTGGCACGACGCCGTCTCCAAGACGGCGACGGGGACAGACGACGGCTCCTGACCTGGACGGGCCCACCCGGCATGGGCCCGGACCTCACTCCTGACCGCGGCGGCGCAGCCGGGTCAGCGTCCGCCGAAGGCCTGATCGGTCGGGACGACCTCCTGACCCAGGGGCATGAGGGAGATCGGAATCAGCTTGAGGTTCGCCCAGCCGAAGGGAATCCCGATGATCGACAGGAAGAGCGGGATGCTCGTGATCAGGTGACCGAGGGCGAGCCACCAGCCCGCGAAGACGATCCAGATCACATTGCCGATGCACGAGGGTGCCCCGGCGTTCTGCTTCGGCACCGTGGTGCGGCCGAAGGGCCAGAGCACGAAGCCTGCGATCCGGAGCGAGGCGATGCCGAAGGGGATGGTCACGATGAGGACGAAGCAGATCAGCGCGGCCACGGCGTAGGCGATGGCCATCCAGATCCCGCAGAAGATCAACCACAGGACGTTGAGGACGAGGTTGATCGGTTTCATGATCGCTGCCCCTTCAGGAGTGACGCTCGTACGCGGTCTCACCAGCCAGTATCCGGCGCCCAAGTATGAAGCCGTAACCGCAGCGGCCTTGTGGGAGAGTTGTGAGCGCAGGGAAGCGATCCTGTTCGGCACCGCCGGCGTCAAGCTGATGCCGGTGCCCCCGCTCCCACCGGGCCGTGGGGGCGTCCCGCGAACCGGCTTGTTCGTGGCGTCGCGCACCGCGATGACGGACGCGCGGCCGGAGGAGGGGAGCGGCAGGTGGGGGCACCGAGTATGCCGTCATGGTGTACGAGGGCCGGACTGCTCGTCCTGGAAGCCCTGACCGGCGGAGGGGGCGCGTTCGGCCGGTTCTTTCTGCCCGACGTCCGCGTCCTCGACGACCGCTCCTGCGTGCGCGGCCTGCGCGGTTCCTGACCGGGAAAGGCATCGAGGTCCGGTCGGCCTGACCGCCCCTTAACCGCCGCCGCCGAGCACGGTTTTCCACAGGTTCGGGGTTGTCCACAGGCCCGCCCGTTTGTCAGAGGCGGCCTGCATCATGAAGCCATGACCGAGATCGAGCAGTTGCTGACACAGGTGGCCGCGCAGGCCCGCACCTCCCGTCCGTGGGGCTGGCCTTCGCTGCCCAGGCCCGTCGAGCCGGCCGCGCCGGCCCGTGCGGAGGCCGCTCTGGGCTTCGCCCTGCCGCCGCTGCTCGCCTCGCTCTACAGCCGTATAGCGGACGGCGGCTTCGGCCCGGAGTACGGCCTGCTGCCCCTGCTCGACAGCCCGCCCTCCGGCGAACCGGCCGCCGTCGCCCAGTACCTCACCAACCGAGAGGAGGGCCGCAAGGACCCGGACTGGCCCTGGCCCGAGGGCGTCCTGCCGATATCCCACTGGGGATGCGGGATGTACGCGTGCGTGGACTGCCGCACCCCCGAAGCCACCGTCCTGCTCTACGAGCCGAACGCCGACGAGGCCGACCACGCCTGGTATGTCGACGCGCCCAGCCTCACCGACTGGCTGCACGCCTGGCTCGACGGCACCGGCTGGTACGAGGAGAGCAACGACGGCATGGACCTGGAACCATGGGCCGACTTCCGGAGCCGCACAACCCCCTCACCCACCCCCTGAAACCGGTCCCCGCCACCGGCGTCCCGCCTCCCTGCGGTCAGGGCGCGGCCTGTACCGCTGCCCCAGCGCCCTTGAGTACGCCCCCATCCGCCGCGTACGCCGTCAGCGGCTGCCCCCACTGCCGAGCACCCGCGCCCACGGCCCCCGCGCGCCCGGCCACGGTGAACGCCGACATCACACACCCCACCGGCACGAGCGATCGGAAGGAGGTCGGCATCGGTCAGGACGACAGAAGTACGGAGGTCAGAGATACGGAGGTCAGAGACCAGAAGGACAGGAGGTGAGGTCAGGAAGACCCGGAGGACAGGTGTAAGGCGGCCGGGAGGTCAGGATCAGGCGGTCAGGCCGAGCGTGGTCAGCCGGTCAGGGTCGGTGAGGACGTCGAGCCGGGTGATGCGGCCGTCTCGGATGGTGAAGGACATGACGGACAGCGGTCGGCCTTCGGCGAAGGAGACAACCCCGGGTGTTCCGTTGACCAGTGCCAGACGCGCGTCCGCCGCGAAGCGGGCGAAGGCGATGGCCTGGGATGCCACGTCGGTGGCGCCGCGCCGCAGGATGGCGGGGACGAGCGTGCCGCCGTCGGAACGCGCGACCACATCGGGGTCCAGCACGGTCAGCAGCGCCTCGAAGTCGCCGTTGCGGGCGGCGGTCAGAAAGGCGTTGACGACGTCGCTCTTGCGGGCGTTGTCCGTGTCGGCCGAGGGGGCGGCGCCGTGGACACGGCGGCGGGCACGGCTGGCGAGCTGCCGGGTGGAGACCGCGGTACGGCCCAGCACGGGCGCGATGTCGTCGAAGGGCACGTCGAACAAGTCGTGCAGGACAAAGGCGAGTCGTTCGGCCGGGGAGAGCGTTTCCAGCACCACCATGAGGGCGATGCCCACCGCGTCCGCGACCAGGACCTCCCGCTCGGGATCAGCGCGGTCGAGCCGGGTGACCACCGGGTCCGGCAGCCGGACCTGCCCGTCCTGCTCGGGCAGCGGATCCTCGCGCCGGGAGGTACGCGAGCGCAGCATGTCCAGGCACACCCGGCCGGCGACCGTGGTGAGCCAGGCGCCCAGGTTCTTCACATCGCTCACGTCGGTGCGGCTGAGCTTGAGCCAGGTCTCCTGGACGGCGTCCTCCGCCTCGGCGAGCGACCCCAGCATCCGATAGGCCACCGCCCGCAGCCCGGGCCGCTCCGCCTCGAAACGGTCGGCCAGAGAAAAGTTGCCGCTCATCCCGTCACACCCCCGCGCCGCGATCCGTCGGTTCAGTGACAGACGCTAACGGATCACCTGGAGAGCAACAGATGAACACCGCAGCCGCGAGCACCGCCCGGATGAAGAACCCCGCCCAGGTCCTGCCGGAGGCCATGAAGGGCATCCAGAACATCTACAAGGCCATGTACCAGGGCGGTGTCGACCCGCGGCTCCTGGAACTGGTCCATCTGCGGGCCAGCCAGATCAACGGCTGCAGCGCCTGCGTGTTCGCCGGTGTGGCGGGCGCGAAGAAGCACGGCGAGAGTGACGAACGCCTTCACTCCGTGGCCGCTTGGCGCGAGGCTCCGTTCTTCACCGCGCAAGAGCGTGCCGCACTGGCTCTGACCGAGGCCGCCACTCGGATCGCCGACCGCTCCGGCAAGGCCGTACCCGACGAGATGTGGGACGAGGCGGCGGACCACTTCAACGAGGAGCAGCTTTCCGCGATCATCCTGATGATCAGCCTCACCAACTTCTTCAACCGCATCAACACCACCATCGAAGAGCCGGCCGGCACCACCTGGTGACCGACGCCGCCGAACCGCCGCCACGGCCGGCTGCAACCGATCAGGGCAGTCGTGGCGTCTTCCGGAGCGACAGGGCACGAACACGCGCGGGTCGTACGGCACCGGTCACGGGCCGTCCGGCCTGCGCGGTACAGCCGGCGTTGACGGAGATCACAGCGCTGGACAGTGCGAGCACAGCGCGGGAGGGCAGGTTCACGGCATGAGCATCATCGGTTGGATCATCCTGGGACTGTTGGCCGGCGCCATCGCCAAAATCCTGCTGCCGGGGCGCGACCCCGGGGGCTTCATCGGCACGACCCTGATCGGCATCGCGGGCGCGTTCATCGGCGGCTGGATCTCGGCCCGCTGGCTGGACCACCCCATCACCAAGGACTTCTACGACGGCGCGACCTGGGCGGCCGCGATCGGCGGCTCGCTGGTGCTTCTCGTCCTCTACCGCATCCTGTTCGGCAACTCGCGCGACTGACGACTGATCGATGCCGGATTCGACCCCGGTGGACGAGAAGGGTGGGCCGCCTCGGATGCCCACCCTTCCTCGGGGTCGCGTCGTTCCCGTACCCGCGCGGGGCGCGGACCGGCGGGACTACCGGTAGTTCACGAACTGCAGCGCGAAGTCGAAGTCCTGGCCCTTCAGGAGGGCGATCACGGCCTGGAGGTCGTCCCGGCTCTTCGAGCTGACGCGCAGCTCGTCGCCCTGCACCTGGGCCTTCACGCCCTTCGGGCCCTCGTCGCGGATGATCTTCGCGACCTTCTTCGCGTTCTCCTGGGAGATGCCCTCCTGAACCGACGTGAAGATCTTGTACTCCTTGCCGGAGAGCTGGGGCTCGCCCGTCTCCAGCGCCTTCAGCGAGATGCCGCGCTTGATCAGCTTGGACTGGAAGACGTCGAGGACAGCCTTGACCCGCTCCTCGGAGTTCGCCTGCATCAGGATCTTCTCGCCGGACCAGGCGATCGAGGCGCCCACGCCCTTGAAGTCGTAGCGCTGCGAGACTTCCTTGGCGGCCTGGTTGAGGGCGTTGTCGACCTCCTGCCGCTCGACCTTCGAGACGATGTCGAAACTGGAGTCGGCCATGTCCTGTGGCTCCTTGTATCGGGGTGCGTATCTGGTGCGTGCCGGCGTGCGCGAAGGCAGCCGCCGAGCCCGGTGCGAGACCGGGCCGCATCCGCACCAGCCTAGCCATCCGACGTGGGCCGGGTGCCGATCAAACGGGTGGCGGAGCACCCCTCGGCATCGGGTATTGTTTACGTCGTTGCCAGGGGGCACCGCCGAAAAGCGGACCCCATCCGGCAGCACAACCCGGCGGTGTGCCCGAGCGGCCAAAGGGAGCAGACTGTAAATCTGCCGGCTCAGCCTTCCCAGGTTCGAATCCTGGCGCCGCCACAAGACCGAAAGGGTCTGTGACCAGCAGCAATGCTGATCGCAGACCCTTTCGGCGTCTACGGGCCCAACTTGATCGTTATGCGTGCTTTTTCCCAGTGTGTCTCACCCTGATTCGGGTGCTGACCAGTCCCTGTGGGGCAGGCGTGGGGCAGCTTCTGGCCCTCCTAGCTGCCGTTCTTCAGCGCCCGCTCGATGCGCGCGTTCGCTGTCGCGGCGCCGCCGTCCAAGCACTTCGCGTACACCCGGAACAGCACGGCCACACTGTGGCCGGCGCGCGCGGCCACCTCCTGTGGTTCCACGCCAGAGCTGAGCCACGTGGACACGGCAGCGTGGCGAAGATCATACGGACGCTTTGCCAGCAGCGACGCGCACTGAGCGGGCGTGAGAGCACGCGCACGGGCTTCCGCCCACACCTCGCCGTATCCGGTGTCCTGGATGAGCCCGCCCCGCTGCGTCCGGAACAGCCGCCCGTCGGGGGCGACGCCGTACGCCATGACGTGCCACCGCAGCAAGTTCACGAGATCGGGCGGGATCGGCACGGTGCGGACCGCCTTCCGGGGCCGATGCTTGAGCCCGCGCCGGTCGTGTGCTTCGCCGCTGTCCGTCCAGGCTGACCCCGAGCGGGGACGGGTCTCCCGCAGTCGCAGCGTGCCCCATCCCAGGCGAGGCAGGTCGCAGTCCTGGAGACGGAGACCAATGACTTCCGCCGGCCGTGCCGCCGCGTAGTACATGCAGCCGAAGAACGCGACCAGGCGCCGCCCACGGGGGCTCTGAGTACGCACGGCATCGAGCAACGCGAGAGCCTGCCGGGGGTCCGGCACTGAGGCGGGGTCCAGTTCCTCCGCTACCTGCTCGGGAGACTTCCACTGCACCTGTGGCAGGGGGTTGTCCGTCAGCCGCCCGGCGTCAACGGCGTAACCGAGTGCGTTGTGAAAGATGGCTCGCTTCCGGCGGATGGTCGACGCCGCCGCTGTGGTGCCGTCCAACTTCTTGGTCAAGGCATCCAGGGCGGCGCGTACCTGCATACGGTTGGCCAGCGCGGACGTGGGCAGGGACTTCCGTTCGAGCCACGCCAGCACGGCGGCCACCTCGTCGGGCGGGTCCTGGTCGCGGCGACTCACGTTGAATGCCCAGCCGTAGAGGGCCGTCCGTACCGTCTGGGCATCAGCCATACCCTTGGTGTCCCTGACGAGAGCAGGCGTAACGGTGGCCATGGCTTCCGCGAGCGTCCGGCGTGTGGAGCCGGGGGAGTGCTGCCACTTCATCTCGATGTACTCGCGGGCATGCTGGTACCAACTGACGTCGTTGCGCTGTCGCAATTCGGAGAGGGGCGCCCCGGCGGACTCATCGAACGGCTCGCCAGCGTGCGCCGCTCGCAGCAGCTCGGCGCGGCGGCCCTCTGCCAGTGTCTTGGTGCGGAACGTCTGAGAGTGCGGAGTGTCGCCCGTCTTCCAGCGCAGTTCCGCGGACGTCTGTCCACGGTCCTTCCGCTGCCGGACGGACCAGATTCGAACGTCGTACGTCGTCCCCATCGGTGCCTTCCTGCGAACGGGGCCCGGCATGAGCCGGGCCCCGTGGGTGGGTTGGTCAGTCGGTGCGATCAGTAGGCGGGCGAGTCCAAGTTGTTGAGCCAGTTATCCAGGTCGGTGCGGCGGACTCGCAGGTGACCGTTGGGCAGCTTCACGAGTCGCGGCGCCTGCCCACGGGCGCGCATACGGTAAAAGGCGGCGCGGCTCATGCCGATCTCGGTGAGGACTTCGGGGAGCTTGAGCATCTTGGTGCCAGCCAAGGTGATGACTCCTTCGCGGGGTGAGTCGTCCGGGGTCCCTCTCAGGGCCGCTACTTCCGCTACCGCCGCTACCTCGCAGGTCAGGGGCTTGATCGAGGTAGCGGGAAGGGGTAGCGGTAGCGGATGGGTAGCGGCGCGGTAGCGGCAACCGGCCCCGGTTGCCGCTACCGCGTTGTTGCTGGTCAGGCCACGTTTTCGGTGCCGGGTAGCGGAGGTAGCGGACTTTCCGGGGGTGGGGGGCAGTAGCGGGCCCACGCGTCCCACAGATCGGCGCTGTAGTAGCCCTTGAGGACGCTCCCGGCGGTCTTGATGTTGCGGGAGGCGATGGGCTCGTTGTCGGCCGTCATGTACTCCGCGAGCATCCGTGACAGGCGCCGGTTGTCGAGCGGCTTGCCGTGCAGGTCCGCCCACGGGGCGTCGTCCATGGCGTTGAGCCGGTCCAGAATCGCGACCGTGGGCAAGCGGTCGATGCCGACCATGACGTGGTCCCGCAGATCGGTCAGCAGCCGCACGCCCAAGCTGCCTTTGTCGTTGACCTTGGACGCGGTCACCAGGGCCACGCAGGCTTCGCGGGCCCGGTCGGGCCAGTCACCGCCGACCGCGTCGGCGATGGCGAGCAGGGGTTCCCACACGTCGGCGGGCCGGTCGGTGACTCCTTCGGGCATGTCCGGCCACGCCCCCATGACGAACCCCCGTGCGTGCTCGGCCCATTGGGCCAGCCGGTCACGCAGCGCGTGCCCCTCGGCTTCGTGGACGCGGGCCCGGAAGGCTTCCACACGCTCGTTGCGGGCCCGTCGGCGCATGCGGATGACGACTGATCGGGTCATGATCGTGTCCGGCAGCGAGCCGAGTCCGGCGACCGCGACCGCGCAGTACGACGGGAAGGCTTGCACGGTCTGGTTTCCTCCGTCGCCGATGCACCGGTAGGTGACCCCGGTACGGCGGTGCCCGGCATTCAGGAAGCCGCGCAGTTCCTCGTTGTCCCCCGCCTTGGGGCCGAAGATCGTGTCGATCTCATCGAACAGGATCGTCGGCCGACCGTTCGCCCCGGACACCGACCGGAACAGGGCGGCGGCGGACGCGTTCACGGCCGTCATGGGCTGCGGGACCAGCGTCTCTACGATCTCCAGCGCCCGAGACTTCCCCGACCCCGGCTCCGGGGACAGGAACGCCAGACGGGGCGTGGAGTCGAAGCAGTCGAGCAGGTGGGCATGCGCGTCCCACAGGGCCACGGCGACGTAGGCGGCTTCGGTCGGGAAGACGTTGAACCGGCGGTGGAAGGCTTCCACCTCGTTGAGCAGCGCGGCTCCGTCGATGGTGGGGGTCATGCGGCGGCCCTTCCTTCCGTGGTGGTGGCGTGCGGGCAGGTGCCGACCCGTACGCGGGCTTGCAGCTCGATGACGGCAGCGCGGCCCCGGGCGCGTTCGTGATGCCCGCAGGCACACAACCAGTCCGCGACCGGTACACCCGCGCACCTGATCTGAAGCCCCGGCGTGATGCCGGTGACGGTGACCGTCTGCGGGTCAGAACCAAGAGCAGTACGGACGCCCTTGCGGGCGGCGCCTGTCGGCTCGCTCACGGCCGTCCCGGACGCGGCTGGTTCGGCGGGGCGGGGGTCCGTCGGGGTGGTGGTGATGCTCTTCAGAGGGGGGCGGGAGAGGGGGTTCATGCCGCCCCCTGCCTGCGCTGGTTGTGTGCGATGGACCAGTTGAGGGCGCTGCGGAGGGTGGAGCGGCACTCGGACGCGGACAGTCCGGCCGCCTCGCCTCCCTCCTGAAGAGCCAGTTCGACCACGTGCCGGGGGAGGTCGCCCCACGCGACGAACCGTCCCAGGGCGCGCGCGGCCCGGAACAACTTCGCTTCCCGCTCCCCGACTTGGGCCGAAGCGACGTTCCGGGACTCGTTGGCGAGTGCTACATCCGCGTATCGGCGGGATTGCCCCGTGGTGGCCGTTGAGGGCACCTGAGACGGCTTGGGGGCGGGTTGCAGGATGGTTTGCAGCCAGACGGGCAGAGGAGCCGTCTCAGAGCCGCACAGAGCCTCGTAGCGTCCGGCGGGAGTGATACTGCCCGCCGCGACGACGTATCCGCCCCACGCGCGGGTGTCGACCGAATCCGCCACGGTCCCCGCGGTGTTGGACAGCCGCACCCCGTCCGGGGCGGTGAAGTACAGGTGCGTTCCACCGCTCGCGGTCCGCACACGGTAGGTCTCCGGGACGGTCTGTCCGGCGCGCTCGCAGAGCGCTCGAAAGGTTGTCGCGCCGTCAGGCGCGTCCGAACTGCCCTTGTGCTCTGGCGTGTCCAAGTCCACGACCAGCAGCCCGGAGGGGCCGCACGCGATGCCGATGTTGAACGAGGCCCGTGACCAGGCGGCGCGGATGCGGTCGGGGTCGGTGGTGGCCCGCTGCTCCCACTTGCGGTGCCCGCCGGCGCATTCCCCGGTGCGGGTGCAGGACTTCTCCCCGTGCAGCGCGGGCGGCTTGCCTCCGGGGCGTAAGGGGAAGACGTGCCAGCCTCGGGCGGCGGCATCCAGCGCTGCGGACAGCAGCGCGGAACGAGCGTCATGGGTCATGCTGGATGTCTCCAGTTCGGTGTAAGCGTGCTGGATGACAAGGGCGGCCCCGGATCTTTGGCGAGACGCGGGGGCCGCCCTTGGCGTAGCTAGTGGTCGTGGATGCGGCGCCTGTAGGCGCGTTGACGGCATGCCGGCGAGCAGTACCGCGGGGGCCGCCCGGTGGCAGCTGCCGCGATCGGTTTTCTGCACTCCGGGCAGCGGTTTCGCCGTTCGCGGGGGCGGGTTTCGTCACGCGTTTCGTCACACGGTTCGGGCAGAGACGACGCGTTGTGGGTGGTGATCTCCCACAGGGCACGGGCCACGTTTTCGGTGCCGAGCGTGCCGCGGGGGCGGCTGGGGGTGTCCCAGCCGGGGCGGGCGGGCAGGTCAGCGACCTTGCGCCAGCCAGCGGCGCGCAGGCTCGCGCCGCTTTCGCCGTCTTGGGTGTAGGTGATGGCGCGGCGGTAGCCCGCGCTGCGGGCGGTGCGCCACGCGGCTGCGTACAGGGCAGAGCAGGCGTTCGTGGTGGTGCCGTCCGTCGCAACGCGGGTGACCTCGATGGTCAACCCGTTGTCGAGATGGCGGTTGACGGGACGACCCACGATGGCCACGCCGACCAGGGCGCCATCATCGGTGTGGACCCCAAGGGAGAACTGATGCCCTTGCGGCGGGTCGTGGTGGCGATGGTGAGCTTCGATGTAGGCGCAGGCGGCTTTCCACTTCATCGGGCGGATGTGCAGCCGCTTCGCATTCGGCGGTGCGGTCACAGAACGCACGCCCTAGCGCTGCTGGTTGTTGGTCTTGGCCCACAGGCCGGTGGTCCGGCTCTGTACGTTGCGCTGGTCCTGGTGGACGGGTCCCTCGTAGTGGTGGTGGTGCTCCTCGGGCAGCACGTTCTTGGCGCGTTTGGCGAGCCGGGCGAGGGCGAGCACGAGGGCGGCCGGGGCGCCGAAGACGATCGCGCAGACGATCGGGTCGGCGAACTGGGACACGTACATGAGTACGCTCGCGGTGCCGCCGATCATGGCGGTGGTGGCGCCGCCGGCGAGCATGAGCACGCTCGCGTCCGTGGCGCCCTGGCTCATCGGCGGGCGGCCCGGCTGTGCGACGGGCGGGGTACTGCCGTAGGCGGGCACGGGGCTGTCGTCGCGGTGCGCGGTGGGGGTCTGGGGTGCGGGCCGGTAGGCGTCGGCGATGATCCGCGCGGCTTCGGCGGCGGCTTCGTCGTCGCTCATCCCGGTGTCCGGGCGGGCCGTGCTGGGACTGTGCTCGGGGTACATGCGGAATCCCTTCCGGTGCATGCTCGGGGAGGCGGGGGCACCCCCTGCCGGGTGGGTTGTGGAGGGGGTTTCAGGGTGTTGAGCTGGGGTGCCTCCCCGCCTCCCCGAAACGAGTTTTTCGCTGATCAGCGTGGGGGAGGCGGGGTGGGGAGGCGGTTGGGGAGTTCTCCCCGCCTCCCCGGTGCGGGACGGCTTGCCTCCCCGTGATCAGACGGCGGAAGCGGAATCCTCGCCGTCGCGGTTGGTGAGGGCACGCAGGACGTGATCGCGGTGGATGACCATGACCCCGTGGGACTTCTTCGGTTCCTCGCCGTGCTCCTCCAACAGCCGCTTCAGCCGGTCGTTGGTCCACTCGTCGCCGTACGCCGTGGCGTCCAGCGCGTGCAGCCGCTTCAGTACCTCGTTGGTCCGCAGCCTCGGCGTGTCACCGAGGACGGCGGCCACGTCGGCGAGTGCGTCGCGTTCCTCGCCCCGGTCGACGGCTTGCAGGGTGGCCACGCCATCGCGCAGGGCCTTGGCCCGGTCGGCGATCTCGGCTGCCGGCTCGTCGTCGATGAAGTGGGTGCGGACCGTGATGGACGCCTGCCCGGCGGGGATGGTGATGCCGTCCGAGGCGACCACGAGGGTTCCCTTGTCCAGGCCCTGGCGCAGCAGGTGCGGAGCCGCGCCGGCGTTGACGGCTTTGGCGCCGAGCGCCATCTCCGCCTGAGACTCGGTGCCTACCACGAGGGAGGCGCGGGTGTGGGCGCCCTCGCGGACCAGCTTGGGAAGGTTCTGGTCGGTGGGGTCCTGCGTGCCCTGCCACATCAGCACATCCACCGCACGGCCCTGGTTGTGAATCTTGCGGACGGCCATGAAGTATCGGGAGGTGGCCTTGGCGCCGCCGTAGGGCCGCTTGTCGTCGCCGACGACCGGGCACATGAACGCGAGCTGTGCTTCGTCCACCAGGACGATGAGGGGCGGGAAGACGGCGGTCGGGTCCATCCGGCGGGTCTCGATCCGCCGGTTCATCTCCTCGACCGCGTTCTCGACCATCTCGGTTGCCTGGATGACGTGGTCGTCGGAGGGTCCCTCGATCAGTACCTGTGCGATGCCGTCGAACATGGCCCAGTCGCCGATGCCTTTCAGGTCGGCGATCCAGAACTGCACCGACCGGTCCAGCGCCAGCCACAGGGCCAGAGCCCGCAGGGAGGCGGTCTTGCCCTGGTTCGACAACCCGGTGATGAGCAGGTGGCGCTGATACAGGCTCAAGGCGGCGGCGTCGCCGCGCAGGTCCTGGCCCCACGGGGCCTTGCCGGTCTTGTAGTTCGCGGTCAGGGTCTCGTCTGTGACCAGCGGGGACGGGCCGATCGGCTCGTCCAGTGCCCCCGAGTCGGCGATCCACAGCCGGACCGTGCGGGCCGCCTCGGGGATGGTGATGAACACCTCGTGCTCGTGCCGGGTCAGGTTCTCAGCGAGCTTGCGCCGCCGGTTCTGCACCTCGATGGTGGAGACCCCGGAAGGGAGGGTGACGTCGACTTCCACACCGCATCCGGCGATCCGGATCGGCCCGAGCATCGCCGCGCCCGCATCACCCATCTCCTTGATGGCGTTGCGCAGCGCGGGAACTCCCAGGTCACGCAGGGCCTTGACCACGATCGACGGCGTGATCGGCTCACCCTCGCCCGACCGGGCGTTGGCGGGGAGCGCCCATTGGGGGGCTGCCTGCTGCTTGCTGCCGACGGTCCACAGGGCGAGCAGGGCGAGGAACGGGCCGATCGCAAGAGCCGGTCCCCACACCACTTGGACGATCGTGATCATCAGGTTGATGAACTTGATGACCGCCATCAGCGGGGTGACGACTTCGGTGGCGTCCTTGGTGGCTATCGCCATCGCGATACCGAGCAGCACCAGACCGCCGACGCCCATACCGGCACTGACGGCCGCGCCCTTGGCCGCATCCAGCGGGGAGTGCAGCAGCTCCATGCGGCGCCGGTGGCGTGCCTCGCGGTAACGCTGCCCGCGCTCCTCCCACTCCGCAGCCGCCTCGTGGTTCCCGGCGGCTTCCGCGGCCCGCAGCATGCGTTCGTAGCGGGCGGCGGTCCGCCCGTCCCACGTCCGCTTGGCCACGATCCGCGCCCCACCAGCCACGTAGAGGCTGTGCCGGGCGACCAGGCGGGCCCCGGTCCGGGTCGCCTCGTGGGTCATCACGGTTTTGATGGCGCGTCCGGAGCGCACCCACAACGGCACGACCGGCGCCGGGGACGGGTCGGGGACGACGGTGAGCACGGTCGGCGCATCCGCACCGGCCGGGGGGTCGGTGTTCTTGTGCAGGTGAACGACAGTGCCGCTCATAGCGGGAAGACTCCTTCTGCCCCAACCGGGGCGGGAAGCTGAGAGAGGGGGTGGCAGGCCCCGCCCGGCATCAGCACGGGCGGGGTCAGGGGCAGTACGACGGCCGTAGCGGGCCGTGCTCACCACCAGCCGGAGGACTTCTTCGCGGCCTTGGCCTTGGCGTTCTCGGTCACGATCCGGGCCCGCTCGGCCTGCAACGCGGCCATCTCGGCAGTCAGCCGGGTCTCGGCAGCACTCCATGCCGCATCGATCCGCTGCTCCGCACTGCCAGTGCTGCGGCCCTTGACGATCCGGTACGACCCTCCCGCGAGAGCCCCCAGGACAGCGCGGCGCTCGCGGCCGTCCAGCGGCCACATCTCCCGGTTGTGGACCGCTTCCAGCTTGCGCGTGGTCTCCCGGATCGCCTTGTCAAGGCGACGCGTGTCGGGCTTGCCCATGGTCAGGGACTCCTCAGGGGGTCGCAGGGATCGGGGAAGGCACAGGGGGTGCAGGTGCCGAGCGACGGGGGGATGACGTAGCCCGCATCGCGCCGGCACTGCGGGCACAGGCGGCGGGCGGCATTCGCCTTGGCCAGCGCCGCCCACTTGGCCGGCGTCATCGGCCGGACGGGCTTGGCGGCGTCGATGCGGTACAGGTAGGCGACCAGCGGCCCCCGGCGGCGGCGCGGCCGTTCGAGCTGCGCGGCCACCTCTTGCCCGCCGGGTCGTAGCCCGCGGGCGCGGAGTTGGCGGCGGGTGGCGTAGCCGTCGGGGGCGAGGTGCCACCGGAAGACCGGTAGCGCGGCCATCAGGCGGCGGCGCCGCGCGTCTTGGCGAGCTGGGCGTAGACGCTGCCCACGTAGGACGCGGACCGAGTGGCCGCGACCGCTGCCTCACGGATGGTCAGACCGTTCTTCCATGCTGCCTCGATGGCTGCGCGGGCGGCGGCGGCATCCAGTCGCTCCGCAGGCGCGGGGGTGGTGTCCACCCCGGTCGGGAGCGGCTTGTCCGTTGCGTCCACGGTCCGGGTCGGCATGGGCCCTGCGGTGTCGTTGAACAGCCACTCGACCTGCTTGCGGGACTCGCTCTCCCAGGTGGCCGGGGCGGGCCCGGTGACCTGCGATGTCATGGTGGACACGGCAGGGCCGGTTTCCTGGCCGGATGCCTCGCCGGCGGGCAGTGCCGGGGCGACGGCCGCCGACGTGTCCACCTGGTCGTGTTCCAGGGGCACGGTCACCGGCTCGACCGGTCCCCATACCGGCAGTTCCCACTGGGACTCGGGCGTGACGCTGGCCAGTGCCCGCCCGGTGCCGTCGCCCTGTCGGGCGGCCTCCAGCGTCGACCACGCCCCGGACAGCCGCTCGGCTGTCCGGGCCTGGACTCGTGCGACGCGGGCCCCTGCCTCTGTCACGGCCTCCAGCCGGGTCTCCTCGGTGCCAGCCTGGGCCCGCAGCCTGGCGCGGGAGACGGCCGCCTGGTCCCGGGCTTCCTGCTGGATGCCTCGGATCGCATCCAGCGCGGTCGGCGTGAGGGCGGTGCGCTCCCACAGTCCGTGGACCAGCCACAGGGCTTTGGCGGCGATCGGCAGCCAGGCCACGGCCAGCCACGCGCCGACAGCGTGGTCGGCGGTGAGGGCGTGGGTGATCAGGACGCCGGTCGCGATCAGGCCGAACGACCAGCCGACGCCGGTCACGGTGCGGGAGTGGTCGCCCTGCGCGGCGAGGCGGCGTTCGTAGGCGAGGGTGGCCAGCCATCCCCCGTCGATTCCCAGACCGACGACCAGGGCGACCGGCCACGGCATCGCGGAGCCGAGCCACATCACGACCACGGCCAGGGTGAGCACCATGGACACGGCCGTCATGGCGACGGCGGGCAGTACGGTCTTGGCTTTCACGCCGTGCCCCCGTCCGCGTCGTAGTGGCGGTAGGTGGTCGGCGGCTTCTTCGTGAGCTGCTTACGCAGGTAATCGGTGTGCCAGCCCAGTCCCCAGTCGGCGGTCGGCGGCTCGCCCAACGCCCCGGTCAGGGCAACGACCGCATCCAGCACACGGTCTTCCAGCAGGAGCTGGAACGCTTCACGGTCGCCGAAGGTGGCCGGTGCGGGAATGTTGATGGCTTCCAGGACGGCGGCCAGGAACTCGCGGGTGTCGTCGTTCACGCCGCACCGTCCGACGCGACGTTGCCGGCGGTGCGGTTGGCCAGCGTGCGCCGCTCGGCCAGCACCCGCGCCAGGGCGCGGCGGATGCGGCGGGTGTCCAGCTCGTTCGGGGTGTGGTCCAGGGCGATGATCTGCGCGTCGATCAGGTCGACGTCCGCCAGGATGACGGGCATCTCCTGCTCGATCGCGTCCAGTTCCGCGTCCGTCGGTTCGATCCAGTCGGCGAACGCGGTAACAGCGTCCTGAACAGTGACGATGGGGTTCATAGGGTCGTGTTCCTCTCGGATAGGAACGGCCCGAACAGCACCCCCGGAGTAGCCGCTCCGGGGGTGCGCGCCGTTGAAGTCGGAATGTCCGGCTCCCCTCAGCGCTGCTCGTACGAGACGAGCAGCGGAGGCAACCGGCCGCCGCGACCAGCACGGCGGAAAGGCTGAGGTTCGAAGCACGGCAAATGCCGCGGAAGGTTCTGCGGATTCCAGATCACGCAATGCCAGTCACCGCCCCAACGGGGCGGATCCGGGCAGGTCACCCGGCCCGACATGGGCGGTCGGGATGGTGACCCGCACCCATCGACCGCACGTGTTCATGCGGCTGGGTCGGCACTCTGTTGAGTTCTCCACAGCGCGTACTCCGGGCCGTGCGTCCGGGCGCTGCCCCGCACACCGTGATTCAGGACCAGCCCGCAATCTGGTGCGCACCAGTAGAGTGCATCTGGTGCGCACCAGTGTCAAGGTGGTTCGCTGATTCGAGTGGCGGATGAACCGCCGCGGTGCATCTCCAGAAGACCTCTGGAGACAGGGCCGCCGGTAGCCAACAGGACTTAACTTCCGGCCTGTTAACCCCTGTTGACCTGCACCAACGTGCGTCATGCTGACAAGGTGGTGCGAGGGAACCAACGCCGGGAGGTGGGCTCGTGAGTGCGGGACTTCGGAGGGCGCGGACTGCGCGCGGGTGGTCGCAGGAACGATTGGTTCGCGAAATCGAGCAGTTCGCCCGACGGAACCTCACAGACGTTGCGTCAACCGCGAGTCTGCGGGTCTACGTGTCCGAGTGGGAGAACGGCAAGCGCACCATCTCCGACCGGTACGCGCGCATCCTGCGTCAGCTTCTCGGCGTCACGGACGCGGAGCTGCGGGACTCCGACCCGGCGCCCGTGGCACCGACCGCCGACGGCTACGACGACCTACTCAGCCGGATCGATTCGGCCAGCAGTGTCAGCGAGTCCATGGTGAAGATGTTCAACGACCAGACCGAGCTACTGCGGACCATGGACCGCCAGAGAGGCGCTGCGGCCCTGGTCGATCAGATGTCCGGCCACCTGTCCGCCCTCGAAGACGCGCTCAACTTCGCCGTGCTGCCGGCCGCCCGCCGACCCGTTGCAATCGCGCTCGCGGGCGCCTCAACTCTCGCCGCGTGGCAGGCAATCGACTCGGGGGCCGTTGAGCGGGCGTGGCGGCACTACGAACTTGCCAAGCGCGCGGCGCGCGACGCTGAGGAGCCCATGTACCTTGCCCACGCCATGGGCGAGCAGGCGTACGTGCTCTGCGAAGCGGGACGGCCGGCGCTCGCCGTAGACCTCGTGCGGGACGCTCAGCGCGCCGTTGGGCAGGCCGGTTCCGCCCGACTCCGGGCATGGCTGTACGCCGCGGAAGCCGAGATGTGCGCGCACGCCGGGCTGCCGGACGACAGCCGGCGTGCGCTGGAAGCGGCCATGGCCGTCATTCCACAGGGCCCCGAGGACCGAGACCCGGACATGCTGAGCATCTTCCTGAACGGTGCCCATCTCGCCCGGTGGCAAGGCAACGTGCTCGCTCTTCTCGGGGAGGAGTCGGCAGTCACTAGCCTTTACGGTGCGCTTGAGGTCATGGACCCGACGTTCGTGCGCGCCCGAGCCGGCCTTCACGCCGACCTGGCGCAAGCTCACCTCACGCGAGCCGAGTACGACGACGCTGGCACGCACTTGCGGCAGGCTCGCTTGTTGGCGGGCCGTACCGGCTCGGTCCGGCAGCGTCGTCGCGTCGACCTGCTCACTGCGCGGTTGTGAGTCCCTGCGTGCGTCGAGCCGCCAGGATGTGCAGCAGGGCAACGAGGGTGCCTGAGCCCAGCAGCTCACCCCGGGCCATGAGCCCGGGAACGTCCGCCAGCGGTACCCACTCGATGTGGCCGGCCTCTTCCAGGTCGGTCGGCTCACCGACCTTCTCAGCGCCGTGTCCCACGAAGATTTCGTGTGGCGAGTCGACCATGCCGACCATGGGCTGATAGCTCACGACGTGTTCCAGCGACTTGGGCCGCCATCCCGTCTCTTCGACGGTTTCCCGCACCGCCGTGTCAGCGGGGTCTTCCCCCTGGTCAACGATGCCGCCCGGAAGCTCCCAGCCGAATTGCTGCGGAACGAAGCGATACCGCCACATCATCAGAACGCGGTCCTGGTCATCGATGACGGCCGTGACCGCGACGTGGTGAAGCCGCACGACGTGATGCTCGAACCGCTTCACCCCGGGCGGTTCCACATCCCAGAGCTGGAGCTTGACCCATCGGTTGTCGTACACGTCGCGCTCGCCGTGGATACGCCAGGGTTCCAGTCCTTCCGGACGCTGAACGCTCACCGCGCCCGGTACCCGGTACGAACTCCGTCCCCGCACCTCCAACTGTCCTTCGGAGACGAGACGGGCGAGCACCTGCCGTAGAGCCGTCCGGCCGATGCCGAGTTCTTCCACGAGCATGCGTTCTGAGGGGAGCTTGTCGCCGGGGGCGTACTCGCCTGACGTGAGCCGCGCGCGAAGCGTTTCGTAGACCTTGGTCGTCTTCGGTCCCATCCGCGGAGCACTCTCCGTTCTGACGTGGTGCGTACCAGCGTAGCGGGGATGGGTCACGCTTCCTCCGGTCGTCGGGTGGGCCATGGGGCATGTGTGGGGCAGTGGAGCCTCCAAGGGTGGAAACATGAAGGTCACAGGGTGATCGTCGCGCAGACTGTAAATCTGCCGGCTCAGCCTTCCCAGGTTCGAATCCTGGCGCCGCCACGCTGAGAGAGACCCCCTCTGACCAGGCAATTAACCTGG
Organism: Streptomyces diversicolor; assembly: GCF_057537855.1. Taxonomy (NCBI): domain Bacteria; kingdom Bacillati; phylum Actinomycetota; class Actinomycetes; order Kitasatosporales; family Streptomycetaceae; genus Streptomyces; species Streptomyces diversicolor. The sequence continues at coordinate 153,067 of NZ_BAAJXA010000017.1, forward strand.
TCAGAGGGGGTCTGTCGTTGGCTCCCCCTGTTCGATTCGTTGTGGACGGGACATGGACGTGTCTCACCTCGTACCGCCCATATCCCACTGTTGATCAGTGCGTGTCCCCCAGGTGTCCCCCGGGGGAGAGCTTGATCATTCCGGCTCGTTCCACTCCCGAAGGGCTGCGTCGATCCGACTGTTCGCACGCTCCCGCGTCTGATCAAGCACCTTGGCGTAGACCTTGTGCAGGACCGCGATGCTGTGCCCAGCACGGCGGGCGCACTCCATCGCGTCCACCCCGGAACTGAGCCAGAACGACACCCCAGCGTGCCGGAGGTCGTAGGGGCGACGGGCCAGCAGCGAGGCCGTTTCTGCCTCGCTCAGCACGTCCTTCCGGGCCTTGGCCCACACCTCCCCATAGCCGGTCTCCTGTAGCAGGCCGTCGCGGTTCGTCCGGAAGAGCCGGCCATCGGGTGCCGTGCCCTGCGTGGCGATGTGCTGTCGCAGCAGTCTGACGAAGTGCGGCGGGATCGGCACCGGACGGGAGTCCTTCTTGGCGCGAGCCTTGAGGTGGCGCGTCTCATGCGCCGTTCCGTCGTCGGTCCAGCTCCGTCCGGCCCGGACAACCCCTTGCCGCAGGGTGAGCATCCCCCACCCCGTCTCCGGGAGGTGGCATTGGCTCACGCGCAGTCCGGCGGCTTCGGCCGGACGCATGGCCGCGTAGTACAGGCACCCGAAGAACGCTTCCAGGTGCCGCCCACGCGGGCCCTGCTCACGTACCCCTGCCAGTAGCGCGCGGACCTGGCGAGGGTTGGCGACGCTCTCGGGGTCCACCGCTTCCACCGACTTCGGGGCGGTCCACTTCACAGCCGTGATCGGGTTGACCGGCATGGTGAAGTACCCCTCTTCCACAGCGAGCCCGAGAACGTCACTCAGGCAGGCTCGCTTGCGCTTCGCGGTGCGCGGCGATGCCTCCTTCCCGTCCAGTCGGAGGGACAGCGCGTCGAGAGCCAGGCGTACGGTCGCCGGGTCCTCCAGCGCGGAGACCTGCAGGGAGTGCTTGGAGATCCAGGCGAGGGCTCGGGCCACGTCGTCCGGCGGGGTCGCGTCCCAGCGGTTGCGGTTGTACGCCCACCCGTACAGCGCGCGCCGCATAAGCGCGGTGTCGGGCATTCCCGTCTTCGTCTTCACGAGAGCGGGGGTAATGGTCGCCAGCGCATCGGCGTAGTTCTTGCGCGACTTCGCCGGAGCCAGCGCCCACTTGCGGCCGACGTACGCGCGGCTGTGCTCGTACCACGTGATGGAGCCCTGCTTGGCGCGCAACTCGGATACGGGCAGGCCCGTTTCCTCGTCGAACTGGTCGCCGCGCCGCACGGCAGACATGAGTTCCGAGCGGCGCCCTTCGGCCTGGACTTTGAGCGTGTAGCTCTTGGAGTGCTTACGCTCCCCGACCATCCAGCGCAGCCGGTAGGGCTTCGGGCGATCCTTGCGAACCTCGATGGAGTAGAGGCGAACGTCGTAGGTCAGTGCCATATGAACTCCAGAGGGGCCCGCCGGAAGCGGGCCCCTCGTGTCTTGTGTCTGTGGGAGGCGGTCAGGCTGCGGCGTCTTCCATGGACGCCCACCACGCGTCCAGGTCGCTGCGGCGGCAACGGAGCTGCCCGTTGGGCAGTTTGATGAGCTTGGGAGCCTTGCCGCGGGCGCGCATGCGGTAGAACGCGGCGCGGCTCATCTTGATCTCTTTGAGGACTTCGCGAAGTTCGAGCTTCTCGGTGCTGGGCAAGGTCGTGACTCCTTCTCGGGGTGAGGCGTCCCGGGGCCCTTCTGGGAAGTCCGCTACATCCGCTACGCCGCTACATCGCAGGTCAGCGGGGGTGTTTGTGTAGCGGACGCGCGGGATGTAGCGGCTACGGCGCTACGCGGGGGCGTGGCCGTAGCCGCTACATCGCGTGATTGCCGCTACAGGTTTTGGGTCTCTGACCTGGGGTGTAGCGGATGTAGCGGCAGTAGCGGACCTACGGGGACGGGGGCGGGCAGTAACGGGCCCACGCGTCTTCGAGGTCTTCGCTGTAGTAGCCCTTGAGGACCCCTCCGGCCGTGCGGATGTTCCGCGAGGCGACGGGGGTTCCGTCGACGGTGACGTACTGGCTGAGCATCTTCGACAGGCGCCGGTTGTCGAGTGCCTTGCCATCGAGGTCGGCCCACGGGGCGTCATCGAGGGCGTTGAGCCGGTCGAGTACGGCGATGGTGGGCAGGCGGTCGACGCCCACCATCACGTGGTCGCGGAGGTCGGTGAGCAGGCGAATGCCGATGCTGCCCTTGTCGTTGACCTGGGAGGCCTTGACCAGCTCCGTGCAGGCTTCGCGGGCGCGGCGGGGCCAGTCGCCCCCGACCGCGTCCGCGACGGCGAGCAGGGGTTCCCACACGTCCGCGGGGCGGTCGGTGACCCCGTCGGGCATCTCCGGCCACGCGCCCGCGATGAACTCGCGCGTCTCTTCGGCCCACTTCGCGAGCTGGTCGCGCAGGGCGAAGCCTTCCTTCTCGTGGATGCGCGAGCGGTACGGCTCCGCCTTCTCGTTCCGGGCCCGCCGGCGCATGCGGATGATGACCGAGCGGGTCAGGATCGTGTCGGGCAGTGAGCCGAGACCGGCGACCGCTACGGCGGTGTAGGAGGGGAAGGCCTGCACGGTCTGGTTGGCGCCGTCCCCGACGCACCGGTACATCACCTTGCCGCGCCGGTGGCCTGCGTTGATGAACCCGCGGAGCTGTTCGTTCTCTCCGGCCTTGGGGCCGAAGATGGTGTCGATCTCGTCGAACAGGATCGTGGGGCGCTTGCCGTCTACCCCGGAGACCGCGCGGAACAGGGCGGCGGCGGACGCGTCGACCGCGGCCATGGGGTTCGGTACGAGGGTTTCCACGATCTCCAGTGCCCGAGACTTGCCGGACCCCGGTTCGGGGCTGAGGAAGGCGAGGCGGGGGGTGGACTCGAAGCAGTCAAGCAGGTGGGCGTGCGCGTCCCACAGCGTCACGGCGACGTACGCGGCTTCGGTGGGGAAGACGTTGAACCGCCGGTGGAAGGCTTCCACCTCGTTGAGCAGCGCGGCGCCGTCGATGGTGGGCGGGGCGGGGGTCTGGTCGGTCATGCGGCCCGTCCTTCCTGGGGGTTGCGCAACGGGCAGGTGGCGCGGTGCCCGTGGTCACCGTGCGGGTCAGTGCCAAGGGCAGTTCGGACGCCTTCGGCGACGCCCTTCGGGTCGCCCACGGCCGCTGCGGGCGCGGCGAGTTCGGCGACCTGCCCTCCACTCGCGGGGGGTTGGCCTTCCAAGGGGGAGGATCGGGGGGCGTTCATGCTGCCTCCCGGGGGCGGGCCTTGCGGATGGAGCTGTCCAGGGCGCTGCGGATGGTGGCGCGGCACTCGGCAGCGGTGAGTCCCCGCCCCTCTCCCGCCCCTTGGAAGGCCTCTTCCACCACGTGCCGGGGGATGTCGCCCCATGCGACGAAGCGCCCCACCTTGAAGGCGCACCGGTTGAGCGTGGTGTTGCGTTGCTTGTCCGGCGCCGCGGACACGACGGCGCACTCGGCTTCCAGTGCGGACAGGGCCGCGCGGCTCCCGTCGACCGCAGGGAGCCTCAGCGGCCCCGTAGAGCGCGTGGGGGCAGGTTTCAGGATGGTTTGTAGCCATCCGGGCAGCGGGGCCGCCACGGAGCCGCTGACGGCTTCGTACGCTCCGGTGTCGGTGGTGCTGCCCGCGGCGACGACGTAGCCGCCCCACGCGCGGGTGTCGACCAACTCACCGATGGTTGCTGCCGTGTTGGCCAGCCGGACGCCGTTGGGGGCGGTGAAGTACAGGTGCGTGCCGCCGCTCGCGGTCCGCACTCGGTAGGTGTCGGGGACGGCGTGCCCGGCGCGCTCGCAGAGCGCCTCAAAGGTCGTCGCGCCGCAAGGCGCGTCCGCACTGTCTTGGGTCTTGGGCATGTCGAGGTCGACGACGACCAGCCCGGAGGGACCGGTGGCAATGCCGATGTTGAACGTGTCGGCCGACCAGGCGGCGCGGATGCGCTCCGGGTCGGTGGTGGCGCGCTGTTCCCACTTCACGTGCCCGTCGGCGCACTGGCCGGTGCGGGGGCAGGTGGCTTCGCCGTGCAGGGCGGGCCGCTTGGTGCCGGGGCGGAGGGGGAAGACGTGCCAGCCGCGGGCGGCGGCTTCCAGGGCCGCCGCTAGGGGGTCTCGCGGGATGGTGCGGGCATGGGTCATGCTGGGGGTTCTCCTGATCTCTTGGAGGGACGGGAGGACCGGGGCGGGTGCAGGCTTTGGAGAGACGGCGCCCGCCCCGGGCGTAGTTAGTACTGGTCGCGCAGGTCGCAGAAGTCGCAGTCACAGTCGTCGGGGTGCGGGCAGTCGCAGCCGCACGGGTGTCCGGCGCCGACGCAGTAGCACTGACACATGCCCTCCCCGCATGGCTGTTCGTCCTCGTCGTCGCTCGTGTCGTAGCCGAGCGGGCTGAGGGCTGAGTGGACTTGGTCGAGGGCTTCGGCAAGGCGCTGCGCGCGGCTGATCGCGACGCGTGTCGTCTGCACTGCGGATGATGCGGCCTGGTCGGGGTCCTTGCCTCCGTCCACGGTGAGCCGGTCGGCCTGGTGTGCGTCGGTCACGGGCACAAGCGCCTGCGTGATGGCCTGAGGCAGCATGCGTGACAGGTGCGCGAGCGTCCCGATCAGGCTGTAGGCGTCGCTGGGGTACTGCCAGTCCGCCCCCGGCGCGCGGGTGCGGTGGTTGATGGCGCGGACGGCTTCGGCGGCCTGGTCGGCCAGGGATACGGGGCTCTCCGGGTGGCTCATGCGGCGCTCCTGTCAGGTGTGGAAGTGGTTGCGCTTGATCACGGCTTTGCGGATGTTGACCGTGCTGCCGTCGCGCCCGCCGCTGATGGCGCGGACGGGCATGCGCCACGCGAGGACGGCGAGGGCGATCCACATCGCCGCGCCGGAGGTGAACCCAGCGGCGGCGTTGATGACCTCGCCGACGCCCCAGCCGACGCCGGCGGCGAGGGCGCCCCCGCCGATCCCGGCGCCGACGAAGCGCTGAGCGATGGGGTCAAGCAGGGGAAGCGGCGTCAGGTCGCGCGGCTCCGGCATAACCGTGGGCGGCGGGGCGAGGTGCTTGGGCATGGGGACCATGCGCCCGTAGGCGTCCGGCACCCAGACGACCGGGCCGCGTTCGGCGGCGAGTTCGACGGCCGCCGGGGCGGGTGCGTACAGCTCCAGCGAGGCCGGGTCGTACGCCGGGGCGGTGGGCGTGTCCGGCCGCAGGGTCGGGAGGTGTTCGTTCACGGGTCGGTCTCCTCTCACTTGCCGAGGGCGGAGAGGGCGTCGGCGGACGCCTGTACGAGGTTGTGGATGGGCTCGTACGCGCCGGTCCCTGCGACGAAGAACCCGAACAGGAACAGGACGATGGCGGAGCCGCCCCCGGCGGACTTGGTCTTGACGGCGAGGGCGGACGCAGCGCCGAACAGCAGGACGGCGGAGATGTTCAGGACCATGAGGAGCCTTCCGGTCAGGGGGTGTCGGTGCCCGCGCGGTAGATGCGGGCCCAGCGGTTGTAGAGCCAGCGGCCGACGCGTATGCGCTTGCCGGTGGCGTGGCAGCGGCGGCAGTCCTTGCCGCGCTTGAGGCGTCCCTTGCGGTCGTGCTTGAGGGCGTGGCCCATGCCCCGGCACTTCCGGCAGTTGCCGAACGGCGAGGCGGCACACACAGCGACGTAACACAGCGTGACGCCGAGAATCAGGGTGATAGCGAGCAGGGCAAGGCTCATGAGGGGCCCTCCGGGGCGGTTTTCAGGGGTTTCCGCAGGTGGGCCGCTATCCGCTAGCGGCCTGATCAGAGTGGGTTTGGGGCGCTAGCGGGGCCGCTAACGTTAGCGGGGTGTGCCGCTAGCGCTAGCGGCCCCGGACACTCAGCCCGCGTCCCGGTTTCCGTCACGCTCCGCAATCGCCGTGACGATGTGAGAGCGGTCGATGCCGCGCCGGTTGACGACCTTGCCCTTCACCCGGCGGCCCACCTGGATGGTGGAGACGCCGTGCGGCTTGAGCGCGGCGGCGAGCCCCTCGGGGTCCCAGCCGTCGTAGACGTCCTCGCGCAGGTCGGCGAGCCGGGCGACGACGGTCTCGGACCACACCTTGGGCTCATCGGCGGGAACGACGGCGAGGATGTCGGCGAGCAGGTCGTAGCCGCTGCCCGCAGGCTCCGGCTCCTGCCCCAGCGCATGGCCGGACAGGGTCCCGGCATCCTCGCGTGCCTTGCGGGCCCGCAACGCGATCCGCTCCGCGGTGGGCGCGTCCACGTAGACGCTGCGGATGATCCGGGCGTCCGAGCCGTCGCCGACGAAGTAGGCAATGCCCTTGTCAGCCCAGGCGAACATGGTCGCGCGCACGCCCCGCTTGTAGGAGGAGGTGCCCAGCACCATGTCGTTCTCGGTCTGCCCCATGACCTTCATGCACAGCCGCACACCAGCGTTCGCAGAGATGCCCGTAGGCAGCGACTTCGCGTCGGGGCGCTGCGTGGCCAGCATCAGCACGATCCCGGTGGCCGGTCCCCGCTTGACCAGGTCGGTGCAGATGTCCTCGAACTCCTTGCCGTACTTGTCGTGCTCGAACCACACCTGGCACTCATCCACGCAGATGACGATCGGGTGCAGTCCAAGGCTCGGCTTGGAGGCGAGTTCGCTGGTCACCTTGGACTCGGGGCAGATGTCCCGCGGCAGCGAGCGGATCACCTTCGCGCGGCGCCGCAGTTCACCGCGCACCTCGCGCATGTCGGCAATCGCGTACTCGATGTCCTCGTCTTCCTCCCCAGCACGGTGCCGGTAGGAGACGTGCTCGCCGACCGGGTCAAGGTCGCCCGTGCCCTTGAGGTCGTAGGTGTGCAGCTCCGCCCGCGGGTCCAACGCCGCGATCAGCGCGAACAGGCGCAACAGGAACGTCTTGCCCATGCGCGGGATCGCGCCGATGATCGCCGCGATGTACATGAACGTCAGGCCCACCCAGCGCCCGCGCTGGTCGGTGGAGAAGTCGACCGGCTTGAACAGGTCGACCAGTCCGCCCTTCATGAGCGGCCAACTGGGCTGCGTGGCCCGGTTCATGTCCTGGTCGCCGACCCACAGCACGAGGCGCCCGGTGTGCTCATCTGCCACCGCCTCCGGCCACACACAGCCGAGAGGGCGGCGCAGGCCGGACGCGAGCCGCTCGCGCCGCTCGATGATGTCCGTGACCGTGACGCCGTAGGGGAGGTTGCCCTCCGCGCGCCAGCCGGGGCCATCGCGGGTGATCGGGGCGGTGAACTCGAATCCGTCACGGCCCTTGCCCTGCGCCTGGTTGATGGCGGGGATGCCCAGCGAGCCGAGCGCACGCAGCACGATGTCCGACGTGAGCTTGACGGCCGTGGGCAGCTCCACCGCCCGGTGGATGACCGGGTCATCCGCCTTGCGGCCGGCGGCCCCGAGCGCCATCACGACCGCGCCGACCGACAGGGCCTGAAGCCAGTCGGGGGCGAGCACGTAGATGGCAAGCGCGGAACCGAGCCCGATGAACATCGCGAGCACGGTCACGAGGGTGCGCAGCCGGACCCGTCCGTCACGCTGCCGCGACAGCTTCAGGTACTCCGCGGCGTCCTCGCGCCGGACCGCAGCGAGGCGGACCGGTTCGCCCTCGCGGTCGGCCATCCACCGCAGGGTGCCGCCCACGAACCGCGCGGCCCCGGTGGGGGCTTGCAGGGTCAGGCGGACGGCGTAGACCGGGGAGCGCAGCGCGTGATAACCGACGGAGTGGGCGTAGTGGCGTGCCACCCACGCCGATGCGGTCCGCAGTTCCGCCACGGACTTGAGCCACACGGGAACGACCGCACGGCGGCGCGCGCCCGCGAGCCGACCGAGGTAGCCCGGACCGGTGGCGGTCGGGGTCGGCAGGTCGACCATCACGCGCGCGGTCGGGTCGCCCGACTCGCTAGCCGACCGACCGGTCTCGGAGTCGGCCGACGGGTCGGCGTCGGGTCGGGCGGTCGGGTCGGCCGACTCCGAACGGGCCGACCGGGCCTTGTCGAGGTCGACTACCTCGCCCCCGGAGTCGGCGTTCATCTCGGCTTCGAGTCGGTTGAAGAGTTCGTTGTCGTCGTCGGGGTGCTTCACTGAAGGTCCCTTCCAAGGGGAGGAAGGGCGGGGCCGGTCCGTCGCTGTAGGAGGTGAGCGGACGGGCCCCGCCGGATGGTGGTGCGGTGTGTTCAGGCGGCGCGCTGTTCCTCGGGGTAGGCGCAGGGCACGCACATGCCGAGCGACATGGGGATGACGTATCCGGCGTCCTGTCGGCAGGCGGGGCAGGTGCGGCGGGCCCGGTTCGCCTTGGCGAGCGCGGCCCGCTTGCCCGGCGTCATCGGCCGCACGGGGCGGGCCAAGTCGACGCGGTAGAGGTAGGCGACCAGGGGGCCGCGCCGGTAGCGCGGACGCAGCACCTGAGCCGCGATCGGCTGCCCGCCCGGACGTAAGCCACGGGCGCGGAGTTGGCGGCGCGTGGCGAGCCCGTCGGGCGCATAGCGCCACGGGTAGGTGGGGATGCCGTGGCGCGCGCCGGTCGGGTCGTAGCACTTGCCGAGCGCCCCGGACATCAGGCGGCCACTCCCACCGCGGGCGCATCGGTGCGGGCGCCGGCGCGTCCGGCACGACGCCCTGTGACGGTGGCGAACAGCCAGCCGAGCCCAGCGCGGCGGGTTCCGGCACGGGCTTGCTTGGCCGCGTACATCGCCTCATCCGCCCGCCGCAGCAAGCCGGAGAGGTCATCTGCAGGGAAGTCCGCGGCCCGCACCCAACCGAGAGAGACCGTGGTACGAACGGCCGGGTCCTGGTCAGCAACCGGCCGGGCGAGCACGCCGTGCAGCACGGCGAGCATGTCGGCCGCACTGCCGTGGTCGTCGATGAGCACGGCGGCGAACTCATCGCCCCCAAGCCGCCCGGCGACCCCGGTACGGCCGACGTGGTGGGCGAGCCGTTCCGCGGTCGCCTTCAACAGCGCGTCTCCGGCTGCATGCCCGTAGGTGTCGTTGATGTGCTTGAACTTGTCGACGTCGGCGAGCACGACGACCGCGCGCGGGTCCTTGAGCAGGGTCGTGGCGCGGCGGGTGAAGCCGTCGCGGGTGCGTAACCCGGTGAGCGGGTCACGCCGGGCGGTATTGAGGCAGCCTCGCAGCCACCACACGTGGACCGCCCAGCCTGCGGCGATGGGCAGCACGGACAGCAGGACCGTGGCCAGCGTGTTCACGCCGCCACCCCCTCAGCGTTCTCGCCGGACGCCGTGGCGTCGGGAGCGTCCACGGAGTGCAGCGCGCGGCCGTCGGCCCGCTCGCTCTTGAGGGCGTCGCGCAGCGTGCGGGCGTTGGCCTGCGACACGTGCAGCGTGGTGCGCAGACGGTCCGCGGTCAGCTCCGCGTCCGCCCATGTCGCGGTGACCGTGCGCGCCTCGGTCAGCGCGTCCTCGAAGGTGCGCTGAGCCTTGGCCTTGCTCTTGGCGGGAGCCCGGCGGCGCGGGCGCGGCTTGGCGTCGACCGGGGGCGGCGGCGGAGTCTCTGCCGGGGGCGGTACAGGCGTCTCCTGCTCAGCGGCGGGGGCCAGGTCGCCCATGCGCAGCATCACGCGCTCGCGCCGCGGGGTGCTGCGGCGCCAACCGCGGCCGTAGCGCTCACGCAGGTCCGCACGGGCCAACTGCCGTTCCTTCTCTCGCGCCAGCGCCTCCGTGTAGGAGGTGATCTCCCACAGCGTCATGCGGCGCCACAGTGCGAAGGTGGAGGGGAAGGCGAGCAGCCAGCGGGAAAACCGGATCTTTTCCATGCGGCGACCGGTGGCCGCGCCGATCCGGACGGCGTAGATGTGCGCGCCGATCTCGGAGAACACGACCCACAGCAGCGGCATGGTGCCGTGCGCGACCTTGGCCCACATGCCCTGTCCGGCCGCGATGTTCAGTCCGCAGGTGACCAGCGTGAGCGCCCAGGGCACGAACCGCACCCACGCAAGCGCCATGTCCATCCGGATCAACAGCAGGTTGGCCACGGTGAACACCGGGATGGCCACGTCGATACCGACCGGCAGCATCCACGGAGCGTGGAAGCCCCAGCGCAGCGCGGCAGCGGACACGGCGTCGAAGGAGGAGATCAGACCGAGTGCGCCGACTCCGGCCGCGGCGAGTGCGCCGACTCCGGCAAGACCCATCTCCGGGCGAGTGAGCGGCGGCACCCCGGACGCGGGCGCCTCGGGGGTGGGGGTTGTGGTCATGCGGCCACCCCCTTGCGTGCCGCGCGGCGGCGCCGGGCGGGGCGGGTAAGGGGCGTGACGTCGAACAGGTCCGGGTTCTCCTCGATGACCTGCGCGGCGATGCGGATCAGGTCGTCGGGAAGGTTGGGGTCGTCGGCGAGGATGTCGCGCGCTGCGTCCTCGCGGGCCGCGCGCTCTTCGTCCGTCTCGCCCTCGACCCCGAGCCACAGCTCAACCGGGGTGCCGAGCGCCAGTTCCGCGAAGTCCTCGGCAGAGATGGCCTGCTGTCGGCCGATGTACGTGCGCATGGAAGTCTCCAGACAGTGGAGGGACGGGAAGACCGCCGGGGCGGGCGCAGGCTTTGGAGAGACGGCGCCCGCCCTGCGGCGGAAGGAAAGGTCAGACCCGGACCCGGCGGGGCCGGTTGAAGAGGTTGATCAGGCCCCCGGCGACGGTGGTGACCGAGGTGAAGGACACGAAGACGACCGTGGCCCAGTTCGCGCCCAGGTCGCTGACGTAGCGGCCGTTGACGACGGCGGCGGCGACGCCGAGTACGAGGAACAGCAGCGTGGCGAGCGCGCGACCGGAGGTCATCGGCTTGAAGCCGCGGGCGACCAGCTCGATGTCCGTCGGGCGCACCGGGCGCAGGGTGTGGCCGTTCATCTGAACGTCGACCAGGTTGCCGGAACGGTGGGCGGCGACGCCGGCCACCGTGCCCAGGGCCTTGTCACGGGGCTCCGGCTCCTCTCGACCCCGCCCGTACGGGACCGCTCCGCAGAGCGCCCGGACGCGCGGGGCGAGCAACCGGCGCGGCGCTAGCCGCCGCGATTCGGTGGAAGGTGACCGGTCGTCCGCAGCACTCCGAGGTGCCTACGGACCGGGGATGAAACGGCGCCGCCGTGCCGGTCGATCACGGCCGCGCCCATCGCTTTCGTCGACTCACTGAGACTCCTTCAGACCGCTGAACAGGGGATACGCACTGCAAGGGGGACCGTGTCCCCACTCTCCGGCCGTTGCTCGCGGTCACCGGGCCACCTCGCCAGTACGGGCCGAAACCCTGTTCCACCTGGCCTTTAGCGGGATTGCAGCGTCCCCGCCCTCTGCACGTGCGGCATGAGCCGCTTCCGCCGAGTTGTTCCGTTCAGTGGATGAAGTACCTGTTTTACAGGTACTGCATAGGGCCCCGTCAAGTACGGCGACGGAACCTCTTGGATTTGTGCCGGGACTTCTTGGCGCACCATCAGAATCGCGGCAGGTCAGGGGAGTTGGTCACCCCCTACATGGACAGCTCGGGGAGTTCTGGCTACCGTCAAGAAGTCCCTAGACGTCCCTCGGGGGGTGCAGATGTCCAACGAGCGTTTGCGGTCGGCCCTGTTGGCCCAGAACATGACGATTCAGGGCTTGGCCGAAGCGATCGACGTCAACCCGAAGACCATCGAACGCTGGATCACGCAGGGCAAAGTGCCGTACCGGCGCCACCAGTACGCGACGGCCGCAGTGCTCAAGGTCGACGTCACGACGCTGTGGGAGGACGGTCGGGCCGTCGACACCGCAACGGATCTGACCAAAGCGGAGATTGCCACGGTCTACCCGCACCGGCACACGGTGCCGTCCGACCTGTGGCGCGAGATGTGCGAGCGTGCTACTGAGCGCATCGACATCCTTGTGTACGCGGGCATCGGCCTGGCGGAGGACCCGCGCTTTCTGTCAGTCCTCAAGGCGAAATCGCAGAGCGTCGCCATTCGCGTCCTGATGGGCGATCCTGCATGCGAGGCCGTCATCCGGCGCGGGATCGACGAAGGCCACCGCATCATGGATGGCAAGATCCGAAACGCGCTGGTGAACTATCGCCCTCTGTTCACCAGCCATCCTGAGATCGCCTTCCGGCTACACGACACCGTGCTCTACAACTCGATCTACCGTGCGGATGACGAGATGCTCGTCAACACGCATGTGTACGGCATCGGCGCCTACCTGGCTCCGGTTCTTCACCTGCGGAAACTTCCCGGGGGCGGGCTTTTCGACACCTTCGCCAATAGCGTTCAGCAGACTTGGGAAGGCGCGAGGCCAGTGACTGAACACGACATCACAGGAGCATGAGCCATGGGACGTATCGACTACCTGCACGACCCCGACGCCCCGCCGGCCAATTCGGTCGTGCCGTCCGTCGTCGCGTTCGTCCAGAACGACGCGGGCCAGGTGCTCATGATCCAGCGGTCCGACAACGGACGCTGGGCACTGCCCGGCGGCGGGCACGACGTGGGGGAGTCCATCAGCGACACCGTGGTGCGCGAAGTCTGGGAAGAGACCGGCATCAAGGCCGAAGTCGTCGACATGTCCGGGATCTACACAGACCCTGGTCACGTGATGCAGTACGACGACGGCGAGATCCGGCAGCAGTTCAGCATCTGCTTCCGTGCGCGGCCGGTCGGCGGTGAGGTGCGTACGAGCAACGAGACGACACAGGTCCGCTGGGTTGACCCAGCGGACCTGGCGAAGCTGGACGTCCACCCCACGATGCGGCTCCGGATTGAGCACGCTATGGACCGGATACGGCCGACTCCCTACATCGGCTGAAGCTTGGCGGCGGCAACCCGTTCGAGCACGCGTGAGGTGCACGCGAGAATCTCCGGCTCAGCGCGGCGGATGAACGTTCCGATCAGGCTGTCCGGCCCGTAGCGTCCGGCGATCTCGTTGACGCGGTCCACGGGGTTCGTCGGCGTGCCATCCGGCGTCGTGTTCATGTCGCAGTAGCAGAGAGCGTCGTTCAGGTGCGCGCTCTCGCGCGGGAACTCGCCCTCCAGCTCCTCACGCAGGCCCCGGGCCTCTGCTTCCATCCACGCACAGGAATGGTGGGCAACCAGGTTCACGACTCGTTCGTCGGCCTGCGCTACGTCACGGAGGTAGCGGGCCCCATCGAGCGGGTGAAACCCCGTCTTCGCGAGATCCGGCGAGTAGCCGATGTCATGCAGGACGGCCGCAGCCTCCAGCAACTCGGCATCATCCCCGAGGACCAGTGCGACGGACCGCGCCCGTTCGGCGACGCCCAATGAGTGCTGCCACCGCCTCGGTAGCGGCTCGGCGAGCAGGGACTCAGCGAGGGGGTAGGCCCACTCCGTCAGTTCCGACAAGCTAGGAACGCTCCTCTCGATTCGGCACGGCACGGACCGTCCGCACCTTGCCCTGTCCTGCACTCGCCAGCACGCCGGCGGCCTCCAGCCTGTCCAGTGCCTTGGTCACGGTGGGGCGGGAGACTCCGAACCTGCCCATCAGGTCTGACGCGCTCAAGAAGGCTTCACCCGCCTTGAACCCCTCGGCGGGGATGAGATCGGCGATGCGTTCGTCCAACGGCCGTCGGTCGACTTGCTCACCCTCACGTACGACGCGCCACCGTCCGCCCCGTACCGGTTCGGCAACACCGTCCTTCTCCAACGCCTTGAACGCGCGAAGCACCACCCCGCGCGAGACGTCGTGATCCCGCATGAGGTCGGCGGCGGGCGGAAGGTGCGTCATCCGCGCATCCGACTTGATCTGGGCCTTCACCACTTCCGCGACCTGCAAGTACGTATCTCGCGGACTGGCCTGCGGCACGTGGCCTCCCCTTCATCGCTCCTCGGGCTTCTGCCCAATCGTGGCACGTCGGCTGGTCGCGCCCATAGGTCTCGACTCAGGCCGGAAGGCGGAGCGAATCAGGGGCCGTTTCCCCCAGGTGTCCCCCGACGGCGACACGTTCCGGGGAAACCCCAGGTCGCAGCCGGTGAACGGAGCCCGCTGTAAATCTGCCGGCTCAGCCTTCCCAGGTTCGAATCCTGGCGCCGCCACACGGGAACGAAGGGCCCGTGACCTGTCAGAGGACAGGTCACGGGCCCTTCGTCGTGTGGTCACGGCATGCGCCCTGGCATGGCCTGGCGGAGGGCCCGGCGCTCGTGCGCCTTCCCGTCGTGGAGGGCGCGGCTCCGGGTGGGCCCGGTGTCGTGATGAAGATCATAAAGGGCTCAGCCGTGCCAACAGGGCCTGGTTGCCGTCGTTGCGGAGCGACCGCGGGGTTCGGACGTCGCCCGAGCGGATCAGGCGCGGTGGCGGTGGTGGGGGACCTACGTAGCCTTGATCACGTAGGGAGACGGGCCACCCGTTCCGGGGTGTTGCTGTGCACTGCTGCCAAAAGGAGACATGCCATGACCGCTTCCTCTGTGGGCTCCCGGCGTTCGGAGGCCGATGTCAGCGGCTTCACGGCCTCACCGCAGATGGCCCGGGCGTTGCAACAGATCCTGGCGGATCTCGTCGAACTGCACATCCAGGGGAAGCAGGCCCACTGGAACGTGGTCGGCCACAACTTCCGTGACCTGCACCTGCAACTCGACCAAATCGTCGACGACGCCCGGGAGTCGGCCGATGTCATCGCCGAACGCATGCGTGCTCTCGACCACTGGCCGGACGGCCGCTCCGACACCGTCGCTGCGAACACCACACTCCCCGCGTTCCCGGAGGGTCAGGTGAGCGTGAGCGCCGTCGTGGATCTTGTCACCGCGCGCCTGCGGGCCACCGTCGACACGGTACGTACCTATCACGACCAGGTCGACAACGAGGACCCCTCCACCGCCGATCTGCTGCACGCGATCATCGACTCCCTGGAGAAGCACGCCTGGATGGTCAGCGCGGAGAACCGCACCGGCTGACACCGACCCCCGTGGGGCCCCGTGGGCTCGCCACGGCGCTGCCCGCGCGCGGCCGGGTTCGCGAGGGCATGGAGGACACTGGCTCCATGGCCTCCCGTCGTAGAACCTGCCCGGTGTGCCGTCGTGACATCGCCGTCGTCGCGGGACGCTTCGCGCGGCACGACCCGCCCGGCGCGCGCGAGAGCGGCGAACTCGTCTCGTGCGCCGGCTCCCGGCGACAGGCACAACTGGACGCGAGCCAGCCGGCGTTGGACGGGTACGCCGTACCGGACTTCCCCGGGCAGTTGCCCCTCTTCTGATGGATTCCGCTGGAGGACACCGACCGGTCCCCGCGAGGTCTGCGGGTCCTGCCGGTCAAAGGGTCCAACGGGCCGCGGGCGGCCTCAGTTCCCCGCCACCGACTTCACCGCGACCGACACCGGCGTCGACCCGCCGATCAGCTCCAGCGTCAGACCGGCCGTCGCCGGGCTCTCCACCAGCTCCGCGAGTACGGCGGCCACGTCGGCGCGCGGGACAGAGCCGCGCCCGGTGTGCGCCTCCAGACGTACCAGGCCGGTGCCCCGGTCGTCCGTCAGTCTGCCGGGGCGCAGGATCGTCCAGTCCAGTGCGTCCAGGCCGGCCACGTACGCGTCGGCCGCGCCCTTGGCGCGCAGGTACGCGTCGAAGACCTCGTCCCCCTCGTGCGCCGGGTCCGCGCCCATCGAGGAGACGATCAGGAAGCGACGCACGCCCGCCTGGACGGCCGCGCTCGCGAACAGCACCGCCGCGCCCTTGTCCACCGTCTCCTTGCGGGCCGCCCCGCTGCCCGGTCCTGCGCCCGCCGCGAAAACGGCGGCGTCCGCACCCCGCAACCGCTCCGCGACCTCCTCGACCGAGGCCGACTCCAGGTCGAGGACGACCGGTTCGGCACCGGCTTCTCGCAGATCGCCTTCCTGCTCGGCCTTGCGGATGATCCCCGCGACCTCGTCCCCGCGGGCCGAGAGGAGCCGCTCCAGCCGCAGCGCGATCTGACCATGACCACCTGCAATGACAATGCGCATGTTTCCGACCGTACGCCCGAAGGGCCGCATCCGCCGCATGAGTTCGGCCCCGTTCCCGCGCCGAGCACACAGCTCACTCCCGGCCCGGCGCGCACCCCCTGTCGGCCGCCGGTCTCCTCGCGGCGAGCGCCCCGCGCGCGAGCCCGTATCGCGCGCTCCCCTGCACCTCACTCCACCCCGTTTTCCGGCTCGCGCCCCCTCATGACACCTCGCCCCGGCCCTGGCGCGGCAGCCCCAGTTCCGCGGCGACCGCCGAGTCGCCGTACTCGCGAACCGCGCTGGTGCGGGCCACGACGCGCCCCCGGTGCACCACGATCCGGCTGTACCCGAGGGAGAGCGCGCCGGCCAGATGCTGACCGCGTACGGCGAGCAGTTCGGCGGGGAAGCCGGCCTCCACACGGACCTCGGGAAGGCCGAGGACGGCGCGGGCCGTGACGCTCACGGCGCCGTACGCCTCCTCCGGGCGCAGCCCATGGCCCGAGGCCAGCAGATAGGCGGCCTCCAGGGGGTCGCCGCGGCCGACCGGGTTGGACACGTCCCGCAGGGCACCGCTCCCGGCCGCCACCCGCACCCCGGCGGCACGCAGCAGCCGTACCGGAGCCGTACCCCGCCGCTCGACGCCGCCGCAGCCGCCCTGCGGCAGGCACACCACGGCCACCCCGGCCGCCGCCAGCCGGTCCGCGACGCGGGCGGCCGACTCGGCCGGCAGCCGGGACAGGCCACCGCACGGACCGAGGGTCACGCCCGGCCGCAACCCGCCCGCCATCGCCGCGAGCCGGGCGAGCCGGGCCGGGTCGGCGGCGTCCGTGTGCAGGTCGACGGGGCAGCCGTGCTCGGAGGCGACCTCCAGGACCGCTTCGACATAGCCCGTCGGATCGGGGTCCAGGTCGGGGCAGCCGCCCACCACACAAGCGCCCATCTTCAGCGCGTCGCGCAGGATCGCCAGCCCGTCGGCGCCGGCCGCCCCGGTCAGCAGCCGCGGCACGGCCACCGTGGTCAGTTCCGCGAGCCCGCGCAGTGAACGCCGCGCCTGAAGGACGGCGTCGAGAGGGCCGAGCCCCCGGACGTCGCCCACGCGCACGTGCGCGCGCATGGCCGTCGCCCCGTGTGCGAGGTGCAGCAGGGCGGCCTCCGTCGTGCGGCGCTGGACGTCCTCCGCGTCGTACGGGACGGGGCCGCCGCGGTCGGCGGAGAGCGCGGTGTCGGCGTGGGCGTGCGCCTCCGCAGGGGCCGGAAGGAGCAGATAGCCGCTGAGGTCGACGCGGGAACCGGAGCGGGCCGGCCCCGGTGCCAGGCTGCCGGCCGTGCCGACCGCCTCGATGCGCCCGCCGCCGAGCCGCACGTCCACGGTGCGGCCGTCGGTGAGCCGCGCCCCGCACAGCACGAGGGTCCCGTCGGACCGGCCCGGGGAGCCTTGGGGGTTCGACGACGGTGGGGGTGGCTGCGGCCGGCTGTCGGGCATCGGGGTCCAAGAGATGGGGGCTTGCGGCTCTTCGGGGCGTGGGGCTTGCGGGCGGGGCGCGCGGACCGAGGGGAACTCATGATCACGCAGAGTGAGTCGAGCCTAGGGTGGCGGGCCGCATAGGGCGGGGAGGAGCGCAATAGTCGTACCGGCGTGGCCCGTCCGGAGCGCTACGCGCGCGTGGTCCCGAGCGCCCCTGCTCGCCGCGCTGATCACCGCCGCCGTGGTGGTCCCGCTCTCCGCCGCCGCCCGACCGGCGGTCCCCGCACCGGTCCCTGCCTCGCGGCTGCCGTCCCTGCCTCGCGCCCGCCGTCCCCGCCTCGCTCGCCCCGCCGAAGGCGCGGACGCTGTCCGAGGCGTACGCGGCGAACCGGGCCGCCGCCGCGCAGGCCGCCCGCATGGCCGCCGCCCACGGCGACCACCGCCGCGCCGCCGCGGACCGCGCGATAGCCGCTCCCACCCGCCGGTTCCTCGCTTTCGACGGCCGCGGCTCCGGCCGGGCCACTGAGGTCTTCGGGGATCTCGCCCACGCCGACCGCGTGGCATGGAGGGGCGTCACCGCAACCGTCACGCGCGCGTGCACAGACCTTCAAACGCGCGTGCACAGACCTTCAAAGGGGCTCGCGAGGCCGCCGGGACACGGGGCGTCGACGCCTGGGCATGGGGTACGAAACGGATTTGGGTGAACGGCTGCCGAGCGTGTAATGTCTTCATCGCTCGCCCCAATAGCTCAGTCGGCAGAGCGTCTCCATGGTAAGGAGAAGGTCAACGGTTCGATTCCGTTTTGGGGCTCTGGTGTGAGAGGTTCCCGTCGTAAGGCGGGTCCCGATCTCATCAAAGCGGTGTAGCTCAGTCGGTAGAGCAAGCGGCTCATAATCGCTGTGTCACCGGTTCAAGTCCGGTCACCGCTACTGACAGTAGCCGATTGCGGGGTCGGTCCTTCGATCGGCTACTCTTTCTTGCGTTGAAACCAGTCCACCCGTTCGTCATAGGAGCACTCACGTGGCTGCCACCGACGTCCGCCCGAAGATCACGCTGGCCTGCGTGGAGTGCAAGGAGCGGAACTACATCACCAAGAAGAACCGGCGTAACAACCCGGACCGACTTGAGATGAAGAAGCACTGCCCGCGTTGCAACGCGCACACCGCGCACCGCGAGACGCGCTGATCATCAAGGCTCGTACGCGAGGCCGCCCCCGCAGTCAGGGGGCGGCCTCGCGTCGTTTCCACCGGCTGGAATCCAGCTACCTTGTGGACCATCACAGCTGACATCAGGAGGTGCCGGGCCATGCCGCTCGACCAGTCCTTCGTGGGGCGGAGCTACCCGCCCACCGAGCCCTACGAGGTGGGCCGGGAGAAGATCCGCGAGTTCGCCGAGGCGGTCGGGGACACCCATCCGGCGTACCGGGACCAGGAGGCCGCCAAGGCGCTCGGTCACCCCGATGTGATCGCGCCCCCGACCTTCGTCTTCTCGATCACCTTCCGGGCCGCGGGGCAGGTCATCGAGGACCCGCAGCTCGGCCTCGACTACAGCAGGGTGGTGCACGGCGACCAGAGGTTCGCGTACACGCGCCCGGTGCGCGCGGGCGACCGGCTCCAGGTCACCTCGACCATCGAGGCCGTCAAGTCGCTGGCCGGAAACGACATCCTGGACATCCGGGGTGAGGTCCACGACGAGGCGGGCGAGCACGTTGTGACGGCCTGGACCAAGCTGGTGGCGCGCGCGGCCGGGGAGGGCTGAGAGATGACGGCGAAGATCACTTACGACGACGTGGAGGTCGGCACCGAGCTGCCGGCGCAGACCTTTCCGGTGACCCGCGCCACGCTCGTGCGCTATGCGGGCGCCTCCGGGGACTTCAACCCGATCCACTGGAACGAGAAGTTCGCCAAGGAGGTGGGGCTGCCGGACGTCATCGCGCACGGCATGTTCACCATGGCCGAGGCGATCCGGGTGGTCACCGACTGGACCGGGGACCCGGGCGCGGTCGTCGAGTACGGCGTCCGCTTCACCAAGCCCGTCGTCGTCCCGAACGACGACGAGGGCGCCGTGATCGAGGTCGGCGGCAAGGTCGCGGCCAAGCTCGACGACAACACGGTGCGGGTGGACCTGACGGCCACGAGCGGCGGCCAGAAGGTGCTGGGCATGTCCCGGGCCCTCGTACGGCTGGCCTGAGCCCCGCACGGCCGGCCTCGGCGCGGTCGCACGGCCGGTCTCGACGGCCGACATCGGCGCGGCCGCACGGCCGGGCTCGGCGCGGCGGCGAGGCAAGGGGTGTCCTGCCGGGTCCTGACGGATCCCGACGGGGAGGGCGCCCCTCGGCTGCACCCTCGCCGAACACGGCGTCCAACCGCGGCACGACGCGCGCCGGCTTCGGTGCGCGCCTGTCCATGGCGCACGGGACCGCTTGACGTAGTTAGTGATTGAGTACTAACTTATCCGCATGGTCAGGATGAGCGCGGACGAGCGGCGTGAGGTCATCATTCGTGCGGCGATCGCGGAGTTTTCACAGAGGGGCTACTACGGCACCTCGACCGAGGCGATCGCCAAGCGGGTGGGGGTCTCGCAGCCGTATCTCTTCCGGCTCTTCCCGGGCAAGAAGGCCATCTTCGTCGCCGCATCGCTGCGCTGCGTCGACGACGTGCGCCGGGTCCTGGGGGAGGCGGGTGAGGGCTTCGAGGGCGAAGAGGCCGTCCACGCCATGGCCCGGGCGTATACGCGGCTGATCCAGGAGCAGCCCGAGCGGCTTCTGATGCAGATGCAGACCTACATCGCGGTCGCCGCCGCCGAGGCGGAGGGTGACCATGAGTTCGGCGAGGCCGTGCGGGCCGGCTGGATGCGGCTGTGGGAGACCGTGCATCTGCCGCTCGGGGCCGACGACGGCGAGACGATGGTCTTCCTGGCCTACGGAATGCTCATCAACACCCTTGCGGCCATGGGCTTTCCGCCCGGTCACCGGGTCTGGCAGGGGATGTATCCGTCCGCCCGGATCGGGGAGCCGTCGGACGAACAGGGAGGCTGAGGCGGGCCCGCACCGCCGCCTTCTCATGCCCGTGAAAGTTAGTAATCCATAACTAATCATCGATCATGCTCTGGGGGAGCGATGCCACAGCAGACCGCGCCGGGCACGGCACAGCGCGGGGGAGTCATATGGGCCCTCGTCATCACCAGCGTCGCCGGATTCATGGCGTCCCTGGACAACCTCGTAGTGACCACCGCCCTGCCCTCCATCCGCGAGGACCTGGGAGGGGCACTGGACGACCTGGAATGGACCGTCAGCGCCTACACGCTCACCTTCGCCGTCCTGCTGATGTTCGGCGCCGCGCTCGGCGACCGCTTCGGCCGGCGCCGGCTCTTCCTCGCCGGGCTCACGGTCTTCACCGGCGCCTCCGCCGCCGCGGCCATGGCGCCCGGCATCGATTCGCTGATCGCGGCCCGCGCGGTGCAGGGCCTCGGCGCGGCGGTGATGATGCCCCTGACGCTCACCTTGCTGACGGCGGCCGTGCCCGCCGCCAAGCGCGGCATGGCGTACGGGATCTGGGGCGCCGTCAACGGACTCGCGGTGGCCTCCGGGCCGCTCATCGGCGGCAGCCTCACCGAACACGTCTCCTGGCACTGGATCTTCTGGTTGAACGTCCCGCTCGGCCTCGTCCTGCTGCCGCTCGCCCGGCTCCGCCTCGCCGAGTCCCACGGCACCGGCGCCCCGCTGGACATCCCCGGCACCCTGCTCGCCAGCGGCGGACTCTTCGGGATCGTCTACGGGCTGGTCCGCGGCCCCGCCGACGGCTGGACCGACTCCGTCGTCCTCACCGGCCTGCTCGCGGGCGGCGCGCTGCTGATCGCCTTCGTCGTCCACGGCTCCCGCGCCCGCAACCCCATGCTCCCGATGCGGCTCTTCCGCTCCCGCGCCTTCGCCGGGATCAACGCGGCCA
The DNA here is from genome assembly GCF_057537855.1 of Streptomyces diversicolor. NCBI lineage: Bacteria > Bacillati > Actinomycetota > Actinomycetes > Kitasatosporales > Streptomycetaceae > Streptomyces > Streptomyces diversicolor. Next base: position 174,440 of record NZ_BAAJXA010000017.1, read on the forward strand.
GCCTTCTCATGTTCCTCGGGATGTTCGGCTCGATCTTCCTGCTCAGCCAGTACATGCAGGGCGTGCTCGGCTACTCGCCGACCGAGGCGGGCGTCAGGATGCTGCCGTGGACCGGCATGCCGATGCTGGTCGCGCCGGTCGCCGGGATGCTCTCCGACCGCATCGGCGGCCGTCCGGTCGTCGCGGCCGGCCTGTTCCTCCAGGCCGCCGGGCTCGGCTATCTGGCCTCCGTGGTCACTGCCGACGTCTCGTACGCAGCGCAACTGCCCGGCCTGATCGTCAGCGGTATCGGCATGGCCCTGTACTTCGCCCCGGCCGCCAACCTGGTGATGTCCAGCGTCCGGGTGTCCGAGCAGGGCATCGCGTCCGGCGCCAACAACGCCCTGCGCGAGGTGGGCGGCGCGCTCGGCATCGCGGTCATGTCGTCGATCTTCGCGGCGCAGGGCGGCTACGAGTCCGCGCAGTCCTTCGTCGACGGCCTGCGGCCCGCCCTGGTGACCGGCGCCGCGACGGTGGCGCTCGCCGGGATCGCCGCCCTGCTGATCCCGGCCCGCCGCACCCCCGGCCCGCTCGTGACCCACGCCGAACCGGAGCCGGCACTGGAGGCCGCCGCCCGCTGAACGCCCGACCGGCACGCGCGCGTACGGCCCCGCCCTCCCCGGCTGGGCCGTACGCGCGCGTACCTGCCGGCCGACCGGGGATGTCGGTGCCGTCTCGTAGTCTTGGGCGCGTGCAGGAACTCCACGACGCCCCGCTCGCCCCGCTGACCACGTTCCGGCTGGGCGGACCCGCCGCCCGGCTGGTCACCGCCGCCACCGACGCCGAGGTCGTCGCCGCCGTCCGCGAGGCCGACGACAGCGGTGTCCCCCTGCTGCTGATCGGCGGCGGATCGAACCTGGTCATCGGCGACAAGGGCTTCGACGGCACCGCGCTGCGCATCGCCACCCGCGGGGTCGAACTGGACGGCACGCGCCTGGAACTGGCGGCCGGCGAAGTGTGGACCGACGCCGTCGCCCGTACCGTCGAGGCCGGACTCGCGGGCGTCGAGTGCCTTGCCGGCATCCCCGGCTCCGCGGGCGCGACACCCATCCAGAACGTCGGGGCGTACGGCCAGGAGGTCTCCTCCACCATCACCGAGGTGATCGCCTACGACCGCAGGGCCCGGGAGACGGTCACGCTCACCAACGCCGAGTGCGCGTTCTCGTACCGGCACAGCCGCTTCAAGGCCGATCCGGAGCGGTACGTCGTGCTGCGGGTCCGCTTCGCACTGGAGGACGCGGAGGGGCTGTCGGCACCCCTCAGATACGCCGAGACGGCCCGGGCGCTCGGCGTGCGGACCGGCGACCGGGTGCCGCTGGCCGCCGCGCGCGAAACCGTTCTGAAGCTGCGCGCGGGTAAGGGCATGGTGCTCGACCCCGAGGACCACGACACCTGGTCGGCGGGGTCCTTCTTCACCAACCCGGTCCTCACGGACGCGGAGTTCGCCGCGTTCCACGCGCGCGTACGGGAACGGCTCGGGGACGGTGCCGAGCCGCCCGCGTACCCCGCGGGCGAGGGCCGCACCAAGACCTCCGCGGCCTGGCTGATCGACAAGGCGGGCTTCACCAAGGGGTACGGCAGCGGGCCCGCGCGCATCTCCACCAAGCACACCCTCGCCCTCACCAACCGGGGTGGGGCCACCACGGAGGATCTGCTCGCGCTGGCCCGTGAGGTCGTGGCCGGGGTCCGCGCGGCCTTCGGGATCACCTTGGTCAATGAGCCGGTGACGGTCGGCGTCACCCTGTAGCTCCGCCCTTAGCTCCGCTGGTTTGGCCGGTTTGGTGGGTGGCCGGTGTTGGGGCGTTTGCGCAGTTCCCCGCGCCCCTGTGGGTGGGTTGGGGTTGTGGGTCGGGTGCGGGTGGGGTGGGGTTGTTCGCGCAGTTCCCCGCGCCCCCATGGGTGGGTTGGGGTTGTGGGTTGGGTGCGGGTGGGGTGGGGGTGTTTGCGCAGTTCCCCGCGCCCCTGTGGGGCGGTGGTGTGCTGGGGCTGGGCGCGTAGTTCCCCGCGCCCCTGTGGGGGGCTCCCCCGTCCCCAGCCTCAGGGGGTTGGGTGGGTGAGCCAGTCGTTGATTCCGGACAGCAGCTTCGCCCGTAGCTCCGGTGGTGCGGCCGATGCCCTGACCGACTGCCGGGCCAGCTCCGCCAGTTCCGCGTCCGTGAAGCCGTGGTGCTCCCGGGCCAGCCGGTACTGGGCGGCCAGGCGCGAGCCGAACAGCAGCGGATCGTCGGCTCCCAGCGCCATCGGCACCCCCGCCTCGAAGAACGTGCGCAGCGGGACGTCCTCCGGCTTCTCGTACACGCCAAGCGCCACGTTCGAGGCGGGGCACACCTCGCAGGTCACCTGCCGGTCCGCGAGCCGCTTGAGCAGGCGCGGGTCCTCCGCCGCGCGCACCCCGTGGCCGACCCGGTTCGCGTGCAGGTCGTCCAGGCAGTCGCGGACCGAGGACGGGCCGGTCAGCTCGCCGCCGTGCGGGGCCGACAGCAGGCCGCCCTCGCGCGCGATGTGGAACGCGCGGTCGAAGTCCCGTGCCATGCCCCGGCGTTCGTCGTTCGACAGGCCGAAGCCGACCACGCCACGGTCCGCGTAGCGCACCGCGAGCCGGGCCAGGGTGCGGGCGTCCAGCGGGTGCTTCATGCGGTTGGCGGCCACCAGCACGCGCATGCCAAGACCGGTCTCCCGCGAGGCCGTGTCCACCGCGTCCAGGATGATCTCCAGGGCCGGGATCAGACCGCCGAGGCGCGGTGCGTACGACGTCGGGTCGACCTGGATCTCCAGCCACCCGGAGCCGTCCTTCAGGTCCTCCTCCGCCGCCTCGCGGACCAGGCGCTGGATGTCCTCCGGTTCCCTCAGGCAGGAGCGTGCCGCGTCGTACAGCCGCTGGAAGCGGAACCAGCCCCGCTCGTCCGTGGCCCGCAACCGCGGCGGTTCCCCGCTGGTCAGGGCGTCGGTCAGCGCCTCCGGCAGGCGCACGCCGTGCTTGTCGGCCAGCTCCAGCAGGGTGCTGGGCCGCATCGAGCCGGTGAAGTGCAGGTGGAGATGGGCCTTCGGCAGGTCAGAGACATCACGTACACGCTCCATTGGAGGATCCTGCCGCACCTCGCCCGCGTCCCGGTAGCCGTTTCCCCGTTCGTGGTCTTGCCCGCACACAGAAGCGGGCCGCCTCCCGAAGGAGACGGCCCGCAGGCCCGCTCGCCGTGAGCGGGTTCAGTCCCTGGCCTCCGCCAGCAGCTTCTGGATCCGGCTCACGCCCTCGATCAGGTCCTCGTCACCGAGGGCGTAGGACAGCCGCAGATAGCCCGGGGTGCCGAACGCCTCACCCGGGACGACCGCGACCTCGGCCTCCTCCAGGATCAGCGCGGCCAGCTCCACGGAGCTCTGCGGGCGCCTGCCCCGGATCTCCTTGCCGATCAGCGCCTTCACCGACGGGTACGCGTAGAACGCGCCCTCCGGCTCCGGGCAGACCACGCCGTCGATCTCGTCCAGCATCCGCACGATCGTCCGGCGCCGCCGGTCGAACGCCTCGCGCATCTCCGCGACGGCCTTCAGGTCGCCGGAGACCGCGGCGAGGGCCGCGGCCTGCGCGACGTTCGACACGTTCGACGTGGCGTGCGACTGGAGGTTCGTGGCGGCCTTGACCACGTCCTTCGGGCCGATGAGCCAGCCCACGCGCCAGCCGGTCATCGCGTACGTCTTCGCGACGCCGTTGACGACGATGCACTTGTCACGCAGCTCCGGCAGGATCGCGGGCAGCGAGGTGAACGTCGCGTCGCCGTACACCAGGTGCTCGTAGATCTCGTCCGTCAGCACCCACAGGCCGTGCTCGACGGCCCAGCGGCCGATCGCCTCGGCCTCCGGCTCGCTGTAGACCGCGCCGGTCGGGTTGGAGGGCGAGACGAAGAGGACGACCTTCGTCCTGTCCGTGCGCGCCGCCTCCAGCTGCTCCACGCTCACCCGGTAGCCGGTGGTCTCGTCCGCCACGACCTCCACCGGGACACCGCCGGCGAGACGGATCGACTCCGGGTACGTCGTCCAGTACGGCGCCGGGACGATGACCTCGTCGCCCGGGTCGAGGATCGCGGCGAACGCCTCGTAGATGGCCTGCTTGCCGCCGTTGGTGACCAGGATCTGCGACGGGTCGACCTCGTAGTTCGAGTCGCGCAGCGTCTTCGCGGCGATCGCGGCCTTCAGCTCGGGCAGGCCGCCCGCCGGGGTGTACCGGTGGTACTTCGGGTTCTTGCATGCCTCGATCGCAGCTTCGACGATGTAGCCGGGCGTCGGGAAGTCGGGTTCGCCGGCGCCGAAGCCGATCACCGGACGCCCGGCGGCCTTGAGGGCCTTGGCCTTGGCGTCCACGGCGAGGGTGGCGGACTCGGAGATCGCGCCGACTCGGGCGGAGACCCGGCGCTCGGTGGGAGGGGTTGCAGCGCTCATGGAGCCATCGTTTCAGACCGGAAATGTCCCCGGCACGCGGGTTTCACAGACTGAACGGCAAGGGGCCGACCCGTGAACACGCGTCCGGATTCGGCCACCGGCCAGGACGATCTTGCGTCTTGCGGGCGCCGGCGGGTACTTACTGTTCGACGCCGGGCCCGGGACCACGTACACTCTCACCTCGTTGGCCTTCGGGGGCCGCCTTCGAGCCGGTGCACACCGAGCACTCGGTCGGATGCGGTACGTTGGGGGACATCAAAGGGTCGTAGCTCAATTGGTAGAGCACTGGTCTCCAAAACCAGCGGTTGGGGGTTCAAGTCCCTCCGGCCCTGCTACACACACCGCCAGGATGTGTGCGCATGTACGTACAGCATTGCACCGCCGTGCGGCTCAGAACCGGGCGCGGCACGGCCACGACCCGGGATCAGGTGAGGACGAATGACGGACGCCGTGGGCTCCATCGACACTCCTGATGCCCAGGACGAGGTACCGGAGTCCAAGAAGAAGACCCGTAAGGGTGGCAAGCGCGCCAAGAAGGGCCCGCTGAAGCGGCTGGCGACCTTCTACCGCCAGATCGTCGCGGAACTCCGTAAGGTCGTCTGGCCGACGCGTAACCAGCTGACCTCGTACACGACCGTGGTGATCTTCTTCGTCGCCATCATGATCGCGCTGGTGACCGTGATTGACTATGGGCTCAACCACGCGGCCAAGTACGTCTTCGGCTGAGCCAAGAGCGAAGGGCGCCGTGGTACCGGCGCCCGTTTTCGCATGTTCCACCTCTATGTATCCAGGAAGAAGCAGCCATCGTGTCTGACCCGAACCTGAACGACGCCATTGAGCCTCGCGGGAATGCCGCCGAGGCGGTGGACGACGAGCTCGACATCGTCGAGGGCGCGGACGAGCAGGACGAGTTCGAGGCTGCCGAGGCCGAGGCGGGGGAGCCGGCCGAGGAGGCCGCCCTGCAGGTCGTGAACGAAGACGAGGCCGCCGAGGCCGCCGAGGATGCCGAGGGCGAGGCCGCCGAGGAGGAGCCCGCGGAGCCCGTCGACCCCGTCGCGGCGCTGCGCGAGGAACTGCGCACCCTGCCCGGCGAGTGGTACGTCATCCACACCTACGCCGGCTACGAGAACCGCGTGAAGACCAACCTGGAGCAGCGCGCCGTCTCGCTGAACGTCGAGGACTACATCTTCCAGGCCGAGGTGCCGCAGGAGGAGGTCGTCCAGATCAAGAACGGCGACCGCAAGACGATCAAGCAGAACAAGCTGCCGGGTTATGTCCTGGTCCGCATGGACCTGACCAACGAGTCCTGGGGCGTCGTCCGCAACACGCCGGGTGTCACCGGCTTCGTCGGCAACGCCTACGACCCGTACCCGCTGACCCTGGACGAGATCGTCAAGATGCTCGCACCGGAGGCCGAGGAGAAGGCAGCCCGTGAGGCCGCCGAGGCCGAGGGCAAGCCCGCTCCGCAGCGCAAGGTCGAGGTCCAGGTGCTGGACTTCGAGGTCGGCGACTCGGTCACCGTCACCGACGGCCCGTTCGCCACGCTCCAGGCCACCATCAACGAGATCAACCCGGACTCGAAGAAGGTCAAGGGCCTGGTGGAGATCTTCGGCCGCGAGACGCCGGTCGAGCTGTCCTTCGACCAGATCCAGAAGAACTAGGTCAACGATCATCCGAAAGAGCCCCTGACCAGCGGTTTCCCGTTAGGCAGGGGCTCTCTCGCGTCCAGGGGGCCGTCACTGGGCCGTCGGTCGCCTCCGGGCCTTGTGGTAGACCGCATCCACGGCCTTCCGGGTCCGGGTCTCGCTGGTCGGCATCAGGTGCGTGTACGTCCGGAGGGTGAACCCAGGGTCGGCGTGGCCGAGGTAGGCGCTCACAGCCTTGATGCTCTCCCCGGCGTCCAAGAGGACCGAGGCATAGAAGTGCCTCAGGGCGTGCATGCCATCCTCGCGGGCTTCCTTGTACCGCTCACCAGGACCAGGAACCGGGATCACATCGGCCGCAGCCAGAGCGGGCTTCCAGACGTGGGCGTTGAAGTCGTTCCGGCGGAGCGCCGAGCCGTCCTGAGTGGTGAAGTACAGGAGCCTGGTCACCGGCGGGCCGTCCGAGCGCAGCCAGGGCAACGTGACCTCGATCGGCGGGACAGCCGTCATGTGCGTGGCGAGCACGGCCGACACCGAGTCCGGGAGAGGGACATCACGGAGCTTGTTGTTCTTGGGTGGCGCGAAGATCAGGTGACCGTTGACGAGCTTTACCTGTTGCGTGACGTGCAGCACACCGGCCAGCGGATCTACGTCATCCACAGCGAGCCCGAAGATCTCACCTTGGCGGAGGCCGCAGCCCGCGCCAACGTCGACCATGGCTCGAAGCCGATCAGGCATCCCGGCTCGGACCGCGAAGACGCGATCAGGCGACCAGGGCGTGACCCGTCCGGGGGACGGCTTGGGCGGCCGGACGGAGCCAGCACGGCACGGGTTACGGGCCAGGTATCCGTCATCCACGGCGGCCGACAGCACGGCCGAGACGTTCCCGAAGATCACACGCCGGTACGAGCTGGCGGACCCGGTGTCCTCCAGGAGCCGAGCCCAGGCCCGGATATGCGACGGCTGGAAGGAAGCCAGTGGCCGACTGCCAAGGTGCGGGAAGGCGTGAAGCCGTAGGCGACTCTCGACCGCGACGCGGGTTGCCGGGTCGGTCGTCTGTGAGGCCAACCAGTCTTCGGCGTACTTCCTGAACGTGATCTTTCCGGCCGTAGGGTCGATGTAGTGGCCGCGCGACATGTCGGCCTCGATGTTGGCAAGCCACCGCTCAGCCTCGCGCTTCTTCCGGTCGGGGAAACTCTTGGACTTCTCGGTACCGTCCGGCGCGACGTACCGCGCCCGGTAGCGCAGGCCGACGCCGTACCGGTCGGTCTTGACCTTGCGGGCCTTGCCGCCCGGCCCAGCCTCGGTCTTGTACCAGCGGTCTTGGATGTGCCCGGCCATCAGGCGGCCCCTTCCATCAGGGACTCAACCCAGGCGCGCACGTCCTCGGGGTCGAAGCGGAGGTGACGGCCGACACGGAAGCCGCGGGGCCCGGTGCCCTTGCGTCGCCACTGATACACCGTGTCGACGCTGGGCAGGCGCAGCAGGACCACGAGGTCTTCCGGCGTCAGGTACTGGGCAGGCAGGGGCCTCATGCGCACACCTCCCAGTCGTCCAGGTCGGCGAGGGCTTCGCGTGATGTCTCTCGGTTCAGTCGGATCTCCTTTGCGATGGCGGCGGCGAGCCAGGATTCGCCGGGGGTGTGGCCTTGTCCGGCGTAGGTCCAGTGGGCGAGCACGAGCGTGGAGCCCTCCGTGTCGTCGAGGTCTTCGGAGAGCCCGCGTTCGCGGCGTTCCTGCCGGGCGCGGTAGTCGGCGCGGACCTGTCGGAGGGTGCTGAGGGTGGTGGAGTACTGGCGGGACTTGGTGGAGAAGTGGCCCCGGAAGCCGAGCATGTGAGCCCACCGGGCCAGCAGCCGATCCGGGTAGGCGTCATCGAGGTCCCAGCAGGCTTCGATCAGGCGCCGGGTGTGGGCGGGCAACGGCAGCCGGTCCAGTTCGGACAGTTCCCCGATGCGGTGGTCTACGGTGCCGGTGGTCTCGGCTGCTTTGGTGGCGTACTTGGCGACGTAGGAGGCGACAGCCTGTTCGGTCAGTTCCTCGTGCCCGAGGACGCCGATGGGCTGCACGTCCACCTGGGAGCCCCAGCGCAGGACGCGGGCCGGGTGGTCACCGGAGGCGGGTACGGGTACCGAGACCCGGCCGGCGGCGGCACGGATCGAGTCGTCTAGGAGGGCGATGGTGGCCCACGCCGGCGGAGCCGTGTCCGGGCCGTCCGGACCATCGAGCCGCACTACGGCGTGGAAGTGGACGGAACCGCGCTTCTGGAATTCGGCGACCTTGCCGAAGGAGACCCGGCACACCTCCTTCAGAGCCGCTTGGGTCAGGCCCACGCGTGCTGCGATCTCACGGCGGAGGTAGATGGTGAAGCGCCGCCACAGGTCCCCGGCGTAGTTGTTGAACAGCACCGCGCCCGCGTAGTCGTACCGCTCGGGGTGGAGCGCCGTGCCCAGGGCCGGATCGTCTTCGGGGTGGGGGCTCCCGCAGCGGCAGCGGCCGGAGTCGGGCCTGTTGTGGACCGGGCCGAAGGACGGGGCGGTGAGGGTGGCGAAGACGCGGGGGTGATCCCGGACGACCGGTGAGACGCCCTTGTTGATGTCGCCGGTGATTCCGGCGCGGATCAGGTGGTAGGTGTCCCCGGCGTAGGTCCAGGCGCAGGCCGGGCAGCGGGAGGCACGGCGGTTGCCGCAGGCGACCCGGAGCATGCCGCCCGGCTCATGCTCGGTGCTGTAGGAGTACAGGACGTCACCGGTTGCGCGGTCCCGGGTGACGGTCTCGCCCCGCAGACGGATCGGGTTCGAGCAGCCGCCGGTACGGCGTACCTGTTCCTGCCAGCGGTCGAAGCCCGGCGCGTTCGCCACGCGCAGCAGGTCGGCGAGGGTGATCGGGTCGGTGCCCAGAGAGGCCGCAGCACCGGCCACGGCCTCAGGGGCGACGGGGAAGACCGTCACAGGTAGTCCTCCCTCGGGTAGCTGTGCCCGAGGGGCGGATAGGCGCCGAACAGCTTCGCCTCGTCCTCCGCGTAGTTCGCGTTGTCGACCACGACGAAGAACTCGGTGTAGGGCCGGACGTCGTGGCGGTCCAGCCATGCGGCGATCCGCTCGGAGCGCTCCTCGTCGGCGGCTTCCTGCGCGTGCAACGGGTCTTCGAAGTAGGTCACGCGGCACCGTCCTCGGGCTGGCACACCCAGCACGGGCCGTAGCCCTCCTCGTACCAGTCGGCCTCAGCGTCGATGACCCAGCGCGCCCACAGCTTCCCGGCGTCGTCGCACTTCGGGCACGGGCCGTCGATCACGGCCGGGATGTCTCGCGCGGTCGGCGCGACAGGGGCCCAGAAGTAGGAAGTCGATGCCATGGATTCCGCGAGCCTGAGACGCCGTGCGGAGGGGAACCGCTCGTCGTGACGACGGTCGATCTCCGGGGTTGTCATGTCGCGCAGCCACAGTTTCCGGTGACCGAGGAGGTAGGACGCGCGCCGACGGGTCTCCTTGCGGCCGAGGCGAGCGGCACCCTGAACGATCCAGCCCGTCACGTTCGAGTCGGCCGGACCCTGAAGGCGGTAGTCAGTCGGCATGTCCGAGACGTACAGCCCGACCGCGCGTTCCATGCCCGACAGCTCTTCGACTAACGCGGCGGGTGTGACATGCGGAGCAACCAGCGTTGCGGGCATGATGAGACTTCCCTTCACGGGGGCCAGGGGCGGCGGTTCTTCTTGGCGGTTGAGCGCCGCCCCTGGGCAGACGTAGTTAGTGCCGGTTCTCACCTGTCGAAGCGTGGTGGCACAGCTCTATAGTGTTTTAGAGCACCCGCACCGTCAAGAGGGTGTTCTAAAGTGCTCTAGAAGGGAGCTGTGCGCATGACCGGGAACTCGCCCGCGCTGCCGCCGTATCGGCGCATTGCGGTGCAGATCAAGGACCGGATTGAGCGCGGCGAGTTGCAGCCCGGAGACCGCATCCCGTCGGTTCGTGAGATCGTGCGCGACGAAGGCGTCTCAGTGGCCACCGCTACGCGAGTCGCGTCCGTTCTCCGAGCCGAGGGGTACGCAGAGACCATCCCTGGGATTGGAACGGTGGCGCGTATGCCCAGCAAGCTCACAACCGGACCAGACCGACTCCAGTTGCAGCGCACCACAGGGACCGGGTTCAGGCCCGGCGAACGCGTGGAGATCATCAGCGCCGAACTAGTGCCCGCCAGCGCCGAAGTAGCCGACGCGCTTGAGGTGGAGGTAGGAGCCCAAGTCGTCCAGCGGCGACGCCGGTACCTAGATGAGGATGGGGTAGTGGCCCTGTCTACGTCGTGGCTTCCGGGGGAACTGGCGCAGGCAGCACCAGAGCTGATCTCAACGGGGCCACTCCCGAAGATGACGTTCGGGCTGATCGAGGATCGAACCGGCCGACGGGCGGTCAAGCGCCGAGACTCCGTGTCGATCGAAGAACTGCCAGACGACGTTGCGCCGCTTCTGGAACTTGCCCCCGGCACCCCTGTACTCAGCATGGCCAATCACTACTGGGACCAGCACGGACAGATCACCGAATACGCCCGCGACTACATGGGGCCGGGTCGAGTTCTCGCAGCGGAGTACGACCTTTAGTAGGCAGCCCCACCCGCCGGGGTTGCTTCGCGGCCCCGGTTACAGGTTTCTCTACCTCATCAAGCCCCGGCTGCGCTCCGCTTCGCCGGGCGCGCTCCCGGTTCCGCTGCGGGCGCCGCTCCTGCCTGCGGCCCGCTCCGCCCGCGCTGCACCGACGCGCGCCCATGAGGGTGGCCGGGGCATGAGAGAGGCCCTGACGTGGCCGGTCGGCTCCAAGACTTTAGGCAGCCACCATGGGGCGAGCCTCGAAGATCATGGCCCCAACGTCGTGCTTTAACGGGCAGGTCCACAGACTGCCCGACTCGCCATCAGCTTACGGGGCCATGATCACTCGCCCCATGGCAGCTCCAGCCCAAAGTCTTGGAGCCGACCTCTCGTCGTCGTCGGCCTCTCGTAGGCCGATAGATCAGGAGGGCGAGTGAGAGGGCGCGGGGCCGTCTGTGGGCCGTGCGAGGTGAACCGACGTTGACAGATGATGACAACTAGTCACCGGATCTTCGCTGGTCAGAAGGCAGGCGACAGGGGAGCGGTGCACGTGGGAGACTTGGCCCGTCACTTCCAGAAGAACTGACGTCCTTACGGACGTAACGCCTCCGACCAGGTCGGGCGGACGCTCGGGCGGCCGTCTGACCTGCTCGGTTTTTGGCCGCGCACGTGTACCCGCTACCGTGGTGCGGTATGCCTCCGTCCGGATGATCCGGATCGGACGGCGGAACACTCTCACTAAGGACCCGGAGAGAGCACATGCCTCCCAAGAAGAAGAAGGTCACGGGGCTGATCAAGCTCCAGATCCAGGCCGGCGCCGCCAACCCGGCCCCGCCGGTCGGCCCCGCGCTGGGTCAGCACGGCGTCAACATCATGGAGTTCTGCAAGGCCTACAACGCCGCGACCGAGTCGCAGCGCGGCTGGGTCATCCCGGTGGAGATCACGGTCTACGAGGACCGTTCCTTCACCTTCGTGACCAAGACTCCGCCGGCCGCGAAGATGATCCTCAAGGCCGCGGGTGTCGAGAAGGGCTCCGGCGAGCCGCACAAGACCAAGGTCGCCAAGATCACCGAGGCGCAGGTCCGCGAGATCGCCCAGACCAAGATGCCCGACCTCAACGCCAACGACCTGGACGCCGCCGCGAAGATCATCGCCGGCACCGCGCGTTCCATGGGCGTCACGGTCGAGGGCTGAGTCCCACCTCGCAGAACCCATGCGGCGGTGCGACGCCGCACGTGGCAGGGCCTGCTCGGCCCGTACCACGACTCCTTTCCAGCACACCTCAGGAGCAGTTGTGAGCAAGCGCAGCAAGGCTCTCCGCGCTGCGGACGCCAAGGTCGACCGGGAGAAGCTGTACGCCCCGCTCGAAGCCGTCCGTCTCGCCAAGGAGACCTCCACGACCAAGTTCGACGGCACCGTCGAGGTCGCCTTCCGTCTGGGTGTCGACCCGCGCAAGGCCGACCAGATGGTCCGTGGCACCGTGAACCTTCCGCACGGCACCGGCAAGACCGCCCGGGTCCTGGTCTTCGCGACCGGTGACCGTGCCGAGGCCGCGCGTGCCGCGGGCGCCGACATCGTCGGCGCCGACGAACTGATCGACGAGGTGTCGAAGGGCCGTCTGGACTTCGACGCCGTCGTCGCCACCCCGGACCTCATGGGCAAGGTCGGCCGCCTCGGCCGTGTCCTCGGCCCGCGCGGTCTGATGCCGAACCCGAAGACCGGCACCGTCACCCCCGACGTGACCAAGGCCGTGGGCGACATCAAGGGCGGCAAGATCGAGTTCCGCGTCGACAAGCACTCGAACCTGCACTTCATCATCGGCAAGACGTCGTTCGACGACAGCAAGCTGGTGGAGAACTACGGCGCGGCGCTGGAGGAGATCCTGCGTCTGAAGCCGTCCGCCGCCAAGGGCCGCTACATCAAGAAGGCCGCCATCACCACCACGATGGGCCCCGGCATCCCGGTCGACCCGAACCGCACCCGCAACCTCCTCGTCGAGGAGGACCCGGCCGCCGTCTGAGCCCACGCTCATCCCCGGCCGCCGCGTCAGGTACGCGTCGCACAGGGCGGGCCCCGCACCCTTTCGAGGTGCGGGGCCCGTCCTTTTCTTTTGCGCGCTTCGCGTACGGCTGTCGGTGCGCTGCGTTAGCGTGCGCACACAGGACTCGCACAGGGGTGGGACGACATGAAGAGCACGAGCGCGCGCCGCATGACTCTCTCGACGGTGGTGGTGGCCGCGCTGGCGGCGGTGGCCGCCTGCGGCTCCCCGGGGCCCGCCGGCGATGGTTCCTCCGGCGACGGGTTATCGGGCGGCAACGCGGCGGAGCAGCACGCGACGCGGGTCAGTCCCGTCGCGGCCCTGCGCTCCGCCGAGAAGTCCACGGCCGGTGCCGAGTCGGCCAAGGTCCGCTCCACGACCAGCGTGGGCTCCGTGATGTCCATGACGGCGGACGGCTCCCTCGACTGGGCCGACGGCATCACCGGCACGCTCACCCTCACCTACACCGGCGGCACGGCGGCCGACACGATGCGGCGGCTCGGCTCCACCTCGATGCAGGCCCGCTATCTTCCCGACGCCTACTACGCCAGGATGAGCGACGCCTTCGCCCAGCAGACGGGCGGCAAGCACTGGATCAAGTACGCCTACGACGATCTGGCCGGCCTCCGCGGGAGTTCCGGTGTGTACCTCAAGGACCAGATGCGCAACTCCACGCCGGAGCAGTCAGTGAAGCTGCTGCTCGCCTCCGGGGACGTGCGGAAGGTCGGCGAGGAGAAGGTCTCCGGCCAGAACACCACGCACTACGCCGGGACGGTGGAGGTCGCCGACCTCGTCACCCGCGGCTCCCGCCTCGACGCGGGCCGGCTGGCCGACCTGAAGAAGCAGCTCGACCAGGCCGGCATCACCACCGAGACCGTCGACATCTGGGTCGACGACCGGGACCTGCTGGTCAAGAAGGTGGAGAAGGGCGACACGGCCAACGGCACGATGACCAACACCGCGTACTACAGCGACTACGGCGTACGCGTCTCGGTGAAGGAGCCTCCCGCGGCCGACACCGAGGACTTCAAGGCCCTCATCGCGCAGCCGGGCGGAAGCAGACCGACCTCCTGAGCCGGTGTCCGGTACACCGTTCGCCAAGTGAGCACCGGCAAACCGGCAAGACCCCGCGTGTGCCCGCCGGATACGATCGAGCCCGTATCTGTGCATCAGACATGTGTTCCATGTGTTCCACGTGTGACGTGGGGGGAGAGGGTTTGCTGTGTCCATGAGGTCTTCGGTGGGGGTCACCGGTATCGCTGTCCTGCTGCTCGCGGGAGGTGCGGTCGGCTGCGGCGCAAAGGACGGCGCGGCGAAGTCGCCCGCGATGGAGCCGGCCGCGGCCGTGGCCGAGGCCGCGAAGAACGCGGACGACATCACGTCGTTCCGCTACCGGCTGACCGGCAGCGTCCCGGGCGAGGGCAAGATCGACGGCGAGGCGGCGATGAGCGTCAAGCCGCTGGCCATGAGCATGAAGATGTCGGTCAAGGACAAGGCCACCGACGGACAGGTCGAGATCCGGCTCATCGACAAGGCGATGTACCTCGGCGGCAACGCCGAGATGACCAAGGAGATGGACGGCAAGAGCTGGATCAAGTTCGACATGTCCGCACTCGGCGAGGACAGCGGGCTCTCCATGGACCAGCTCGGCGCCGGCGAGGCCGGCAAGAACCCTGCCGCGGACTCCACCTTCCTCACCGGCTCCAAGGACGTGAAGAAGGTCGGCACCGAGACCGTCGACGGCGTGGAGACCACCCACTACACGGGCACGGTCAGCCTCGACGACCTGCGGACCACGCTCAAGGACAAGAACAAGGAGACTCGCGAGCAGCGCGAGAAGAGCATCGAGCAGTACGAGAAGATGGGCCTCGACTCGATGACCATGGACATGTGGATCGACGGCGAGCACCACACGAAGCAGTTCCGCATGCGCGGCGACGCCCAGAAGGGCCCGCTCGACATGACGATCACCTTCCTCGACTACAACAAGCCGGTGAAGGTCACCGCCCCGCCCGCCGAGGACACCGCCGACCTGGCCGAGATGATGAAGGGCGCCGAGCAGGGCTGAATCCGTACGGAAGCCCCCGTAGGGACGGATTTGCCTGACGGCGATCCGTTCCCTTACTCTCCTACAGAAGCCAAAGACCGCTGGTCGTTGCCGCGCGCTCGGACGAGTGCGCGGTGGCCGAAGGATCCGCTGAAAAGTGGGCGACCCGCGCAGGTGACAGAGGAAGAACTCCCGGAGTGCGCGCCCGTCGCGCGTGTACGACCGGTCGAGTCCGCCCCGTGCGCCTGCGCCGGGGCGTTTCGTTTCCCCAGTCCTCCTTCGGGTCCGCGCGGTCAGAATCACCCGGAAGGAGGCCGAGGCTCTATGGCGAGGCCCGACAAGGCTGCCGCGGTGGCCGAGTTGACGGAGCAGTTCCGCAACTCCAGCGCCGCCGTGCTGACCGAGTACCGCGGTCTCACCGTGGCGCAGCTCAAGACGCTGCGCCGGTCGCTCGGTGAGAACGCGCAGTACGCCGTGGTGAAGAACACGCTGACCAAGATTGCGGCCAACGAGGCCGGGATCACGACGCTGGACGACCTGTTCAACGGTCCGACGGCTGTCGCCTTCGTCACCGGTGACCCGGTGGAGTCGGCGAAGGGTCTGCGTGACTTCGCCAAGGACAACCCGAATCTCGTCATCAAGGGCGGTGTCCTTGACGGCAAGGCGCTGTCCGCCGACGAGATCAAGAAGCTTGCGGACCTTGAGTCCCGCGAGGTTCTGCTCGCCAAGCTGGCGGGCGCTCTGAAGGGCAAGCAGACCCAGGCTGCTCAGGTCTTCCAGGCGCTCCCGTCGAAGCTCGTCCGCACCGTGGACGCGCTGCGCGCCAAGCAGGCCGAGCAGGGCGGTGCCGAGTAATTCGGCTCGCGACATGACCGCCGCCGCCTGAGGCGGAGGTCGTAGCGGGCCGTACGTACGCCCGCCAGACATGTACATCCGGCACCAGCCGAATTAGTGGAAGGAAAGCCACCATGGCTCTCACCCAGGACGAACTGCTCGCCGAGTTCGAGTCGATGACCCTCATCCAGCTCTCCGAGTTCGTGAAGGCGTTCGAGGAGAAGTTCGACGTCACCGCCGCCGCCGCGGTTGCCGTCGCGGGCCCGGCCGGTCCGGCCGCCCCGGTCGAGGCCGCCGAGGAGAAGGACGAGTTCGACGTCATCCTCACCGGCGCCGGCGACAAGAAGATCCAGGTCATCAAGGTCGTGCGCGAGCTGACCTCGCTGGGTCTGAAGGAGGCCAAGGACCTGGTCGACGGTGCGCCGAAGCCGGTTCTGGAGAAGGTCAACAAGGAGGCCGCGGACAAGGCCAAGGAGTCCCTTGAGGGCGCCGGCGCCTCCGTCGAGGTCAAGTAAGACCTTCCGGGGTTCCGTGAACCCCGTCGCACGCCCCCTGCGGCCCCTGAGCGGGCTGTAACGCGAGCGCACCGAGGAGCGATCATCCATCCGGGTGGTCGCTCTTCGGCTTTCCCGGAGGTCCGACCGCGGCTGCCTTGCACCCGCGCGAGCGGGGGGTATGGTGATCTTCGTCGTGTCCCCGGAAGCCCGGGTTGGACTGGGGGGCCTTGACGAACCGCACGCAGCGCGCAATTCTCAGGACGCGTCGTCACAACGATCCAGGTTCCGAGGCATGGATCGACGGCGAAGAGGGCAGTATCAACGTGCGTTGAGGGCAGGCATGGCGCAGGCGTTGAGGACAACGAGGGTCTCAGAAAAGCGGGACTGGACATCAGTGTGCCAAGTGGCTACACTGACCCTTTGCGCTGCCTGTTAGCTGTCCCCTGCCCGTCACCAGGGGTCTGTCCTCACCCGAGCATCGATGACCGAACCCCCCTCGACCTGGGGTTTCCGTCTTCATGTATGGGAGAGGGGCCGGTACGCGCGTAGTGAGTCCGAGCCCTCGGAAGGACCCCCTCTTGGCCGCCTCGCGCAACGCCTCGACCGCGAATACGAACAACGGCGCCAGCACCGCCCCGCTGCGCATCTCCTTTGCAAAGATCAAGGAGCCTCTTGAGGTTCCGAACCTGCTCGCGCTGCAGACCGAGAGCTTCGACTGGCTGCTCGGCAACACCGCCTGGCAGAGTCGGGTCGAGGAGGCTCTTGAGAACGGTCAGGACGTCCCCACCAAGTCCGGTCTGGAGGAGATCTTCGAGGAGATCTCCCCGATCGAGGACTTCTCCGGGTCGATGTCGCTGACCTTCCGGGACCACCGCTTCGAGCCGCCGAAGAACTCGATCGACGAGTGCAAGGAGCGCGACTTCACGTACGCCGCCCCGCTCTTCGTCACGGCCGAGTTCACCAACAACGAGACCGGCGAGATCAAGTCCCAGACCGTCTTCATGGGCGACTTCCCGCTCATGACGAACAAGGGCACCTTCGTCATCAACGGCACCGAGCGTGTCGTGGTGTCCCAGCTGGTCCGTTCCCCCGGTGTCTACTTCGACTCCACCATCGACAAGACATCCGACAAGGACATCTTCTCCGCCAAGATCATCCCGTCCCGGGGTGCCTGGCTGGAGATGGAGATCGACAAGCGCGACATGGTCGGTGTCCGCATCGACCGCAAGCGCAAGCAGTCCGTCACCGTCCTCCTGAAGGCGCTCGGCTGGACGACCGAGCAGATCCTGGAGGAGTTCGGCGACTACGAGTCGATGCGCGCCACCCTGGAGAAGGACCACACCCAGGGCCAGGACGACGCGCTGCTCGACATCTACCGCAAGCTGCGCCCGGGCGAGCCCCCGACGCGCGAGGCCGCGCAGACGCTCCTTGAGAACCTCTACTTCAACCCGAAGCGCTACGACCTGGCGAAGGTCGGCCGCTACAAGGTCAACAAGAAGCTCGGCGCGGACGAGCCGCTGGACGCCGGGGTGCTCACCACCGACGACGTCATCGCCACCATCAAGTACCTGGTGAAGCTGCACGCCGGCGAGACCGAGACGATCGGCGAGTCCGGCCGCTCGATCATGGTCGAGACCGACGACATCGACCACTTCGGCAACCGTCGTATCCGCAGCGTCGGCGAGCTGATCCAGAACCAGGTCCGTACGGGTCTCGCCCGTATGGAGCGCGTCGTGCGCGAGCGCATGACCACCCAGGACGTCGAGGCGATCACGCCGCAGACCCTGATCAACATCCGGCCGGTCGTCGCCTCCATCAAGGAGTTCTTCGGCACCAGCCAGCTGTCCCAGTTCATGGACCAGAACAACCCGCTGTCGGGGCTGACGCACAAGCGGCGTCTGAACGCCCTCGGTCCGGGTGGTCTCTCCCGTGAGCGGGCCGGCTTCGAGGTCCGTGACGTGCACCCGTCGCACTACGGCCGCATGTGCCCGATCGAGACGCCGGAAGGCCCGAACATCGGTCTGATCGGCTCGCTCGCCTCGTACGGCCGGGTCAACGCGTTCGGTTTCATCGAGACGCCCTACCGCAAGGTCGTCGAGGGCCAGGTCACCGACGAGGTCGACTACCTGACCGCCGACGAGGAGGACCGCTTCGTCATCGCGCAGGCCAACGCGCCGCTGAACGAGGAGATGCGGTTCGCCGAGGCCCGCGTGCTGGTCCGCCGCCGTGGCGGCGAGGTCGACTACGTCGGCCCCGAGGACGTGGACTACATGGACGTCTCGCCGCGCCAGATGGTGTCGGTCGCGACCGCCATGATCCCCTTCCTGGAGCACGACGACGCCAACCGTGCCCTGATGGGCGCGAACATGATGCGCCAGGCCGTACCGCTCATCAAGTCCGAGGCTCCGCTCGTCGGCACCGGCATGGAGTACCGCTCCGCCGTCGACGCCGGCGACGTCGTCAAGGCCGAGAAGGCCGGTGTGGTCCAGGAGGTCTCCGCCGACTACATCACCACGGCCAACGACGACGGCACATACATCACCTACCGCCTCGCCAAGTTCGCCCGTTCCAACCAGGGCACCTCCGTCAACCAGAAGGTCATCGTCAACGAGGGCGACCGGGTCGTCGAGGGCCAGGTCCTCGCCGACGGTCCGGCCACCCAGAACGGTGAGATGGCGCTCGGCAAGAACCTGCTCGTGGCGTTCATGCCGTGGGAGGGTCACAACTACGAGGACGCGATCATCCTGTCGCAGCGCCTCGTGCAGGACGACGTCCTCTCCTCGATCCACATCGAGGAGCACGAGGTCGACGCCCGTGACACCAAGCTCGGCCCCGAGGAGATCACCCGGGACATCCCGAACGTCTCCGAGGAGGTCCTGGCCGACCTCGACGAGCGCGGCATCATCCGCATCGGCGCCGAGGTCATCGCCGGTGACATCCTCGTCGGCAAGGTGACCCCCAAGGGCGAGACCGAGCTGACCCCCGAGGAGCGCCTGCTGCGCGCGATCTTCGGTGAGAAGGCCCGTGAGGTCCGTGACACCTCGCTGAAGGTGCCGCACGGCGAGACCGGCAAGGTCATCGGCGTACGCGTCTTCGACCGCGAGGAGGGCGACGAGCTGCCGCCGGGCGTGAACCAGCTGGTCCGCGTCTACGTCGCGCAGAAGCGCAAGATCACCGACGGTGACAAGCTCGCCGGCCGGCACGGCAACAAGGGCGTCATCTCCAAGATCCTGCCGATCGAGGACATGCCGTTCCTGGAGGACGGCACCCCCGTCGACATCATCCTGAACCCGCTCGGTGTGCCGTCCCGAATGAACCCGGGACAGGTCCTGGAGATCCACCTCGGCTGGCTCGCCAGCCAGGGCTGGGACGTCTCCGGCCTCGCCGACGAGTGGGCGCAGCGCCTGCAGAACATCGGCGCCGACCAGGTCGACCCGCGCACCAACGTCGCCACCCCGGTGTTCGACGGTGCCCGCGAGGACGAGCTGGCGGGTCTGCTGGAGCACACCATCCCCAACCGCGACGGCGACCGCATGGTCCTCCCGTCCGGCAAGGCGCGGCTGTTCGACGGCCGCTCCGGTGAGCCCTTCCCGGACCCGATCTCGGTCGGCTACATGTACATCCTGAAGCTGCACCACCTGGTCGACGACAAGCTGCACGCCCGCTCGACCGGTCCGTACTCGATGATCACCCAGCAGCCGCTGGGTGGTAAGGCGCAGTTCGGTGGTCAGCGCTTCGGCGAGATGGAGGTGTGGGCGCTGGAGGCGTACGGCGCCGCCTACGCCCTCCAGGAGCTGCTGACCATCAAGTCCGACGACGTCACCGGCCGCGTGAAGGTCTACGAGGCCATCGTCAAGGGCGAGAACATCCCCGAGCCCGGCATCCCCGAGTCCTTCAAGGTGCTCATCAAGGAGATGCAGTCGCTCTGCCTGAACGTGGAGGTGCTGTCCAGCGACGGTATGTCCATCGAGATGCGTGACACCGACGAGGACGTCTTCCGCGCTGCGGAGGAGCTCGGCATCGACCTGTCCCGGCGCGAGCCGAGCAGCGTCGAAGAGGTCTGACGGGAGTCCGGCGGGCCCCCTGACCAGGAGGCCCGCCGACCCCCAGGCCCCCGTTTCAGACCACAGACTTACGACCCTGAGAGGGATTGACGCATAGTGCTCGACGTCAACTTCTTCGACGAGCTCCGGATCGGCCTGGCCACCGCTGACGACATTCGCCAGTGGAGCCACGGCGAGGTGAAGAAGCCCGAGACCATCAACTACCGCACCCTCAAGCCCGAGAAGGACGGACTCTTCTGCGAGAAGATCTTCGGCCCCACCCGGGACTGGGAGTGCTACTGCGGCAAGTACAAGCGCGTCCGCTTCAAGGGCATCATCTGCGAGCGCTGTGGCGTCGAGGTCACGCGCGCCAAGGTGCGCCGTGAGCGGATGGGCCACATCGAGCTGGCCGCGCCCGTCACGCACATCTGGTACTTCAAGGGCGTTCCGTCACGCCTCGGCTACCTGCTCGACCTCGCCCCGAAGGACCTGGAGAAGGTCATCTACTTCGCGGCGTACATGATCACGTACGTCGACGAGGAGCGCCGCACCCGCGACCTGCCCTCCCTGGAGGCGCATGTCTCCGTGGAGCGGCAGCAGGTCGAGAACCGCCGCGACGCCGACCTCGAAGCCCGCGCCAAGAAGCTGGAGGCGGACCTCGCCGAGCTGGAGGCCGAGGGCGCCAAGGCCGATGTGCGCCGCAAGGTGCGCGAGGGCGCCGAGCGCGAGATGAAGCAGCTGCGCGACCGTGCGCAGCGCGAGATCGACCGCCTCGACGAGGTGTGGACCCGGTTCAAGAACCTCAAGGTCCAGGACCTGGAGGGCGACGAGCTGCTCTACCGCGAGCTGCGTGACCGCTTCGGCACGTACTTCGACGGCTCGATGGGTGCCGCGGCGCTGCAGAAGCGCCTGGAGTCCTTCGACCTCGACGAGGAGGCCGAGAAGCTCCGCGAGATCATCCGCACCGGCAAGGGCCAGAAGAAGACCCGCGCCCTCAAGCGGCTGAAGGTCGTCTCCGCGTTCCTGCAGACGTCCAACAGCCCCAAGGGCATGGTCCTGGACTGCGTGCCGGTCATCCCGCCGGACCTGCGTCCGATGGTGCAGCTGGACGGTGGCCGCTTCGCGACCTCCGACCTGAACGACCTGTACCGCCGTGTCATCAACCGCAACAACCGGCTGAAGCGGCTTCTCGACCTCGGCGCGCCCGAGATCATCGTGAACAACGAGAAGCGCATGCTCCAGGAGGCCGTCGACGCGCTCTTCGACAACGGCCGCCGCGGTCGCCCCGTCACGGGCCCCGGCAACCGTCCGCTGAAGTCGCTGTCCGACATGCTCAAGGGCAAGCAGGGCCGCTTCCGTCAGAACCTGCTCGGCAAGCGAGTCGACTACTCGGCGCGTTCCGTCATCGTCGTCGGCCCGCAGCTCAAGCTGCACCAGTGCGGTCTGCCGAAGGCCATGGCGCTTGAGCTGTTCAAGCCGTTCGTGATGAAGCGCCTGGTCGACCTGAACCACGCGCAGAACATCAAGTCCGCCAAGCGCATGGTGGAGCGCGGCCGCACCGTCGTGTACGACGTCCTCGAAGAGGTCATCGCCGAGCACCCGGTGCTGCTGAACCGTGCTCCCACCCTGCACCGCCTCGGCATCCAGGCCTTCGAGCCGCAGCTGGTCGAGGGCAAGGCCATCCAGATCCACCCGCTCGTGTGCACCGCGTTCAACGCGGACTTCGACGGTGACCAGATGGCCGTGCACCTGCCGCTGTCCGCGGAGGCGCAGGCCGAGGCCCGCATCCTGATGCTGTCCTCGAACAACATCCTCAAGCCCGCCGACGGCCGTCCGGTGACGATGCCGACCCAGGACATGGTCCTCGGTCTGTTCTTCCTCACCACCGACTCCGAGATGCGGGACGTCAAGGGCGAGGGCCGGTCCTTCGGCTCGGCGGCCGAGGCGATCATGGCGTTCGACGCGGGCGAGCTGTCGCTCCAGGCGAAGGTCGACATCCGCTTCCCGGTGGGCACCATCCCGCCGCGCGGCTGGACCCCGCCGGCGCAGGAGGAGGGCGACGAGCTCGTCGGAGCGGCGGCGTGGCAGCAGGGCGACAGCTTCCGGCTGAGGACCACGCTGGGGCGTGCGCTCTTCAACGAGCTGCTGCCCGAGGACTACCCCTTCGTCGACTACGAGGTCGGCAAGAAGCAGCTCTCCGAGATCGTCAACGACCTCGCCGAGCGCTACCCGAAGGTCATCGTGGCGGCGACGCTCGACAACCTGAAGGCGGCCGGCTTCTACTGGGCGACCCGTTCCGGTGTCACCGTGGCCATCTCCGACGTCGTCGTCCCCGAGGCGAAGAAGGAGATCGTCCGCGGCTACGAGGCGCAGGACGAGAAGGTCCAGAAGCAGTACGAGCGCGGTCTGATCACCAAGGACGAGCGCACGCAGGAACTCATCGCGATCTGGACCAAGGCGACCAACGAGGTCGCCGAGGCGATGAACGACAACTTCCCGAAGACCAACCCGATCTTCATGATGGTGAACTCGGGTGCGCGCGGCAACATGATGCAGATGCGTCAGATCGCCGGCATGCGTGGTCTGGTGTCGAACGCGAAGAACGAGACGATCCCGCGGCCCATCAAGGCGTCCTTCCGTGAGGGCCTGTCCGTCCTTGAGTACTTCATCTCCACGCACGGTGCCCGTAAGGGTCTCGCGGACACCGCCCTGCGGACCGCCGACTCGGGTTACCTGACCCGTCGTCTGGTGGACGTCTCGCAGGACGTCATCATCCGCGAGGAGGACTGCGGCACCGACCGCGGCCTCAAGCTGCACATCGCCGAGCGCGGTGCCGACGGCGTGCTGCGCAAGGCGGAGAACGTCGAGACGTCCGTGTACGCGCGCTGCCTCGCCGAGGACATCGTGGTCGACGGCAAGGTGCTGGCCCCGGCCGGCACCGACCTGGGCGACGTGCTCATCGACGAGCTGATCCTCCAGGGCGTCGAGGAGGTCAAGACCCGCTCGGTCCTGACCTGCGAGTCCGCGGTCGGCACCTGCGCCATGTGCTACGGCCGCTCGCTCGCCACCGGCAAGCTGGTCGACATCGGTGAGGCGGTCGGCATCATCGCCGCCCAGTCCATCGGTGAGCCCGGCACCCAGCTGACGATGCGTACCTTCCACACCGGTGGTGTGGCCGGTGACGACATCACCCAGGGTCTGCCGCGTGTCGTCGAGCTGTTCGAGGCCCGTACCCCGAAGGGTGTCGCCCCGATCTCCGAGGCGTCCGGCCGGGTGCGGATCGAGGAGACCGAGAAGACCAAGAAGATCGTCATCACGCCGGACGACGGCAGCGACGAGACGTCCTACCCGATCTCGAAGCGCGCCCGACTCCTGGTCAGCGAGGGCGAGCACGTCGAGGTGGGCCAGAAGCTCACCGTGGGTGCCACCAACCCGCACGACGTGCTGCGCATCCTGGGCCAGCGTGCCGTCCAGGTCCACCTGGTCGGCGAGGTCCAGAAGGTGTACAACTCGCAGGGTGTGTCGATCCACGACAAGCACATCGAGATCATCATCCGGCAGATGCTGCGCCGCGTGACGATCATCGAGTCCGGCGACGCCGAGCTGCTGCCCGGCGAGCTGGTCGAGCGCTCGAAGTTCGAGCACGAGAACCGTCGTGTGGTCCAGGAGGGCGGTCACCCGGCCTCCGGTCGTCCGCAGCTCATGGGTATCACCAAGGCGTCGCTGGCGACCGAGTCGTGGCTGTCGGCCGCGTCCTTCCAGGAGACGACCAGGGTCCTCACGGACGCGGCGATCAACGCCAAGTCCGACTCCCTGATCGGCCTCAAGGAGAACGTCATCATCGGTAAGCTCATCCCGGCCGGTACGGGTCTGTCCCGCTACCGCAACATCCGGGTCGAGCCGACCGAGGAGGCCAAGGCCGCGATGTACTCGGCCGTCGGCTACGACGACATCGACTACTCGCCGTTCGGCACGGGCTCCGGCCAGGCCGTACCGCTGGAGGACTACGACTACGGTCCGTACAACCAGTAGCAGGCGATACTGAAGGGCGGTCACTCCTGAGGGGGTGGCCGCCCTTCGGCGTCTGTCAGCGCGCCGTCAGCTCCCAGGCCGCGACGAGGACCGTCGCGACCGCGGCCAGGGCGCCGATGCTGGCCAGCGGCCATCTCGACCGCTCCAGGGCGTCCAGGCGCCGCTCATGGTCGGCGAGCTGCTTGTCGCTCTGGTCGCTGCGCTGGACCAGCAGCGCGAGCGAGCCGTCGACCCGGGCGAAGCCGGCCTCGACGGTGCCGCGCAGCCGCTCCAGCTCGACGGCGACGGCGGTCGGGTCGGAGAGCGAGGGGGGTGGCGAGGGCTCGTTCACGCGTCCCCCCGTTCCGGGTCGTCCGCCGTGGCCAGGGGCGGCAGCCGGGCGTCGGTGGCCGGCCGGGCGTCCGTGCGCAGCCAGCCCGGCAGCAGCGCCTGCACGCCCGGTGCCGCCATCGCCCGGGTCAGGCCCGCGGCAACGGCCAGCGCTCCGGCCGCCCAGGGGATCGTCTCGGGCAGGCCGGCGGCGTCGACGGCCGTCGGCAGCAGGACGCACAGGCCGGCGGCGGTCTGCAGGACGGTACGGAGGGTTCGCTTGGCGGCCTCTGACATCGGTGGACCTCGTTTCTCTCAGGAGCTGTACGGGACCTTCAGCGCTGCCCAGGACGTGGCGCCCGGCCAGCCGTCGGCGGCGCTGCCGGTGTAGCCGAGCCTGCGCTGCCACTTGGCGTAGGAGAGCCGGTCGGCCTCGGTCCACTGCGGGCCGGGCCCGGCGGCGTACGCGGAGCAGCCGACGGCGACCAGCCGCTTGCCCATCGCGGTGACGATCGCCGACCTGGGCTTCGTCCTGAACCAGTCGGCGCCGGGGAAGGGCTGGTGGGCGGGCCTGCCCGGGGACGTGGGCGGCTTCGCCCGCAGCCGGGCCGCGACCCGGGCGCGGAAGTCGGCCATCGTGAACCCGCGCGGGTCGATCTTGGCGCTGGTCCACTCCTTGTGGCCGATCACCGACGGTGCGCCCCAGCCGTGCGTCCGGCACAGCGCGGCGGCGGCCCGGACCATGGCGTCCAGCTGGACTTCGGGCCAGGGGTCCTTGCCGTCGCCGAGGTTGACGCACTCGAAGCCGTAGAAGTGGACGTTGCCGTCGGTGTCGTTCGTGGTGGGCGCGGGCAGCGCGGTCTCGGCGATCACCGCCTTCA
Organism: Streptomyces diversicolor; assembly: GCF_057537855.1. NCBI lineage: Bacteria > Bacillati > Actinomycetota > Actinomycetes > Kitasatosporales > Streptomycetaceae > Streptomyces > Streptomyces diversicolor. The sequence continues at coordinate 199,808 of NZ_BAAJXA010000017.1, forward strand.
GTACGCCGCCGGCGCCGCTGCCGGCGTGGTTGGCGCGGCCGTTGCCGACCAGGTGGACCGTGCCGTCCTTGGCGATGACGCCGTGGCAGAGCGGGCCGGGCAGGTCGGCGTGGCCGTTGAAGCAGAGGTTGACCGAGGCGGCGGTGCCCGAGGTGACGGTGTGATGGATGACCACGCCGTGCACCGGGCCCCAACGTCCCTTGCTGTTGCGGTTGTTGGTGCGCCAGCCGGCGGTCTCGACGACGGTGACGCCCTCGGCCCGCAGGGCGGACACGAGGGCGTCGGCGGACAGGGGAGTGGCCATGGGCGGTGCCTTCCGGACAGGGACGGACAAGAGAGAACCCCGGCCGGCGGGGGCGGCACGGGGCTGCGGCTGCGGGTGCGGGTGGGGGAGCGCGGGACGTCAGAGGGCGCTGTCGGGGGCGGTGGACAGGCCGGAGCCGCTGTCCACCGGCGGGTCGGCCGGGTCGTCGGCGCCGCCCGGACCGCCGTCGGAGCCGTCGTCCGAGCCCCCGTCCCCGGTGCTCGTCCACCTGGCGCACAGGGCGGCGTGAGCAGCCACGTTCGCCTCGAAGTCGGCGAGCGCCGCGGCCACCGCCCGCTGGATCGCCGTCCGGTCGGGGACGACCTGGGCGGTGCCGACCGGCGGGACGGTGACCCGGCCGAGGCCGCGCAGCACGGCGCCGCCGGTCCCGGACTCGGTGAACTGTGCGGTGATGTTGACCGGCGAGTACGTGCCGGTGATCGAGTCGGGCGCGATGACGCTGTTGAAGCTGGTGTCGGAGACGTTGACGTAGACGGTGTGGCCGGCCTCGGTGAGGGTGGCCCGGCCGGCGAAGTCGATCGCGAGACCCCAGGGCTGGCTGGTGTCGATGTCCATTGGTGGTGGGTCCTTCCTTCAGGTCTGGCGGCCGTACATCAGTACGGGGTTGGCGTAGACCGTGCCGGACGCGCTGGTGACCATCGCCTGGACCTCGACCTTGAGCAGGGTGCCGTAGACCGAGGCGAAGTCGGAGCTGATCGCCGCCGAGTAGTCGAAGACCGAGCCGGCGGTGACGGCGCTGCCCCACGGGGAGCCGTTGACGAGCACCTGCACCGAGCCGGTGGCGCCGGAACTGGCCCGGGTGTTCACGAGCAGCCGCATCCTCGGCTGCCAGACCATGTTGTACGACATCGCGATCGTGGTGAAGGCGGTCGCCGTGGTCTGCGGCCAGCGGCTGACCGCCGTGTCCTGGGGCGGCAGCATGTTCAACCAGGGCTTGGCGATTCCGCCGGTGTCGATGTCGTCGGAGATGATCTCCCGTCCGGCGCTGTCGTAGATCCGCAGGGGCTGCTGCGAGGTGCTGGTGCCGTCGCCGTTGTACAGGGACAGGGCCAGCCTGCCGGTCTGGCGGCGGAGCGCCAGGCCGTACTCGTCGCCGCTCCACCGGCCGACCGCGAAGACGGCCGGGCCGCCGCCCGGCGGGCGGACTTCGAGAAAGCCGCCGCCGGTGATCTCCACGCCGCCGCCGGAGATCTTGTTGAGGGCGGGCCGGGTGTTGACCGCGGTGGACAGCTGCTGGATGTGGCGTTCCATCTGGGTCAGTCGGGCGATGATGTCTTCGGGCAGCTGCGGCATCAGACCTCCTCCAGGTAGAGCTCGGCGGTGTCCGGGCGGCCACGCTGAGCGGGGCTGACCTTCACGCCGATGATCCGGTAGCGGGCGTCCAGGCCCTCGGTGAACCACTCGTCGGTGATCCGGATGCGCGCGGTCCGGCCGAGCAGCGCGGTCGGCACCAGGTCGTCCAGCATGACGCTGATCTCCGGGATCACCACCGCCCCGCCGGCGGCGGCCAGTTCGGTGCGGGCGAGGGCGGTCAGGGTGCCCTCGTCGGTGATGTCGTTGTGGTCCGAGGTCAGGTCGATGCGCGGATAGCCGGCCCGCTCGATCAGTTCGGTGGCGACCGCGACCGTGGAGCACAGCGGCCGGGACTCGGAGGCCTGGTCGGCGTTGGTCGACGCGCCCCGGGCCCGGGCGGTGGTGCCGCCACGGGTGGCGTCGCGCGGGAAGGAGTACGACAGGATCGTGCCCGGCCGGTCCAGCACCAGGTCGGTGGTCCCGGTGGTGATCGTCGGGCTGCCCAGCCGCAGCCGGCGCACCCGGGCGCCGTTGGCTGGGTCGGTGTAGACGGAGATGTGGTGCTCGAAGCCGTGCTCCAGCGCCGCCAGCGCGTCCAGGGCGTCGAGGTAGGCCGTCTCGTCGCCGTCCCGGTAACTGACCGAGCGGGTCACGCCCGAGGTCTCGTCGCCGTAGCTGACGCCGATGTCGCCGCCGGGCAGCCCGGTTTGGAGGTCCTTCCACAGCGCTCGCGCGATGTCCAACTGGTCGCCTTGAGGGGCGAGCCGGTAGTCGGGGTCGTACGCGGGCGTGGCCGCCCGGATCAGGCGCCTGCCCGCGTACGACTCAAAGGTCGCCGCCTGGATGCCGAGGGTGAGGACGCCCTGCTCGTCGCTCCGCAGGGTGCTGGTCCAGACGATGCCGCCCCACCACAGGTCGGTGCCGCGCTGAAGGTAGACCGCGGTCCGGCCCTCCTCGATGCGGCGGACCCGGGCGGCGATCGCCGCGTTCGGCACCGGGACGGTCCCGGACAGGGAGCCGGCCTTGCCGATGTAGTCGTCCACCGTGACATCGCGCAGCGGCAGGATGTCGAGGGTGGTGTCGGTGCGCAGATCGCAGAAGATCGCGCGGTAGGGCGTGTTGAGGGGTGTCGTCATTCCGCGGCCTCGTAGGTGGCGGTGCCGCGGATGGCGAAGCCGCTGGTCCAGGTCCAGGGCAGCAGGGGGGGCACGGCGCCCTGCGTGGAGCTGGCGATCGCGACGGCGTCGGGGCGGCCCGAGGAGATCATCAGTGAGAAGGCGCCGGTCGTGGTGAGGTAGATCCGGCTGGTGGTGCGGGCGGTGTTGGACGCACCGAGTTCGGCGAAGCCGATGACGGAATGGACGGCCGACGCGGCCACGGGCAGGGAGAAACGCCAGACGTCCGAGTTACTGGGGCTGGTGCCGAAGGCCGTGGTGGAGCCGAATTGGAGGGAGAAGTTGAGATGCACGGTCGTGCCGTACTTCAGGTACCGGCAGTTGACGGTGGCGTTGCCGTACGACGGGGTGGCGTTGCCGGTGCTGGTCGTCCAGGCCGGGGTCCAGCTCTGCCAGGTCGGGAACGCCGGGTAGGCGGTCCAGGCGGTGCCGTTCCAGCGCTGGAGTCGGCCGTTCGCGTCCCGGTACTGGCCCGGGTAGGAGCCGGGGGAGGTGTCGTTGGTGACCGGCAGGATGCCGCCGATCCCGACGGTGGCGGTGCGCAGGTCGGTCAGGGCGCTGTTCCAGTCGATGGCCGTGGTGCCGGCGCTCGCGCCGGCCGGCACGACGACCTGGTACAGCGGAAGCGACAGCGGCGGGGTCGCGGGCGCTGTCGGGATCGCGGCCGCGGTGCCCTCCACGATCTCGACGACGGCCTCGCCGCGGCCGAGACCGTCGTAGGGGTCGTCGTAGACGCGCAGCACGACCAGGTCGATCCGGCCGTACTGGGCGCCGTCGGTGAAGGTCAGCGGCTGGTACTCGGTGAGGGCGACCGGGTAGGCGCCCTGGGCGTCGGTGCCCTGGATGACGGCGCGGCCGGGGCTGACGGTGGCGCTCATGGTGCCACGGGTGCCGGTCAGGGTGAAGCCGGAGATCCGCCACTGTCCGTCCGGCGAACCGGGCAGGATGCCGGAGCGGGTGGCCACGGGCGAGGTCGGGGTGAGGGGGCCGAGCGGGACCAGCCGGGTGTCCTCACGGGACTGGTCTTCGGACAGCCATCCGGAGCGCAGGGGCATGGTCGACTCCTTTGCTTGTCAGCGGAGTTGGGGTGGTCGGGCGATCGGGCCGAGGCACGGACGGAGTGGGCCGCCGCGCTCAGGAGGCGGACTCGTAGGTCCCGTGGATGGACAGCACGTCCCCGGACGCCCAGGCGAAGGGCAGCGACTTGTCCCAGAGGCCGGTGCTGGTCTTCATCGTGTCGCGCAGCGAGCGGACCACGCCGCCGTTCGCCGTCGCCAGCAGACCGGTGCCCTGGTGGAGCAGTTGCGTCGAGGAGTCGAACGCCTCGGCGCTCAGCACCCGTCCGTCCAGCTTCCACGCGGTGTTGACGGGGACGACCGGCAGCGAGAACGTCCAGTCGGCGTCGGTCGCCTGCGCGGACAGGTTGGTCGTCGACCCGATCTTCAGATAGATCCGGACCTGGACGACCGTGCCCGTCTTCACGTACGACCCGGCGAGCGTGCCGTTGCCGATCACGGGCGCCGTGCCGGACTCGACGCCCCACTTGGGCGTGTAGTCGGTCCAGGTCGGCACGGGCTGGTACGACACCCACGTCGTCCCGTTCCAGCGCTGGAGCAGCCCGGAGGACGAGTCCCGGTACTGGCCGGTGTAGCTGGCCGTGCCGACCGTCCCGGCCGGCGCGATACCGCCCAGCGCGCTGGGGTACGACACCCACGCCGACCCGTCCCAGCGCTGGAGGGCGCCGCCGGAGTCGCGGTACTGGCCCGGATAGGCGCCGTTGCCGGACTCGCCGTAGGCGGGCAGGATGCCGCCGATCGCGACCGTCGGCGTCCTCAGATCGGTGACGTCCGTGCTCCAGTTGATACCGCCCTTGCCGGAACTGATACCGGCGGCCACCCTGACCTGGTAGATCGACAGGCCGATGGCCGGGGCGGCGGGCGGCACCGGGGTGGCGGACGGGGCACCCTGGACGATCTCCAACGCGGCCTTGGTGACCCCGGAGTTGTCGTACAGCGCGTCGTAGATTTTCAGGACGACGAGGTCGATCCGGGGGTTCGCGGCGTCGCCGTCGGCGAAGGTGAGGGCGGTCGGTTCGGGCAGGGTGACCGGGTAGGCGCCCTGGGTGGCGCCCGCCTGGATGACGGCCCGGCCCTCGTGGACGACCGCCGTCATGGCGCCCGGGGCTCCTTCGAGCCGGAAGCCGGACAGGCGGTTCAGGCCGTCGTAGGACCCGGGCAGGATGCCGGAGCGTACCTCCAGGGGATTCGCCGGGGTGGTCGCGCCCAGCTGGGTCAGCCGGGTGTCCTCGCGCGTCTGGCCGGTCTCGGCCACCCATGCGCTGCGCAGGTTCATCTGCTGGTCTCCTGTGGTGTGGGGTGCGGTTGGCGGCGGGCGGGGCAGGTGCGCGGGCCGGCAGGTCTCACCACTCGGCCGAGCGCCAGCGGACGGTGAGCCGGGCGCCGGTGCCGTAGGCGTCGGGGCGGAACGCCAGCCGGGCGCGGCCCGGTTCGAAGGCGAACAGTTCCTCGGGGCTGCTGTCGGCGGCGGCGGTGTGGCGCCGCGCCGCGGTGCCGTTGAGGATGACCGTGCCGGCCGCCGTGTCCACGACCAGCTCGTCCACCGCCGCGAGCCCGATCTCGTAGCGCAGCCGGCGGCCGGTGGTGCGGTCCGTGACCGTCGGGTTGGTGCAGGGTCCGGTGAAGGTGAGGACCGGATGGGCGGGCGCCGAGCCGTGGTTGTCGGCGCTGACGTCACCGGTCGCCGCCGCCTCGCCCCAGTACAGCGGCCAGGTCAGCGGCCAGGTGAGGCCGCTCTCCGGCTGCGGGCCGCCGGTGACGGCCGCCTGCTCGTCCACGGCGTAGCGGCGCGGGTCGGTGGCGTACCACTGCACGGACGCCTTGGCGACGCCCTGCGTGGTGTACGTCCGGTCGGCGGTCAGCACCCGCTGGCTGACCCGCGCCCTGACGGCCAGGGTCTCGCCGTGCAGGCGCACCGCGAGCCAGCGCTCCGCGTCGCCGAGCAGCAGGGCCTGGCGCAGGGCGCGCATCGCGGCGAGGGAGGATGTGGTGTCGTCGGCCGCCGGTACGGTCCACACGGTGCCGCCGACCCTGCGCGGCTTGGCATAGCGGGCGCCCGGCCAGGCGCCGTGCGCGGTGGGGTGATCGGCGTCCGTGGTGTCGTACTCGGGCAGGTCCTCCCAGCCGGTGAGCCCGTCGCTGCCGATCTCGTACGGCGTGCCGGGGCCCAGCAGCAGTCCGGCCCACTGCATCTGCCCGTCGCGGGTGATGAGTGAGCCGGGGGGAACGTCGTCGGTGTATGCGGTTGTGGTCAGGTCGGCCATGGAGGCTTCACCTCACGTGACTGTCGTCATGGGCAGGCGTGGGCGGAGGCCAAGAAGAGCAGGTCCGACGCGGTGCCGTGGGCGCCCGCGGCGTGGCTCTCGTGAAACTCCTTGATGTGGTAGGGGCGTTGGGCCTTTACGCTCCGGTTCCTGTGGGCGAGGGCGGTGAGAGGCAGGACGCGGCCGGTACGAGGGGCGGCGCCGGGGACGGCGACACCGCCCTCCGCGAGCATCGGGATCTTGCTCAGGTGCACCCCGAACTTCTTGCCGAGGACGTTGAAGCTGAGCTTGTTCAGCCCGTCGATCACCCAGTTCGCGAAGGCGACGAGTCCCTGGAACGGGCCCTTGATCACCCCGGCGACGGTCTGCGCGCCGGTGGTGACGAACTGGCCCATGGCGTGCAGGGTGTTGGAGGTGGCGTCCTTGATGCGGGTGAACCCCTTGGGGATGTCCCTGGTGATCCAGTCCAGCACCGGCTTCACGGCGTACTTGAACCCGCTCCAGATCGCCGACACCTTGCCGCTGAGCGCGCGGGTGTCGCCGGTGGTGAGCGCCTTGAGGACGGCGAAGCCGGTGCCGATGAGGGCGCCGAGCGCGCTGAGGACACCTTTGATCAGGGTGAGGCAGCCGGTGACGTACGTGCTCACCACGCTCGCGATGGCCTTGAGGATCGGGGTGAGGAGGGCCAGGTGGCTCTGGACGTACTGGAGGATCAGCTTGGCGAGCTGGTCCATCAGCCGTTGTCCGGTCGCGGAGTTGAGGGCGATGTCGAGGAGCCAGCCGGCGACGGGGAGCAGGATGCCGGTGACGAAGCCGATGGGGTTGGCGCGGGTCAGGGCGTTGATGACGATCATCACGCCGGAGCCGATGGTCATGGCGGTGCCGAAGGAGTTCAGCAGGCCGCCTAGTGGACCCGCGAGATCGACCATGCTGAGGATCAGGGACATGATGCCCCCGAGTCCGGTGAGCAGCAGGCTCAGCTTCGATCCGGCACCCTTCGTACCGGACTTGAGGGACTTCACCTCGCCCGCCGCCGTGGTGGCGTTCCGTCCCGTCTGGGTGACGGAACGGGCGGTCGCCCGGGCGGTCTCCTTCGTCTTCCGTACGCAACCCACGGTCTGGTCGGCGGCCGAGGCGAGGCGATCGATGCCGCTGACGGCGTCCTTGAAGCGGCCGGTGACCGAGCGCAGGGCAGTGACACTCTGTTCGGCCCGAGTGCGCAAGGACCGCACAGTAGGGATGAAGTTGCCGACCGGATTCGCCGGTACGGCGCCGAGCGCGGCACTCATCCGCGAGCCTTCGCCAGGAACATCAGCGCGTCGGCGGTGCGCTGCGGGCTGCTGCTCTCGGCCGCGTAGTAGTGCTCGATGTGCAGCGCGCCGGCGTCGGAGCCGGGGGTCCCGGCATACGCCCGCCCGCGCGCGGCGGCTCGCTTCAGCAGCCGGTCCAGCTTGCTGAGCGGCAGCACAGCCTCCGCCTCACCGGCCTCGGCGAGCAGCGCCGGAACACCGCCCGAGCGGGGCATGACGACACCGCCGGTGGCCAGCGCGGGGATCCTCGGCAGGTGGACGCCAAAGGACTTGCCGCCGACCATCGGGACCCAGCCCGGGACCGAGACGTGGATGCCGTTGAGGGCGCCGATCGCGGAGTTGATGATCCCGATGACCGCGTTGATGGGGCCCCGGACCGCGCCCTTGATGCCGTCGAAGGCGCGGCTCGCGATGCCCCTGAGTCCGCCCCAGATGCTGGACAGCCTGTTCTTGACGGCCTGGAAGGCGTTCGGGATCGCGGACCTGACCCAGCTGACGACCGGAGAGATGACGGCCTTGATGCCCTTCCACACGTTGGAGACGACCGAGCGGATCGCGTTGAGCCCGCTGCTGATGATCGACTTCCACGCGTTGACGTAGGTCCGGATGACGGTGGCGACGGCCTTGACGATGTTGGTGATCGCCGTCTTGATGCCGTTCCAGACCGACTTGATCAGGCTGGCGGCGCTCTTCATGATCGGCCCGATGGCCTTCATGACATTGCTGATCACAGACTTGATGACTTCGAAGGCCCGCTTGAGGATCTTCTGCATGGTCTTCGACTGGGTCGCCATGTCGACGACCCTCTGGATGAGCGGCGCCAGGAGCTGCATGAGCATGCCGAAGAAGTTGCCCTTCATCGACTTGTTCATCTTGTCCTGGCCCTTGGCCGCCTTGCCCGCCCCGGACTCGTACTTGCCGAGGTTCTTCCCGGCACTGGAACCGGTCCTGCCGGCCTTCCCGATGGACTTCTCCGCCTTGTCGGAGGCGGACTTGAGGTCCTTCAGCTCTTTCCCGGAGTCCTGGGCGGCCGACTTGAGGCTCTTGAGCTGTCCGGCACCCTTCTGACCGGCACTGCCGACGTTCTTTGCTGCCGTACCCGCCCCGGCGGCCTTCTCCTTGAAGTCCTGGAGAGAGCTGGACGCTTTCTTCAGTGAACTGACGAGGCTCATGTGTTGTCTCCTCGACGTGGGTGTCAGCTCGCGGCCGTGCCGGCCAACGCACGCATTTCCGTGTTGAGCTCACGGATCGAGCCGGCGAGTGTGTCGACGGACTGGTGGTTCTTCGCCGCGCTTTCCAACCTCTTGGCCGCGGAGGCCATCTGGCGCATGGCACGGGGGGTGGCGAGACCGCGCACCTTGGAGCGATAGGTGTCGACTTCGGCGTTGAGGACGCCCATCGCGTCCTTTACGCGGTTGACCTCCTCCACCGAGGGGAGTCGTGGCTGTCGAGCATCAGTTTGCTCCTCCGGCTGAAGTCCCCAACTACCGTTCTCGGCACGCCCGAAGAAACTTCGAACTCGTTGGTTCTCCGGAATCACGTCCCCGATGATGCCGAACTGTCGCGTGCGTCCTGTGAATGCGAGTGTCAATTCCTTGATCTTCGCCACGATGCCGACGGCGAGCGCGATTGCAGCGCCAAAAGCGGTCACCAGGAGGGCAAGTTTGCCGAGGAAATCAGCACCATTGACGACCGCGAGAAACTCCTTGATGGGGGACATGTCCTTGAGGATGTCCTTGAAGTTCTTCTTCTCGGCGTCGTCGTCCTTATTCTTCCCGTTCTGAATCGCCTCCTTGAGGTCTTTGATCTTGCTGTCGAAATGTCCGATCTTCACAGTGGTCTTGGAAATGCTGTCGAGATTCTGCTCGACGTCGGTCAGCTTGTCGTACACCTCATCCGTGGTGTGCTGTGCCATGCGTTGACTTCCTCTCGATGGTCGCGTGTGCCAGAAAAACGGCTAATGCCCCAAAAAATCTCTCCTCAAGTGACGGCACCGCCGAGAGAATCCGTCTTGCCCGAGTTCTGTTCCTCCGCTAGTCTTTGACGGGATCATTGAGATGTGGGGGGGGAATGAGAGTCTGGTACTTCTTCATCGCTGTAGGGCTCTTGGTGATTTCGGGGATTTCTTTCTTTGTTTCTTTCTCGGCTTGGGAGAGCGCTCGAAGAGTATCGGAAATCCCGTCGAGGCCAAAGTTTGTCGCTGCATCGGCTGGAGCAGGTGTGGTGTTCCTGGGTCTCTCTGTATTCCTTCTCACGCTCTGAGCACAGGGGCCGTGATGGTGGCGCAGTCCTGCTATCGCTAACGGCCCGCTTGCTTCATGGGCTCGTGAGTCAGGCATCGGCAACTATAAAAACGGGGGGCGGGTGATGAGTACTGCCCTGACCGTAATCGGATTTACCCTGATTTTTCTCGCTGTCCTGGCCTGCTTTGCGAATTCGGGGGGTCTCGTCAAGTTCCTGAAGTTGCGAAATCTGGAATGCCATGGTGTCGAGGGGGCATTCCTTGGGCTCACTTTTAAGGCGAGTTGGAGGAGGGGAAGATGACGCTTTGGAGAAGACACCCCTGCGGCACACAGAGGTGATCGACCCCGGTGTTGCCCTGGCGATCAGCCAGGCCGCAATGGCCAATCCGATGGACCCGAGGCACGCTGCGAAGATTTCAGTTGCCCTCAGCCGGCCTGGTAGCAGGGAGGGGAGGGTGAAACTGGCCGGTGATGCCGGGTCGTAGAGGATCTCGGTCCGATCGCCCTCCGTCGAATCGAGCCTCCGGACCCTGCCGTTCGGCAGGGTCAGCGCCATCATCACGTAGTACCGCGGATCGCCGTCATCCCCTGTCTTCACGCGAAAGCCGAGGAATTCACCGGTCGATGGCGCCAGCCACTAG
>NZ_BAAJXA010000018.1:0-186088 GCF_057537855.1 Streptomyces diversicolor
CACCACACAGCGCAGACTACCCAACACGCCAAATGAGACGACCTCTTGCTCATGCCGGCGACCACGTCCGAACCTTCATCCAGATGATCACCCGCTGCCGCTCGGACAACAGCCGGTTTGCCACAACGCACTGAGGATGCTCAGTGCTGCGGGCGAGGCTTGGCCTTGGTGGCGTGGCGGGCGGCCTTGTACGTCTCGGGCAGGAAGCGGTGTTCGATGGCGGTGCGTTTGGTGGCGGCGTCGCCACCGACGATCTCGGCGCGGCCTTCCATCATGGCGACGAAGCCCTGGCGGGCGACTTCCTTGCGGCTGTTCTTCTTCGCGCCGGTGCCGAAGGCGGTGTTGTTCATGCCCGCGCGGGCGTGAAAGTCGCTGTCGGTGGCGCCGGGCATGAGCGTGGTGACGGTGACGCCGTGTTCTTTGAGTTCTTCGCGCAGCCCCAGGGCGAACATGCGGGTGAAGGCGCGGGAGGGCCCGTAGACGGTTTCGTACGGGGTGGGCAGCGTCGCGGACAGCGACGACGTGATGAGGATCTTCCCGTCGCCGTTGGCGGCCATGTGCCGGGCCACGCGCTTGGCGAGGTGGACGACGGAGGTGACGTTGAGGGAGATCAGGGAGAGTTCGTCGTCCAGGTCGGTGTCGAGGAAGGCTCCGCCGATGCTGCGTCCGGCGTTGAGCACCGCGGCGGCCAGAGGGCGGCCGGTCTTCTCCACGGCCGTCCACACGGTCTCGACTCCGTCGGCATCGGCGAGGTCGGCGCGGACTGCTGTGACGTGGGCGCCGTCGCGGGTGAACTGCTCGGCGGCCTCGTCGATCTTTGCGCTGCGGCCGGTGGCGACGAGGTCGAAGCCGTTGGTGGCGCACAGGCGGGCGATCTCGTAGCCGATGCCGTTGGAGGCTCCGGTGACCAGCGCCAGGGGGCGGGTGGAGGGGGTGCTCACAGGCTGCTCCTGTCGTCGGAGGCGGAAGGGGAAGGGGAAGGAGTGTCGTCGGCTGGTCGGGGGCCGCGGTCGGGCGCGGGGGTGTTCCAGTCGGCGAGCAGGCGCCAGGCTTCCTGGGAGGTGCGGTCGCCGGCGGGCATGTAGAGGAAGAGGGTCTGGTCGTCCTCGCCGGGCGGGGTCAGCGCCTGGTAGTCGATGGTGAGCTCGCCGACGAGGGGGTGGTTGAAGCGTTTCTGGCCGTGGGTGCGGGTGAGGACACGGTGGTCGTCCCACCAGCGGCGGAAGTGCTCGCTCTTCATGGTCAGCTCGCCGACCAGTTCGGCGGTGCGGGCGTCGTCCGGATGCCGGCCGGCGTCCAGACGCAGGATCGCGGTCATCTCCGCCGCGATCCGTTCCCAGTCCGCGTACAGCTCGCGGGCCTCGGGAGCCAGGACGATCCAGCGGGTGAGGTTGCGCTCTCGGTAGGGCATCGCGTCGAAGTCGGCGATCAGGGCGCGGCACAGGTGGTTCGTGGCCAGGACGTCGCCGCGCCTGCCCAAGATGAAGGCGGCGTGGTCGCGGAAGGAATCCAGGAACCGCAGCATGCCGGGGCGGGCGCGCTGCACGGCGGGCGCGGCACGCCGGGCGGGGCGGCCGGGCCGGGCCTTGACGAGGTCGTGCAGGTGCGCCCGCTCGGCGTCGTCCAGGCGTAGCGCCTCAGCGATGGCGTCCAGGACGTTGTCGGACGGGGTGATGCTGCGGCCCTGTTCCAGGCGGGTGTAGTAGTCGGTGCTCACCCCGGCGAGCTGGGCGACCTCCTCGCGGCGCAGGCCCGGCACGCGGCGGTAGGCGCCGCTGTGCGGGAGACCGAGCGACTCGGGGTCGATGCGGTCCCGGCAGCGGCGCAGGAACTGGGTGAGGTCCACGTTGCCGGCCATGACTCCATCCTCCTGCCCCGGCGGGGGCGTCGCGATCGCGGTGGGTGGGTCGCTGCGTCCTAGGAAGAGGCGTCCCGGGGTCGAAGCAGCCCAGCGATCGCAGGCCGGCAGCCGGGCCCGCAATGGTCTGGTGGAAGAGGCACCCGGTCGACGGGGCACAGCACGGGCCCTGTGGCGGCCTGTAGCGGACCGTCGCGATCCCAGCCCCGCCGGGGCGGTTCAGGTGCCGTCTTCCGAGATCGTTTCCGATGCAAGGACTTCGTTTCATGACCACTTGGCTGATCACCGGCTGCTCCACGGGCTTCGGCCGCCAGCTGGCCGCTACCGTGCTGGCTCGCGGAGACCGGGCCGTCGTCACCGCCCGTCGTCCCGAGCAGGTCGAGGACCTGGTCGACGTCGCGCCCGGCCGGGCTCTGGGTCTGGCGCTGGACGTCACCGACCCCGCCCAGATCCAGGCCGCTGTCACTGCGGCCGAGGGCCGTTTCGGCGGTATCGACGTGCTGGTCAACAACGCGGGCATCGGCTACTTCGCCGCGGTGGAGGAGAGCACCGACGACGAGATCCGCCGCATGTTCGAGATCAACGTCTTCGGCCTGTCCGCGATGACCCGGGCGGTGCTGCCCGGGATGCGCGCCCGCCGCAGCGGCACCATCGTCAACTTCTCCTCCATCGGCGGCCTGCGTTCCTTCCCGGCCGTCGGCTACTACAACGCCACCAAGTTCGCCGTCGAAGGGCTCTCCGAGGCCCTGTGGCAGGAGGTCGAGCCGCTCGGTATCAGGGTGCTGCTGGCCGAGCCCGGCCCGTTCCGCACCGACTGGGCCGGGCGCTCCGCGAACGAGACCCTGCCCGAGCGTGTGATCGCCGACTACGCCGCCACGGCGGGCGCCGCGCGCGCCTCCTTCCGTGAGAACACCGGGGGCGAGCCCGGCGACCCGGCCCGCGCCGCAGTAGCGATCTACACGGCGGTCACCGCTGGCAATCCGCCCCGCCGGCTCCTGCTCGGCAGCCCCGCCTACGACATGGCACTGGAAAAGCTCGACGAGCTGCGCGCCGAGTTCACCGCGTGGGAGGACCTCACCCGCAGCGCGGACTTCCCCGCCCAGCAGTAGCGGTCCGCCACCCGGCCGCATCTGTCCGGGGCCCGGCCGGGCCCCGGACAGATGCGGTCCCACCACGGCCGACACACACTGACCGGGGACCACCACAGGGGCACCGCCCCTGCCAATCGATCGTCGCCGACCTCACCGACTACGGGCAGGCCTTCGACGCCCTCGGCTCCATCGGCTGGGACATCCTCGGCGACACCACCGACCACGCCTTCGACGTCGTCGTCCACCTCGCCGCCGTCCCCCACCCCCGCATGTTCAGCAACGCCGAGACCTTCACCAACAACGTCACGGCCGCCTACGACGTCTTCGAAGCCTGCCGCCGCCTCGGACTGCACGACATCGTCCTCGCCTCCAGCGAGACCGTCCTCGGCGTCCCCTTCGACCACGCCATCACCTACTTGCCCCTGGATGAGAACTCCCCCGCGCCTCGGCCGCAACACCTACGGCCTCAGCAAGCTCCTCATCGAGCAACTCGCCGAGGAGTACACCAAGAACGAACCCGACCAGCAGGAAGCGATGGCTGCCCGGCTGGTGTCCTGGTGGACAGCTGCCGGCAGGGCCTATGGCACCGGCCGCATGTAGTCGCTCCCTCCGCGTCATCTGCTCGTTTGTCCGGGTGTGCCGTTGACTGACGTGCGGTGGGCGCGGATCGAGCCTTTGCTTCCGGTGCCACGACGTCACCGTTAGCGGACGGTGGCGCCGGCTCCTGCCCGCCAGGTCACCCGGTCCTGCGCAGGTACGTCAGAACCGCCAGCACGCGGCGGTTCGTGTCGTCGTCCGGCGACAGGTCGAGCTTGGCGAGGATGCTGCCGATGTGCTTGCCGACGGCGGCCTCGCTGACGGTCAGGCGGTGGGCGATCGCGGTATTGGAGTGCCCTTCTGCGATGTGGGCGAGGACTTCGCGCTCGCGCGGGGACAGCCGGTTGAGCGGGTCGCGGTGGCGGCGCAGGATCTGGCGGACCACGGTCGGGTCGACGACGGTGCCGCCACTGACGACGGTACGCAGGCCGGCGGCGAACTCCTCGACGTCGACTACGCGGTCCTTCAGCAGATAGCCCACGCTGCGGCCGCCGCCGGAGGCCAGCAGTTCGTCGGCGTAGCTGAGTTCCACGTACTGGCTGAGCACGACGACCGGGAGGCCGGGATGCTCGTCGCGCAGGGCGACGGCGGCGCGGAGGCCCTCGTCGGTGAATCCGGGAGGCATGCGGATATCGGTCAGGACGAGGTCGGGAGCGTGCTCGGCGACCGCCGCAGGCAGCTCCTCGGCGGTGCCGACGGCGGCGGCCACGCGGAACCCGAACCGGCCGAGCACCGCCGCGAGCCCTTCCCTGAGCAGGGCGCCGTCCTCGGCGATGACAACACGGATCTCCGGGAGCGCCCCCGGGGTCACTTCTGCGGGCACGGGAGCTCCACTCGGATGCGGGTTGGACCGCCCGCCGGGCTGGACAGCAGGAGTTTGCCATCGACCGCTGCCACCCGGTCGGCAAGGCCGGTCAGCCCGCTGCCTTCGGACGGCCGGGCACCGCCTTTCCCGTCGTCCTCGATATCCACGCAGAGGACGCCGCCGCGGAGTTCCACGGTGATGTCCGCCCGGGTGGCCTCGGCGTGCTTGGCAATGTTGTTGAGGGTCTCGATGGCGGTGAAATAAGCGGTGACTTCGATGTGCTGGGGAAGCCGTTCGGGGAGGTCGGCGTGGACGGTGACGGCTACCGGGGACTCGTCGGTCAGCGCCCACAGCGCGTCGGTCAGACCGCGGTCGGTCAGCACCCTCGGGTGGATGCCCCGGATGATCTGCCGGAGCTCGGCCATGAGCTCCTTGGCCTGTTCGTGGGCCTCGCCGACGCTGCGTGCGGCCGCCGAGCCGGGCGGCAGGTCGAGCCGGGCCATGCCGAGCTTGAGGGTGAGGTTGAGGAGCTGGGCCTGGGCGCCGTCGTGCAGATCGCGCTCGATGCGGCGGCGCTCCGCCTCGAAGGCGTCGACGAGACGGGCCCGGGACTGCGCGACCTCGGTGAGCCGGCCGCGCAGCTCTTCCTGCTCCCCCTCGTGCAGCAGGGCCCGGGCAACCGCCCCGTGGAGCCCGGCGACGGCGGTGACCACGTACGGCACCAGCGGAAGCAGCAGTGCCGCCGTCACTGCGTAGGGCACGGCCTGCCCGCGGGTGGCGATGCGGACGAAGCCCATCGAGACCTCTCCGGCGTCCTGCCCCAGCAGGTACGGGGAGGCAAGCATCACCAGCAGCAGAACGACAGCCAGGGCGGCGGCCCCGTAAAGCAGGGGGCCGACGGTGCCGAGCAGCAGTGCGTAGCCGAAGGAGCGCCATGTGGCCGGATCGGTGGCGCGCGTGCGCAGGTGCTGCCACAGGCCCGGGCCGTCGGGCCGGCGGGACACCCTGCGGACCGGCCGGGCGTCGATCAGTGCGAGCCTGCGCCGCTCCAGGGCGGCCAGCGGCGGAGCCGGCCACAGCGCGGCCCCGGTGATCAGCAGCACTCCCAGCAGCACGTGCACCAGCACCTGGTAGAGCGGGATCCTTCCGGTGCCGGTGGCGATCCGGCCGACCAGGAGGATCAGCGGGGAGAAGACCACGGCCAGCGCGAGCGCGGTGCCGAGCGCGACAATCGCGGACGTGAGTGCGTACGCCAGAGAGCGCCACGGCCAGACGGTGAGCAGAAAGCGGCGCGTGAGCAGGGCGGACAGCGCGGTGGGCGGGGAGGTCGGCGGCACGGGGGAAACGTAACAGCGCGGCGGCACGCTCCGGGATATGGCCGGCCCCCGTTACGGGGTATTGCCAGCCCTACCCGAAGTCTCACCCTGCACCCACTGCGGGAGAAGGAACCCGGCTGCTTCCCTGGGCAGGGTCCGCAGCAGGAGCAGAAAAACGGGAGAAAACACCGTGCATCTGGAAATCGATCGGTTGAGCAAGAGCTTCCGGGATAAACACGCACTCCGCGAGGTCACCCTGCGCATCGGCCCGGGGGTCACGGGACTACTCGGCCCGAACGGCGCCGGGAAGTCGACGCTGATGCGGGTGCTCGCCACGATCGCCAAGCCCACTGCGGGCACCGTGAAGTGGAACGGAACCGACATTGTCTCCCGTCCGAACGAGCTCCGAAAGGTCCTCGGATACCTGCCGCAGAACTTCGGGGTCTACCCGAATCTCAGCGCCACGGAATTTCTGCGCTATCTGGCGGCCGCGAAAGGCATCGGCGTGAAGTCGGCCAAGGCACGCATCGAGGAACTGCTGGAGCTGGTGAATCTCGCCGACGCCGGCAACCGCCCGCTGGGCACGTTCTCCGGCGGCATGCGGCAGCGGGTCGGCATCGCACAGGCACTGCTGAACGACCCGCGGCTGCTCCTCGTGGACGAGCCGACGGTGGGTCTCGACCCGGAGGAGCGGATGCGGTTCCGCAACCTTCTCGGGGACCTGGCGCAGGACCGGATCGTGCTGCTGTCCACACACATCGTCTCCGATGTGGAGGCCGCGGCCGACGAGATCGTCCTCCTCGCCGGCGGTCGGCTGGGCACCCGTGGCGCCCCGCAAGCGCTGCTGGCCGCCGCCGAAGGCGTGGTGTGGGAGACCACCGTCCGCGCCCAGGACGTGCCGGCCGCCCGGCAGTGGGGCCCGGTCACCCGCACCGTCCGCACCCCGCAGGGCGTACGCGTCCGCATCGTCAGCCCCACCCGCCCGGCGCCGCACGCCGAACTGGTCCAGCCGGACCTGGAGGATGCCTTCCTGCATGCCGTGCACCACGGCGTACGCACCGAGGGAGCTCTGCAGTGAGCACGACCGTCCCGGGCGGCGCCGTCCACGCGGTGGCGCTCGCAGACTTCCGTGACCGTGCCCGCCGCCCGGCGTTCCTGGTGACGGTGCTCGCCGCCGTCGCCCTGGGCTATCTGGCCGTACCGCCCGGCGCAGCCGAGTACGGCATGGTCAAGGTCGGAGACTTCCGCGGCACCTACACCCCGGCCTATGTCGGCGCCGTGGTGGCACTCGTGGGCAGCGTGTGGCTGCCTTTCTTCGGCTTCTACGTCACCAACACGAGCATCGGGCGCGATCTGTCCAGCGGCGTCGGGCAGCTCCTGGCCGCCACCCCGCTGCGTACCAGCGGCTATCTGCTGGGCAAGTTCGTGAGCAACCTGGCCGTGCTGCTGACCATGACGGGGGCGCTGGCGGTCACCGTGCCGGCCATGCAGTTCCTGCGCGGGGAGTCGCAGGCCGTGGACCCCTTCGGCTGGTGGTGGCCGTTCCTGGTGCTGTGCGCACCGGTGCTGTGCATCGCGGCGGGGGCGGCGGTGCTGTTCGACAGCGTGCGTGCGCTGCGCGGCGGCCTGGGCAACCTCGCCTGGTTCTTCGTCTGCCCCGCGCTGTACTTCGCGCTGCCCTCGTACGGCTTCGACGCCGTCACCGCAGGGCTGCAGCACGACCTGGCCGCCCAGCACCCGGAAGCCGCAGGGGACGTCTCAGTGGGGCTCACCACCCAGGACGCGCTGCACACCTTCACCTACTCGGGCCTGGGCACGGACGTTTCCCTCGCCGCTCACCAGCTGATTTACATCGTGACCGGGGTGGTGCTGACACTGCTGCCCGCCCTGTGGTTCGCGCGCCTCGCCCCGGAGCGGACCCGGGAACGTCCCTCGGCCGATCGCCTCGAACCGGCCGAAAGCCTCCCCGAAGCGGCCGGGACCTTCACCCGGAACCCTCGGGCACTGACCCCGGTGGCGGCCGGCCCGCCGTTCGTGCGGCTGGCGCTGGGCGGGCTGCGCCTGCACCTCAAGGGGCAGTCGCGCTGGTGGTGGACGGGCGCGGCGGCGCTGACCGTCGCGGGTCTCGCCGCGCCGTCCGGCGCGACACCGATGGTGCTGTTGTTCGCCTGGCTCTGGCCGGTGCTGCTCTGGGCCCGGCTCGGCGTACACGCCCGCGAGCACGGCGTGGACGAACTGACCTGCAGCGCCCCGGCGTTCCGCGGCCGGCTGCTGGCCGAGTGGCTCGGCGGGGTACTGATCGCCGCCATGACCGGCGCGGGGCCGCTCGTCCGGATGGCGCTCGACGGGGATGGTGCTGGCGTGGCGGCCTGGCTGGGCGGGGCGCTGTTCCTGCCCGCACTCGCCCTCTTCCTCGGCGCACTGACCCGCAGCGGCCGCTGGTTCCAGGTCCTCTACCTCGGCGTCTGGTACTTCATCGCCAACAACCTGCCGGCCGTCGACTTCATGGGTGCCCTCCGGGACGGCGATGCGCTCGCCGGCCCCTCGCCGGTGCTCTGGGCATCCCTCGCCGCCGCCCTTCTCGGCGGCACGCTCGCCGTACAGGAGGCGCGTCATGCCCGCCGCTGATCCGACCCCCCGGAAGTCCTCCGCAATGCCGGACCTTGTCTCGCCGCCGTCCCCCGTTCCGGAGCCGGGGAGGGGTTCGTCCGCACTCCCGGGGGAGGGCAGGCTGCTTCGCGCGGGTGGGCAACGCGCCCTCGCGCCCGACCTCGCACGCGGATTCATGCTGCTGTTCATCGCGCTGGCCCACGCCCCGTTGTTCCGCTATGCGTCCGGTGGTCCCGCGCCCTTCGACGACCTCGTCGCGTTGTTCCAGGGGACGTTTGTGGACAACCGCGCCAGACCGCTGTTCGCCCTGTTGTTCGGTTACGGGCTGGTCCAGCTGTGCAACCGGCGGCAGGCCGAAGGCGGCAACTGGCGCGAGAGCCGCGCCTTGCTGCGCAGACGGGCGTTCTGGCTGGTGGTGCTCGGCGGCCTGCATGTCGCACTGCTAGGGGTCGCCGACATCATGTCGGTCTACGGCCTGGTCGTCCTGACCTTTGTGGGGATGCTCCGCGTACGTGACCGAACGCTGCTGTGGGGCGTGGGGCTGTCCACGGTGCCGGTCACCATCGCGGGCGGCGTGATGGCAGCGGACACCGCGGCGGGATCCGGCGGTGTGTACGACACCCTGGGCACCCCCGCCGGTGAACTGACCCCGCTGCTCGTCAGCCTGTCCCGCGTGCAACTGTGGCCGGGAGAGACGGTCAGCGGTGTGCTCACCTTCCTTCCCGCGGTCCTGCTCGGGATCTGGGCGGCACGGCACCGGATCCTCGACGAGCCGCTGCGGCATCGGGCGTTGTTGGTCAAGGTGACGGCCGCCGGGCTCGGGGTCTCCATCCTCGGCGGCCTGCCGCTGGGGCTGATCTCCGCAGGGATGTGGACCGATCCGCCGCCATGGGCCGCCTCCTTGGCCGGCGCCGTGCACCTTCCTACGGGCTGTGCGGGCGGGCTCGGCTGGGCCGCGTTGATCGGGCTCGCCGCCATCCGGTTCGGCCGGCGCCGGGGCCGGATCGTGACCGCGATCGAGGCCATGGGGCAGCGCTCGATGACCTTCTATCTCCTCCAGTCCGTCGTCTTCGTGACCGTCTTCGCCCCGTACACCGGCGGGTTCGGCGCCCGCCTCAGCCTGATCGCGACCGCTGCCGTCGCCGTGGCGACGTGGGTGTCCTCGGCCGTCCTCGCCGAGGCGATGCGCCGAGCCCGCTACCGCGGCCCCGCGGAGATCCTGCTGCGGCGCCTGACCTACGGCAAAGACGCCAAGCCCGCTGCCTCGCCGCGCGGCACCATGAAGTCGTGAAGATCCCGCTGCCGCGTGGGCCAGTCACGGGCGGGCCCTGACGAAACCAAGCAGGCTGCTGAACGGAAAACGGAACCTCAGTGGGGCAGGCGGCAGCGTCCGTTCTACGCAACGGAACGGACGTCGGGATCGGGTGTTCACCCACAGCCCGGCGACGCTGTTCGCCGCGTTCGACGACCCCGATCTGATCGCGCATGCCGGGCCGGTCCCCACGATCCGACTGGCCGAGCGGTGCGGTCTGCCAGCCCTGGTGGCCCAGAAGGTGAATCTCGCCGGCGCGGCCAACGGCGCCGGGACGGCCGCCGACGCGAAGGCGCTGTCGATCGTGGGCGGCATGGTGGCCGGGGCGGACAGCATCGACGACCTGGACGTGCTGCGCCACGGCGGTCTGCCCCGGCTGTTCGGCGGCGTGCGCGCCCCGTCCACGCTGGGGTCGTTCCTGCGCGCCTTCACCTGGGGACACGTACGCCAACTGGAGCCCCCATACGGTAGTTCACCTGCAACCTGGCCTTGCACACCGGGTTCGTGCCAACGACCGACGAGTTGGTGTTCGTGGACATCGACTCCAAGGTCAAGCAGGTATACGGCCCGGCCAAGCAGGGCGCCTCGTTCGGCTACACCGAACAGCGCGGCCTGCACTTTCAGATCGTCACGGTCAAGACGGGCACCTGCGCACCGGTGATCGTGGCAATGAGGCTGCGCAAGGGCTCGGCAGGCTCCGGCAAGGGAGCGGCGAGTCTGCTGCGCGAGGAGATGCGGGCGACGGTGGGAGCCCGACGCTCGGGTCGGGTGCTCCAGGGTTCCTCAGGTAGCGGGCGGTCAGGGACAAAGCAGCACGTCAGGTGACTGGTCTTGGCAGGGTGGCGAGACGTGCGAAAGCCTTCGCCAGGTCGTGGCGCCATGGCCAGGTGGCGGCGATCCGCAGGTGCAAGCGGCGTGCGCCGCGGGTGATGCGGGCTGCTGCGTGTAGTAGCCGGTGGCGCAGCTTCTTCGGCTCGGCGGTGGCCAACTCGCCCTCAAGCAGGAGAGTTTGGGTCGACGCGAGCAGGTCGATGGCGACGAGGGACAGCTCCAGCCATGCGGCGTTGAGGGCGAAGTGGCGGGAGGGGAAGCGGCCGAAGCCGGTGGTCTTGCCGCAGCGGACGCGGTCCTCGCAGCGGGCGTGGGCGCGGTGGCGGGCCTCCAGCAGTTGCAGGGAGCCCTGGCCGTGGGGAGTGTCCGTGAGGAAGACCTGGTGGCGCATGCCCTCGTCCAGGTCGAGCAAGGAGAGCTGGGCGCCGGGGTGGGGGCGCTCGCGGCGGACGATGATCCGGATGTCGTCGGGCAGGCCCGGCAGGTCGACCAGGCCGGTCAGTTCGGCGACTTGGGCGCCGTCCCGCAGGGAGGCGGCCTGTTCGAGGGCGGGGTGCCAGACCCGCTCGGGCAGGTGACGTATGGCTTGGCGGACGGGTTCGGTGATGGACCATCCGACGGAGAAGGAGGCGTGTATCCCGCGTGAGCGCGGGGCGCGGATGTGGGCCAGGAACGTCTTGGCGGATCCGGCGCCGTCGGCGCGGATGAGGATGTCAGTGCCATGACGGTGGGCGTTGGGAAGTTGGGCGAGCGCGGCATCCAGGACGGTGATGTGGTCTTCGGCGGTGTTGGCCGCGGCGTTGCCTGGCCGCAGCAGGCCGGCCAGGGCCTCGCCGGTGTTGTCCAGGAAGCACAGCAGCGGGTGATAGCCGAAGCCGTGTTTGTAGGTGGGTGCGGCGTGCTCTTTCTCGGAGTGGCAGGTGACGAGGGTGGCGTCGATGTCCAGGACCAGGCCGGGCAGTTCCACCAAGCTCGCCCGAAGGCCGAGACGGCAAGGCTCTCTGTGTGACGTGGATCATAGCAATGGGAAAACCTGTCGCCCGGGCCGGGCGTCTAGCAGGTGTGAGATCAGTCAGAGCAGCGCTGCACGAGGTGGACGAGGAGCGTCTCGTCCGGCTGGTGGCAAAGGGCGACCGTGCCGCGTTCGAGGAGTTGTACCGGCGTACGTCGCCGTGGATGGCGGTGCGGCTGCGCCGCCGGTGTGTGGACGAGCAGATCGTCGCGGAGGTCATGCAGGAGACCTACTTGGCGGTCTGGCGCGCGGCGGGTGCGTTCGCCGGGACCGCGGTCGGGGGGACGGCCACCGGTTGGCTGTGGACGATCGCGGCGCGCCGCCTCGTCGACGCGTTCCGGCGCAGGGCGCACCACGCGGAGCCGCCGCCGGCCGCGGCTGTGCCCGAGGCGGCGCCCGCCGCCGAGGAGTTGGCGCTCGCAGGAACCGTCGACGGTGATGTCGGGGACGTACTGAGGTGCCTCGCGCCGGAGTTGAGACAGGTACTGCAGGCCATGGTGCTCGACGGGCTGTCCGTCCGTGAGACCGCGGTGCTGCTCGGGCTGCCCGAAGGCACGGTCAAGACCCGTGCCCGCCGGGCCCGTATCGAGATGCGGAGGGCGCTGGCATGAGTATCGAACACGCATCGAAGCGGATCATCGAGGGGTATGTGCGCGGCGGCGCGGGCCTCTCCGCCGACGAGGTGTGGGCCGTGGAGGCGCATCTGGAGATGTGCCGGGTGTGCCGTGACCGGTTGTCTGCCGCTGTCGGTGCCGGGGTGCCCGCCGTGGCGTCGCTGGTCGACACCGTGTGGTCCGGCCTGGAACCCCAACTCGCGGTCACTGCAACGATGGCGCGCCGACGGCGCTGGCCGGCGCCGCTGTCGAGGTGGATGACGCCGACGATGGTGCCGTGGCTGGCCATGGTCGTGGGCGTGACGCTGCTGGCCCTGCTGCTCGATCTGTCCGACACGGGCTCCGGCGAGGTGTCGTTGGTGCTGTTGTTCGCGCCGGTCCTGCCCGTGCTCGGCGTCGCGGCGTCCTGGTCGCGTGGTCTGGACCCTGCGTACGAACTGACGGCCTCGGTGCCCAGGGCCGGGCTCTATCTGGTGCTGCGACGCACCGCGTCCGTGCTTGCCGTGGTCGTCCCCGTGCTGCTGCTGGGCGGTTGGGCGACGGGGGTGATGGTGGCCCAGTGGCTGTTGCCCTGTCTGGCCTTCACCTCGACGACCCTGGCGCTCGGCGGTGTCGTCGGTGTGACCCGCGCAGCCGTCGTGCTGGCCACTGTCTGGGCCGCCGTGGTCGTGGCGCCGACCCTGGCCACCAGCCGTACGACCTTCGCTCTGCAGACGGGCGGTTTGCCCGCGTGGGGGCTGATCCTCGCGATCGGTATCGGTGTCGTGATCGCCCGCAGAGGCGCGTACACCGTGCTGGGAGCTCATCGATGACCATCGGAAAGAACATGGGAAAGGAACACCACATGACGTCCGCCGTGAGCGCGGCCGACATCGCACCGACGGCCTACGCCTGGGAGATCCAGGCAACCGGGCTGAAGGTCAGGGTCGGCAGGAAACGGATGGCCGTCGACGGCCTCGACCTGTCGCTGGGCACCGGCGTCCACGGACTCCTCGGCCCGAACGGGGCGGGCAAGACCACCCTCATCCGGACGCTGGCCACCGTACTGCGCCCCACCGAGGGCAGCCTGGAGCTGCTCGGCGAGTCCGTGGGCGGCATGGGCGAGCACCGTGCGGTACGCCGCCGGATCGGCTATCTGCCGCAGGAGTTCGGCTACTACAAGCGCTTCACGGTGCGCGAGTTCGTCGAGTACATGGCGTGGCTGAAGGAGGTGCCCAAAGCGGACATCCCCACCGCGGTGCAGCGCGCAGTGGAGCGGGTGGGTCTGGCGGACCGCGCCGACGAGAAGATGAAGGCCCTGTCCGGCGGCATGGTGCGCAGGGTCGGTATCGCCCAGGCCATCGTCAACGACCCGGCGATCCTGCTGCTCGACGAGCCGACGGTCGGCCTGGACCCGGCACAGCGGCTGCGCTTCCGCGAGCTGCTGCAGGAGCTGGGTACGGACGCCTGCGTGCTCGTCTCGACTCATCTGGTGGAGGACGTCGCCGCCGCCTGCACCGACGTGGTGCTCTTCGCCGAGGGCCGGCTGGTCTTCCAGGGCCCTCCGGACGAGCTGGCCTCGGCGGGCGGCCCCGAACACGTGGGTGACAGCCCGCTGGAGCGCGGCTACTCGGCCCTGCTGCTCAACCCCGAGCAAGAAAGGGGCACTTGGTGAACGTCCGCGTCCTGCGTATCGAGTTGAGGCGTTCGGTCGCCCCGTGGGCCGGCGTCGTGGTCCTGGTACCGGCGCTGGCGTTCCTGTACCTGCTGAACGGCGCCTGGTGGAGTGGCACCACGGCGTGGACGGCCCAGTGGACACCACTGGCCCTGTGGACCCGCTCCCTGCTGTTCTACCTGTGGCCGCTCGCCGTGGGGCTCGGGGCGCTGCAGGGACTGCGCGATCACCGCTCGAAGATGTCCGAGCTACTGACGAGCACGCCGCGGCCTGCCCGGCACCGCGCGGCCGTCCTGGCGGGCGCGACGGCGATCACGCTGGCCTCGGCCTTCGCGCTCCTCGTCCTCGTGGGTGGGGTCCAGGTGCTCGCCCACACCGAGTACACGCACTTCGGGTGGCTGCCGATCTCGCTGGTGGGGGCACTCTTCCTCGTCGCGGGGGCTGTGCTGGGCATGGGCGCCGGGAGGGCCCTGCCGTCCCCGCTCACCCCGCCCGCGCTGGCCATGGGCGCCTTCGTGTTCACAGCCCTCATGCACATGTCGCTGGGCCGGACGGAGACGGACACGGCGGACGGGTTCACGAGCACGGAGCCGAACCGGGTCTCGCTGCTGTCACCAACGGTGGACGAGGTGCGCGAGGCGTTCGTCACACTCTCCGCCTCCGTGCACGTCGGGCAGACGATCTGGCTGCTCGGCATGGCCGGGACCGGCTTCGCGCTGCTCGTCGCCGCGACCCCGCGCGCCCGGCTGACCGCCTTGACGCCCGTCCTGGCGGGTGCGGCGATCGCCCTGCCCGTCCTCCCCGCCGACGCGCGCCGGATGTACGTCGTCGACGAGGCCGCTGCGGAGCTGGTGTGCGACGGCCCCGTGTGCGTGACGAAGACGCAGCAGGCACGACTCGCGGACCTCGCGGGTCCCGGTAAGGAGGCGCTGCGGCTGCTGCACGGTGCCCTGGGTGATCAGGCGCCGGTCTCGGTCCGGGAGAACACCGCCGTACTGCCGCAGGGCTCCACGCCGCAGTGGTCCCGCAAGACCGTGCTCCTCGACTTCGACGACGACATCGTCGCCGCCGCGAAGGGCAAGGAGCTCACCCGGGCCCTGATCGCCAAAGGCATGGTGCAAGGGTGCACCCCTGTCGGCTGGAGCGGCTTCGGGGGAGATGAATACGCGCAGACCATCGCGGTGGGCTGGGTCCTCGGGGACCTCAAGCCGCTCCGCGGCACGCCGGCAAGTATGCGCAGCAAGGTCGAATCCGAGACCCGCCCGGTGTGGAAGAAACTCAAGGCGCTTCCCCGGTCCGAGCAGCTCTCGCGGATCAACGCGATGCGCGCCGCCGCGCTCTCCTGCGAGGGCGACCCGTTCGAGGTGCTGTCCGGCGGTGCGTCCCGGTGAGATGGCTGACGCTGTACGCACGCTCGCGTCAGGTACCCGCGTCGCTCGCCGCGGTGGTGATCGGCATGGTAGCGGTGTGGGCACTCGCCCGGGACGAGGGCGCGGGCCCCGGTGATCCACGGCTGCCCGTGCTCGTCCTCGCCACGGGGGCGATGGCCTTCTCGATCGGGCTCGGCGGGCAGGACCTCGCGCTGGACCGGACGGCCGCGATCCGCTGGGTACCCCGCAGAACGGCGCACGTGCTGCTCGCCGGCGCGGTCGTCGCCGCGGCGCTGCTGACAGTGCAGACCATGGGCGCGTCCATGGCCACCACCGCGTTCGTCATCCGGGACAGCGCGGGCCTGATGGGACTGGTCGCCCTGGGCGCGGCGATCTCGGGCGGCCAGTACGCATGGACGCTGCCGTTCGCCTGGCTCTCGTTCTCGTTCTTCGCCCCGCCCCCGACCAGTGCGCCGATGGAGGTGGCGATGTGGATGCTGCTGCCTCCCGGCACGGCAGCGGGCACCTGGACGGCCCTGGTGCTCACGGTCGTCGGCAGCGCGGCCTACGCCGTCGCCGGACCGAGGCGGTAGTGGGCGACGATGCCACGCCAAGTCTTCATCTTGTTGAGGGGCCGCTCGATGGCGTTGCGTTTCTTGTAACAGCGTGAGGCGCGGGCTAGGCGGGATCTGGAGTCCTGGACGGAGGACCTGGAGCAGGCTCGGGCGGAGGTGGATGCCGCACGGGAGCGAGTCGAGCGGGCCCGGGTGGGGCGTGAGGAGCACGTGTCGGTGCTGGCCGGGGAGGGTCCGGTGAATGCGCCGGTTTCCGTGCAGTCTGCTGGTGAGATGGCTGCTGCCGTGGGATCGAGCGGCTTGGGCGCGGGGCATGGCGAGAGTGGGACACCAGGGCCTCCTGATGATTCGATGACTCGACATCACCGAACTGTGCAGGAGGCCCTTCTCTTACGCGCCGGCTGCGGAGCGATCACCCGAACGAGGCTGATGCGCGCGGAAGTTCGAGCAGCAGCCGTATCCCTCGGTTTGTAGATCGCTTCTTACCCGAGGAGGGACTGCGTCCCGATGACGTTCAGGAGCGCCAGCCGGTCGGCGTCCTCGGTGCCGGGCTGGGCGGAGTAGACCATGATCCGCAGGTCGCTGCCGGTGACGCTGAGGATGTCGCAGTCCAGGGTCAGAGCGCCAACAATGGGGTGGTCGACGGTCTTGTGGGCGGCCTGGTGCTCGCCGACCGCGCCCGACTCCCACAGCGTCTCGAAGTGGGCGCTGCCGCGGCGCAGTTCGGCGATGAGGGCCTTGAGGTTTGCGTCGTCGGGGTAGCGGGCGGCGGTGCGGCGCAGGTCGGCGACGAGGGATGCCTGCAGGGCGCCCCTGGATTCGGGTGTCTGGCGCACGCGGTGGTTGGGGTTGAGGAAGTTGCGCCAGACGCCGTTGAGGTCGTCGCCCTGCCATTCGCCCATGAGAGCCGTGTAGAGGGGGTTGGCGAGCAGTTGGTTCCAGGCGGCGTCGAAGACGGCGACGGGTGTGCCGGCCAGGCGGTCCAGCATGCGGTGGACACCGGGGGTGATGTGCCGCGGGACCATGCCGGGCCCGGGCGGCGCGAGTCCGGCCAGGCGGAACAGGTGGGCGCGTTCGTCCTGGGTGAGCCGCAGGGCGCGGGCCAGGGCTTCTACGATCTGGAGTGAGGGGCTGGTGGCGCGTCCCTGTTCCAGCCGGATGATGTAGTCGGCGGAGATGCCGGCCAGCTGGGACAGTTCCTCGCGGCGCAGCCCGGCGGCACGCCGGCGACCCCCGCCGGGCAGGCCGACGGCCTGGGGCGGGACGTGATCGCGCCAGTGGCGCAGGGCCGCGCCGAGTTCTGTGGTCGCCATACCGTCGATTGTGGCAAATGAGTCGATGACCAGCCTGGTACTGCCATTCCCAGGAAAACCGGTCTACTGGCTGGTAGCAGGGTCCTCGCCGACCGTGGAGGCATGACACGAGCACGATTCCCTGAACGACCCGTCGTGGGGTTCATCGGGCTGGGTGACGCAGGGCCTGCCCATGGCTACCGCGATCTCCGA
This sequence comes from Streptomyces diversicolor, assembly GCF_057537855.1. Classification (NCBI taxonomy): domain Bacteria; kingdom Bacillati; phylum Actinomycetota; class Actinomycetes; order Kitasatosporales; family Streptomycetaceae; genus Streptomyces; species Streptomyces diversicolor. The sequence goes on from NZ_BAAJXA010000018.1 coordinate 17,151, forward strand.
CGCCGGCTTCCCCTGCACGCCTGGGCCCGGCGCCCCACCTCCCTGGACGGCCTCGCCGAGGTCCCCCACCAGCGGCACGAACGCTCAGTGAGCTGGCCGCCGCCTGCGACATCGTCTGCTTGTGCGTGGGCACCGACGACGACGTCCTGAAGCTTGCCGATCAGCTGCTCGAAACCCTTCGTCCCGGCGCCATCGTCGTCAACCATGGCACCGGCCTGCCCGGCAACGCCGTCCGTCTGACCGAGCTGTGCGCGAAGGGCGGCGTCGAGGTGCTGGACGCGCCGGTCAGCGGCGGCCGCCCGGCCGCGCAGGAGCGCCGGCTGACCGTGATGGTCGGCGGTCCGCAGTCCGCGGCCGAACGCCGCACGCCGGTGTTCCGCTCGTTCTCCGGCCATATGGTGCACCTCGGTGACGCCGGGGCGGGTCAGACGGCGAAGCTGTTCAACAACGCGCTGATGATGAACCAGGCCGCGATCACCGAGATCGTCGAACTGGCCACCCGGCTGGAGCTGGCCCCCGCCCGGCTGGTGGAAGTCCTGAAGCTGGGCAGCGCCGCCAGCGCGGCCCTGTCCCTGCTGAACACCATGGTGCGGCCCGACAACGTCGACCACCGGGCCGAACTGCCGCTGATCATCGAGTGGCGCGATCACCTCGGTCTACGAGAAGGACACCCTCGCCCCGGTTCTACCGGGCGCCCGGCTCACCGTCGACCCGGACGAGCTGGCCCGCTACAGGCCCTCCTACCGGTTCCTGGCCTGGTACCTGAACCGCAAGGGCTACACCGTCGGCGATCAGCACCTCGGCGACGACCGGCCCGAGGCCGTCGCTGAGCAGTACCGCGCCGAACACGCCTGGCTCCGCCAGGACCCCACCCCGGCGGCTTCGGCCACCCTCTGAAAGGAAACACTCCCATGAGCAAGCTCGCCCTCGTCACCGGCGCCACCTCCGGCATTGGCAGGGCCTTCGCCGAACGCCTCGCCGCCGACGGCTACGGCCTGATCATCGTCGGCCGCGACAAGGACCGCCTGGAGGAGTTCGCCACCGCCCACCCCGAGGTCACCGTCCGCACCGTCGCCGCGGACCTGTCCACCGACATCGGCGTCGACACCGTCGCCGACATCTGCGCCACCGAGCCGCTGACCATGCTCGTCAACAACGCCGGAGTCGCCCACTACATGCCGCTGGCCCAGCTGCCCGCCGACAAGGCCCGCGAACTCGTCCACGTCAAGGTCGTCGCACCGACCATGCTCACCCGCGCCGCCGTCGCCGGCATGCAGGAACGCGGCGAGGGACAGATCATCAACGTGGCCGGGATGATCGCCTTCAGCGGTCCCGCCGACAAGTCCGTCATGCCCCGCCGCGCCGTCTACGCCGGCAGCCTGGCCCACCTCGTCGCCATGTCGCAGACTCTCAGCGCCGAGCTGGAGGACACCGGCGTCCAGGTCCAGGTGCTGTGCCCGGGCGTGGTCGCCACCGAGTTCCACACCCGCCAGGGCCTCGACATGAGCGTCGTGCCTCGCATGAGCGCCGAGGACGTCGTCACCGCCGGCCTGCGCGGCCTCGAACTCGGCGAGGTCGTCTGCGCCCCCGGCGTCGAGGACGCCGGCTTGCTCGACGCCGTCTTCCAGGCCGACCTCGCCGCGTTCGACGGCCAGAGCCCCGCTCTCGCCTCCCGCTACCGGGCCGACTGAACCAGGCCCTCGTCCCCGGCCCCGGCCCCGGCCATGCGACCGGGGCCGGGCGACACGGGAACTGCCGCCTGTCGGCTACTCGAACACCTCCGCCAAGGGCCGGATTACCGGCCCGGCCCGCAGGCCGAGGCCCTGCGGCACGTCATCATCCCAGGTGAGGTGTGTGGCCGTCGCTCGTTAGGCAGGCTCGGCCGTCGTGTCGGTGCGGGGCGTGCTGGGAGGTGGCGGATGGCGTCGGTGCTGGGGGTGCCGGAGCGGCGTGAGCGGGTGGCGTTGGCTCGGGCGGAGGAGCTGAGGGCCGAGCTGGAACGGCTTCAAGCCGCTGTCGCGGAGGCGGAGGGGGCGGCGCGGCGCGCGGTCATCGCTCGCGAGGAGACCGTCGAGACCCTGGCCGATGAAGCCGCTGTATCCGAGGCGCCGAGGGCCGTTCGGAGCTAGACGCGGACGGAGCAAGCACGCCACAGTGTGACAGCTGGGCCTTCTGATGGTTCGTTGACTCGCCATCACCGAACTGTGCGGGAGGCCCTTACCCTTCTCCTATGCGCCGGCTGCGGAGCGATCACCCGAACGAGGCTGATGCGCGGGGAAGTTCGAGCTGTAGCCATATCCCTCGGTTCGGACATCGCTTCTGATCGCAGAAGAGCCGACGCGCCGAGTTGGCGGCGGCGATCGGGCTGCGGGCGGCCAGCCCGGGGAAGGGGCACCCGGGCTTTCCCCGGGCCGGGCTCGTTGGGCAGCGCGGACGGCAGATCACCACGATCGGCAAGGAGGCGTGGACGGCCATCAGGCCGGCCAGTCCGCGAGGGCCTGAGACCTGTGGTTGAAGAGCTGGGCAGCCAACGGCTACTGCACGCCCTTCATCAGCCGACCAGCGCGCACCCCGCTGAACGATCACTGCGAAGTCAGGCTGGCGGATCGGGGCTCAGTACGCCGTCCCGTCGGCGCGCCGGCCGGGCGAGCTGGAGAGCGAGCTGATGGTGTTGTGCTTGACCCAGCCGCCGGTCGCCGAGCCGTCGGGGCTTCGGTTGATGGACACTCCGTCGGAGTTCGCCTGGCTCGATGAGTAGCTCATCGACTGGATCGTCGCTCCGGCCGAATCCCGCAGGATCACCTGGTCACCGCTGTTGGACAGGTTGAGGCCGCCGGTGCTGGCCGCCACCGCCACGATGCCACTGGGGATCGCGGAGCCGGCGCCGAACACGGTGATCGCCTTGCCGGGCTGCAGCGTCGTACCGGCCGCGAACGTGTGCCGCACGGCCGACCCGTCCCAGATGGTCCAGCCGGCGATGTCGGCTGCCGTGCCACCGGTGTTCACGATCTCGACGGCCTCGCCGGCGGTGTTGCTGCCCGGTTCGTTGGCCAGCACCTCGTTGATGATGACGTCGGCGGGTCCGCCGCTACCGCCGGCGGTGGCGGTGATGTTCTGGGTCGTGGTGTGGGTGGCCCCGCCGTTGTCCGTCACGGTCAGCGAGACCGCGTAGGTTCCGGCCGATGCGTAGGTCACGGTCGGGTTCGTCGCCGTCGAGGTCCGGCCGTTGCCGAAGTCCCAGCTGCGGCTCACGACGGTGCCGTCGGGGTCGGTGCTGCCATCGGTGAAGGTGCAGCTGAGAGCGGTGCAGGAGTGCGTGTACGACGCCGTGGGCTGCCGGTTCGCGCCGCCGGCACCGCCGATGACGAAGTTGTAGCGGGCCAGCACCGGGTAGTGGTCGCTGGTCGTCGTCGCGTAGTTCGGGATATATGCCTGGGGCTGGAAGGCGGTCGCCGAGCCGGCGACGTACTTGGCCTGCACCTCGTTGGTGATGAGCTGGTGGTCGATGAAGTCCGGGTAACCCGCCGTCGACGACACGCCCGCCAGCGACAGGGCCCGCGTCGGGAACGTGTAGCGCGCCGCATCGTTCACGAAGTTGGCGTAGGGGGAAGCCTTCTCGGGTGTGATGGAGGTGTCGACGTCGTCGTTCCAGTCACCGATGACGAAGACGTTCTGCGTGGGGTAGGTCGTGTCGAGGTAGGACTTCAGGGCCTGCGACGCGGGGTTGCGCAGGTTCCACGCATCCTGGGTGGAACCGGACTTCGCGTGCAGGACGATGAAGACGAGGTCACGGGTGACACCGTCGAACGTGCCGCGCAACGTGAACTCCACCGGCGGGCGGCCGGCGAAGTTGCTGTTCTGTCCGGTCAGGATGACCTTCGCACTCACCAGGGTGGCCATGCTGGAGCGCCATACGAGGGCGACCTTCTGCTCGGTGTTGCTGAAGTCCGAGTAGTACTGCGCACCGTTCGTCACGATCGGGTCGTTGGCCACGACCCCGGTGTACCCGGGCATGCCCGCCACGAGTTGGTTGAACGCAGAGGTACTGACGACCTCGGAGAGGCCCCACACGTCCATGTCGGCGCCCGCCATGACGTCGCGGACGTTCTGCTGCTGAAGCGCCTCGTTGGTCGGGCCGAAGTCCGGCGCACCGAACCACTCGACGTTCCAATTGCCGACGTCGAGCTGTGTCGGCGATCCCTGCGACGGAACCGACGCGGCGGCACTCGCCGCGGGGGCGGTGGTGAGCGTTGCCAGCGTCACGGCGGCGGCCAGGCAGGCGGCCCCGAGCGCAGCGGTGCGGCGGGGGCGTCTGGCAGGTATGTGACGAGGTGACATGAGGGTGCCTTTCGCGAGCGGTTGCGGACTGTTCGCGGAGCACCGCACCGGGGATGTGCAGGGGGACACGCTGTGCGGCAGGGCAGTTCTAGACGGGCAGGGTGGCACGCGAGGGGCCGGAAGGTGTCCTGCGCATGTCACTTCTACGCGTGTTGCGCAGTGTGCACCGGGCACCGGGTGCGGCGCCATATCCCGTACAGGGTGCATCTGTTGAACGGAGCTCCCCGCGGCCGATGCTCGGTGTCCAGCCACGACTTGACTCACATCGCATCCGTGACAGCAGGGGTTGCCGGCCGATCTTCCTCCCCGGCAGCGGCAGATCATGGTTGCAGGGAGTCAGTTCAGAGCCGCGTCAGCGGATGAACGACTACCAGGCGAGGGCGGTCAGTGCCCGGATGAAGATCTACTCGGTCCTCGCAGCCGCCGGACTCCAGCCCGAGGACGCGGACGAACTGGTCCGCGCCGTCGAGGCCGGCGCCGTCGCCGGAGCCCACTGCTGGGTCGAGGAACTGCCCGGCTGCCCACACCCCGCGCCCGTGGAACGGCGTACGGCGAGGGCTGGGACGGCGCCGTCCATCATCGCGCTGCGGACCGTACGCCCGGCAGAGCGAGACACGTACCCGCAGGCGCTGGAGGACCACCTGCGCACCCGCCGGGCGCGACTTGAGCGGCTGTTTCCGTCAGCGGCCGGAGGTGCCGTCGCGGGCGGCGATGGCGCGTACGCCGGCGAGCACGATCGCAGTGATCCGTTGCGCGTCGGCTCGCGTGAACTCGCGTGCGCCCCGGCTGACCAGTCCGTGCACCGGGCCGCTGAGCATCTCGACGAGAAGACGGCAATCGACTGCTGGAAGCTGCCCGCTCTCGATCGCTGCCTCCACCCGCTGGTGCACCGCCGCCAGGCGCTGAGCGAACGCCTTGTCGACGACGGCCCGTAGGCCGGGGTTGTCGTGCGCCGCGCCCACAACGTTGAGCAGTGCCCGCCCTTGCGGGCTGGACAGGGCGGCGGCGAGGGCTTCGAGGAAGTCGACGAGGTCGGCGTCGATGTCGCCGGAGTCGTGCAAGGGTGTCGCCTCGGCACTGAAGGACGTCAGTGCGTCGGCGAGCAGGGCCGTACGGTCGGGCCAGTTGCGGTAGACGCTGGTCTTGTTGACCCCGGCGAGCTCTGCGACCTGGTCGTAGCGCAGGCCGCCGATCCCGTCGCGGGCGATCAGCTCGGCGGCAGCCTCAAGAATGCGACTGCGCACCCGGGCGTTGCGCCCGCCCGGACGGCGGGCGGGCTCTCGCGTGGGTTCGTCCTCGATCACGGCCGGGACCCTACAGCGACTGGGCCGCGCGCAGCCGGGCGTTGCGCGCCTCGATGGCCTCCCAGGTGGCGGGGACGACAAGGTCGGCCCCGCCCCGCGCGAACTCCTGGGCCGCCGTCGCATGGGGGCGCCGGCGCCGCTCGTAGGCGCTGAACGCCGCGGTGAGGTCGTCGCCGTGCCGGGTCAACTCCTCGGTGAGCGTCCACGCCCCGAGCAGGGCCAGAGAGGTGCCGCGCCCGGCCATCGGAGTCGCGCAGTGCGCGGCGTCCCCGATCAGCACGACCCGCCCCCGGTGCCAGGTCGACATCTGGACCAGGGCGAGCCCGTCGAAGTAGAGCTCGGGATCGCGGAGGGCGGTCTCGATCAGATCGGGGACCATCCAGTCCTCGACCCCGGCGAAGGCATCGGCCAGGAGGCGCTTCTGCGCGCCCAGGTCGCGGTAGTCGTAGTCGATCGGGTCGGACCGGAACTCGAAGAGTGCCAGCGCCTTGTCGCGGTAGCGGGCCACGCCCGCGAAGCGCCCGGGCAGGTTCAGGATCTCCGTCACGCGGGTGTCGCCGGGTGCCACCTGGCCGGGCGCGTCCGCGATCGCGACGTACACCCCGAGGTGCTCGGCGAACTCCTTTTCCGGGCCGAAGACCAACCGGCGCACCACCGAGTGCACCCCGTCCGCGCCCACCACGATGTCGTAGGCACCCTCCCGGCCGGAGGCGAAGGTGACCGCGACCCGGTCCCCGTCGTCGACCAGCGACGCGATCGACTCCTTGAAGCGCAGGTTGACCTGCTCGGGCAGGGTCTGCCGCAGGATGGTCATGAGGTCCTCGCGGGGGAGCTCGATGTCATCCGGGGTCTCGTTGATCTCCTGCATCACCAAGGGCGCGACGGCCGCGCCGGATTGGTCAACGAACTTCGTCTGCTCGGTCATCGTGATCCGGTGCTCGCGCACCGCGTCGAGGATGCCCATGCCGCGCGCGGTCTCGATGGCCTCGCCGCGCACGTCGATCGGGGAGCCGTTGACGCGCAGGTGGTCCGCCCGCTCGACCATCTCCACCTCATGCCCGGCACGCGCCAGGTCGATGCCTGCGCACAGGCCCGCTGCCCCTGCCCCACTGATCAGGATCCGCATGGTCCGCTCCTTCGACGCCGCAGCACGTCCACCCACTATAGCAACTTTCTGTTGCTTTAACTGAGACCTTCTTATCGCCTCAACGGCCGTCGAGGCGGGACCTCGTGACGTCCTCCCTAGCCGACAGCGACGCCCTCGACGGTCCTCGCCATCGGTTCGCCGACAACCGTCGTCGCGGCGGTGGCCCGCATCGACGTACCCCACCTCGAACGCGGCCCGCCCCAGCCTTCCGACATCCACCGCCCAACCCCCGGATCGATCACACAGAACCGATCTGAGCCCGTGCGGCCTCCCTCCGAACCGGACAGGCCAGATTTCCTGGCATCCGGCTCTCCAGTGATCATTTTGTGAGTGTTGCGGTGGTCGCCCTCCGGGGGATAAGGCCGTGGCAATCAGCTCACATCACAAGGGTTTTGCGGCGCTTCTTGGCCATGGCTGTTGCCCAGAGGGCCGGTTCGCTCGTTTCGAGCTCGAAGAGCTTCCGGACGTGATGGACTTCTACACCGTCCGTGCCTTCACACAGCTCGCAACTTCCCGCAAGGAACTCCCCCCTTCGGTGTCCGCCCCGGGATGCCCCGCGAACGCCCTTGGTGCCGACGGCCTCGATTGCTTGGGCATCAGCTCCTTTGGTGGCGGCGGGACTCAGTGGTTGGTGGACGTCCCTGGTCCAGTCGCGGCGTACCGGGCGGCGATGGTACGGACGGCCTCGTCGACTACCTGAGCGACGCGTTCGGCGCTCACTTCCCAGCCCGGCACCAGGAGTGTTGGCCAGAAGACGTAGTTGGAGATCATGCCCAGGAACTGGGTGGCTGCGAGGTCCACGTCCTCGACCCGCACCGTTCCCGCCTCGTGCTCAGCCAGGAGGTAGCTGCGTACGGACTCGAAGTAGGGCATCTTCCCGTGCGAGAACTGCGCATGGGCCAGCTCCGGGAACCGGGGCAGCTCGGCGATGACGATCCGGAACAGGTCGGTCATCTGGGGCCGGCTCAACAGCTCGGCGTAACGGCGACCGATGGCGCTGAGCCCGTCAACGACGTTGCCTGCCGGCGGAGGATCCTCCTCCTCAGCAGTTTGCCAGGACTCGGTGACGATGGCGTCGAACAGGGCAGCCTTGCTCGGAAATTGCTTGAACAAGGTGGCCCGCGAGACACCGGAGCGCTCTGCGATCCGCGCCAGCGACGTCCGGTCGTAGCCCAGCTCAAGGAACAGTGCGGTCGCGGCCGTCACGATCAGCGCGCGCTTTTCCTGGGCGACGCGCTGGTGGTACGTCGATACGACCCTGCTCATGGACCGAGTGTACGAGGTGAGTGGCTTGACTCGCCACTGCCGCCAACCTAGCGTCAAGGCAGTGGTGAGTCACCCGGCTCGCCATCGGCCGGCCGTTCATCGCCGATGATCCCGGTCAGTCACCCACGTTCCGAAGGAACATCTGATGAACCGCTTCGACAACCAGACCGTGCTCGTGACCGGTGGGACCGGTGGCCAGGGATCAAGCCACGTACGCGCCTTCCACGCGGAGGGAGCGAACGTGGTGATCGGCGACATCGACGCCGAACGCGGCGCCGCTCTCGCCGACGAGCTCGGGTCCCGCGCTCGCTTCACCCGCCTCGACGTCACCGACGAGAGTTCGTGGTCCGCCGCTGTGCTAGCCGCCGAGAGCGCCTTCGGTGCCCTGAACGTGCTTGTCAACAACGCGGGCGTCCAGAACCCGCCGGCGCCGATTGAGAACACGGACCAGGCCACGTGGTCGCGCATCCTCGACATCAACCTCACAGGGACCTTCCTCGGCATCAAGATCGCCGCCCCCGCTCTGCGCCGCGCCACAGGGGGAGCCATCGTCAACATCGCCTCGACGATGGGCCTGGGCGGCACGGCGCACTACGCGCCGTACGTCGCCAGCAAGTGGGCCGTGCGAGGCATCACCCGAACGGCAGCGCTTGAGCTCGGCCGGGACCACATCCGCGTGAACACCATCCACCCCGGCGTGATCGCGACCCCTTTCATCCAAGAACCAGCAGCCGGCGCCACCGCGGCAATCGCGGACTTCTACTCACCCGAGCCCTTCGCCATCCCCCGGCTTGGAGAGCCGACCGACGTCACCCGGCTTCTCCTGTTCCTCACGTCATCAGACGCGTCGTTCATCACGGGGTCGGAGTACGTCATCGACGGTGGACTCCTCCTCGGCCCCGCCCTTCAGACCGAGACCGCATGAGCAGTCCAGACACGACCGGATGGAACGACTCCGCACGTGACGCGTCTTTGTCGCACCTGCCCGATCACATCCGGCGAGCCATCGAGATCACACCCGCCGCAGGCACCAGCGAACGGATCATCGACATCACGACGCTGGGGCGCCGCACCGGCCGACCACGCCGCATCGAGATCTTCTTCTACCGAGCTGCGGGCACCACCTACCTGTGTAGCGGCGCCGGCGGTGCCGCGACCGACTGGCATGCGAACCTTCTCGCCAATCCCGACTTCACCTTCCACCTCAAGAACGGGATCCGCGCAGATCTGCCTGCACGGGCCACGCCTGTCACCGACCTAGCTGAACGTCAGGCCGTGCTGGCGGAGATCGTCGCGGATCTCAATCAGCCCCACAACCCCGGCACCATCCGGCCGACTCGGCTCGAAGACTGGGCTGACAGCCGGCTGATGCGCATCAGCTTCCGCCATCGGCCGTGACCGCTGATCCCTCGACAGATGACCTACTCCCCACGATCCGCCGCTACCGATGCGGTGGCTGCGGGCATGTCTGGCGCCAGGACACCTCCCAGGTGGCCGAGCCCCGGTCGAAGTTGTCGCGGCGCGGGCTGCGGTGGGCACTCGGATTGTGGTCGGACACCTCACCGTCGCCCGGGTCGCCGAAGGTCCCGGCGTCGCGTGGAACACCGCCGACGACGCAGTCCTCGCCGAGGGCAAGCGGGTCCTGATCGACGACCCGGCACGGTTCGACGGCGTCCGGGTCGTCGGCGTCGATGAACAGGACCGAGCCCGGTCGACCGTGCCCGAACAGGCTCGAAACACCATCTGATCACCGAAGGGCACGGCATCCCGCCGGCGGTATCGCCGACCGGTGGCAACCGCAACGACGTCACCCAGCTCGTCCCGCTGGTCCAGACCGTCCCGCCCGTACACGGCCGGCGAGGGCGGCCCCGACAGCGCCCGGTCGCGCTGTACGCCGACCGTGGCTACGACCACGACACGTACCGTAAGCAGGTCCGGGCCGTCGGGATCAGCCCGGTCATCGCCCGCCGCGGCACCGAGCACGAGTCTGGCCTGGGCGTACACCGGTGGGCGGTCGAGCAGAGCTTCGCGCTGCTGCACTGGTTCCGCCGGTTACGCATCCGCTGGGAAATCCGCGACGACATCCACGAAGCGTTCCTCAGCCTGGCCTGCGGCATCATCTGCTGGCGCCGACTGAAGAACCTGTCACTTTGTCAGGAGTTCTTAGCCTTGATCACCGATGGGGGCACGTGCAAGCGGAGCCCGCCCGGTGGCGTCCTGGGGCGGTCATGCCGCGGCGACGCGCTGTGCGACTTCCTTGCCCTTGATGACGGCGTCCTCCAGGGCCCTGCTCCAGGATGCCTCTGCCAGGGGGATGAGTTCAGCCATGGCCGGGTTGGAGGCGGCGGCGGTCAACTCAGGGACGATGAAGTCGATGTCGAAGCCCATGTACTCGCCGAGGACGGATCGCAGGTAGTTCTGGACGTACTCCGACGACTCCCGCGGCGTGCCCGGCGCGTAGGAGCCGCCGCGGCTGGCGACAACGGTGAGCGGGAGGCCCTTGACGCTGGAGTTGTCGCCTGTGGTGCGGTCGACCAGGAGTACGTGGTCGATCCAGCTCTTGAGGGTCGAGGGGATCGTGAAGTTGTACATCGGTGCGCCGAGCAGCACGGCGTCGGCCCGCTCAAGCTCCTCGATAAGCGCCAGGCGCCTGGCGAACGCCGCCGCCTGCTCGGGTGTGTGCGAGTCGTCGTCCGCGAAGGCCGCCGAGAAGCCGTGCACATCCAGGTGTGGCAGCGGGTCCGCGGCGAGGTCGCGGTAGACGACCTCGCCGCCGGGATGCTGTTCCCGCCATGCGTCGCGGAACGCCCGGGCCACGGTACGGGACTTGGAGTCGGAGCCGGGGTGCAGGGATGAGTCGAGGTGCAGCAAGGTTGCCATAGGAGGTTCCAGGTGTGTTGGGCCGTGGTCATTCGTGGCCGCCGGCAGTGGCGGCACGTGTTCACTGTGCTGCCACAGACACCGTCCTCCCAAAGCACCCATAATCTACTAACTATAAGTAAGTAGCTCTTGGCTGGACGGCTGCCGATACAGCTCCGATGCTGGTCGTGCGCCGAGACGGGCACGTCACCCGCGTTCGCACATGCTGGGCAGGAACGAGGGCATGCGAATTCACCGCACGGCGGGGGCTTTCCCAGGCACGTTTGCCCAGGAAAAGGTCTCCCTGTCTGCCGCGGCTTTCCGCCACGACCGGATCTCACAAGGCGCCAGACCGTCGGCGACCGCCCCCCGATTCCATGGGAGATGTCAGGACTCATGAACGCCGGCAAACCGGCCGCCCCAAGCCCGAGGAGCGCGCACACCTCGCCGTCCGCCTCGACCGGTGTCGCGCTGGGCGCGGTGTTCTCCGGCCTCGCCGCGCAGTTCGGTCCGGCGCCGCTGGTCACCCCGTTCGTCGTACTGACCGTGCTGTCGGTCTGCGGACTCGTGCTGGTGCGGGCCATCCCCGCCTGGCCGCCGGAGCAGCAACAGATGCGGTCCTGGCGCCCCCGGGTGCCGCGGTTGGGAGCAGGGTCACGAAGCATCCTGCTGAGAGTGGCACCTCTCGTCACGGTCGGCTGGAGTGTTGATGGACATCCTGGCGTGGAACAGTCTGAGCGCCGCGCTGTTCACCGACTACTCGCAGCAGCGGTCGAGTCTCCGAACAGACCACGGGAGCGGTACGCGTTCGACTGCGGCGCCCTGCTACCGTGCCCGCCGGGCGGCACGCCCTGCGCTCCACTGCACCAGCGGCTGCAGGGCGGCCAACAGGGCTTGGGCTTCCGCGGTCAGGCCGTAACGGACCTGCACCGGCGTGCTGGGGATCACGGTCCGCACGATGAGTCCCTCGGCCTCAAGTTCCTTCAGGCGCTGGGCGAGCAGCCGGTCCGAGATGCCGTCGATCAAGGCCCGGAACTCGCCGAACCGGTGGGCTCCCTGGGCGGCGGCCGCCAGGATCGATCCCGTCCAGCGGCGCCCGACCAGCTCCAGGGCCGCCTGGAAGCTCGGGCAGGAGTCGTCGTGGATCGAGCTGCGCTCCAGGTGCAGGATCTGGGACTGGGACTGGGCGTTGATCACTTCTCTGCCTTCCTGAATTCAAGCCACTAACCAAATATTAGCACCTAACCCAAGCTTTGCCGGGTGGAACCGTCCGCCGCACCGTGGACCCATGACCGACTACGGACGCCCCCTCTCCTTCGGGCTCAGCCTGGACCCGGCGGCCGGGTCACTGGACCTGACCCGGCGCCTCACGCGCCAGGCCGAGAACAGCGGCCTGGACCACCTCGCCGTCCAGGACCACCCCTACCAACCGGGATACCTCGACACCTGGACGCTGATCAGCAACCTCGCCGCAGCCACCGATCGCATCTCGTTCTTCACCGACGTCGCGGACCTGCAACTGCGTCCGCCGACGATGCTCGCCAAGGCCGCCGCCTCACTGAGCGTGCTCACCGAAGGACGGATCCAACTCGGCGTCGGCGGCGGTGCCTTCGCCGAGGCCATCGCCTCGATGGGCGGCACACCCCGGCGCGGCGATCAGATGGTCGCCTTCACCGAGGAGTCGCTCAAGCTCATGCGCCAGGCCCTCGCCGGAGCCACCGTACGGCTCCAGAGCCCCCATCACTCGGTGACCGGCTACCGCGCCGGTCCGCTGCCGCCCAAGCCCGTCGAGCTCTGGCTCGGCGCCCAGAAGCGCAAAATGCTGACCGTCACGGGCCGTTCGGCCGACGGCTGGGTCTCCCCGCTGAACATCTACGTCACACCGCAGGAGGTCCCCTCCCGCCAGGAGATCATCGACGCGGCAGCCACGGCCGCAGGACGCACCCCGGAATCGATCCGCCGCATCTACAACGTCATCGGCGTCATCGGCGCGGGCGGCCCAGGTGGCCAGGGCCTCGTCGGCGACGTGCGCCGCTGGGTGGACACGCTCACCGAATGGGCCGTCGTCCTCGGTTTCGACACCTTCGTCCTCTGGCCCATGGTGAACCCCGAGCAGCAGCTCGCGCTCTTCGCCTCCGAGGTCGCCCCCGCTGTCCGTGAACACGTCGAAGCCATGAGGAACGGACGATGACGACAACCCTCGGCACAGCGCCGGCCGGCCTCGCCAGCAAGATCGTCACCCCAGACGACCGCCGCTACCCCCTGCTCCGCTCCACCTACACCACAACGGGCCGGCCGGCAGCGGTCGTCCTCGCCGAATCCGCCGACGACGTCACCGCGGCGCTGCGGCTGGCCCGCGAGCGGAACCTCCCCATCGCAGTCCGCAGTGGCGGGCACGGCCTGTCCGGCAGCGCCACCAACAACGGCGGACTCGTCATCGACCTGAGCGCCCTGCACCGCGTCGACGTCCTCGACCGCGACGCGCGCCTGGTACGGGTGGAGGCCGGCGCGCGCTGGGCCCAGGTCGCCCAGACGCTGGCCCCGCACGGCCTGGCCATCAGCTCCGGCGATCACGGCAACGTCGGGGTCGGCGGACTGGCCACCGCCGGCGGTATCGGGTGGCTCGTACGACACTACGGACTCACCGTCGACCACGTCCGCGCGGTCGAGGTGGTACTGCCCGACTGCACCCAGGTCCGCGCCGATCCCGTCAACGACCCGGACCTGCTGTGGGTGATGCGCGGCGCGGGAGCCGGCTCCGGCATCGCGGTGGCCTTCGAGATCGAAGCCGCCGAACTGCACGACATCGGATTCGCCCAACTCGTCGCACGCGTGGACCCGGCCGGCGAGAGCCTGCGGCGCTGGAGCGAGGTCATGGCCCAGGCGCCACGCGAGCTGTCGACGAAAGCCATACTCGCCTCCCACGGGAGGACACCGCTCGCCGTCATCACAGCGGTAGTGGCCTCGGACAACCCCGCCACCATCCAACACGCCCTCCAACCGCTGCTCGGCATCGGCGAAGTCACGGTTCAGCAAGCCCACATCGTGCCGTACACGGAACTGGTCTCCCCCGCCCACCTGCACCCCAACACCGGGCAGATGCCGTCGACCACGACCAACGGGCTGCTCACAGACATCTCCCCCGACGCGGCCCGAGCCCTGGTGACAGCGGCGACGGGCCCGGACCCGGTCCTCATCCAGCTGCACTCACTCGGCGGCGCGGCAGGCGACCAGGACCCGGCCGCCACCGCCTTCGCCCACCGCCACCAGAAGACACTGGTCATCGCCTCGATGTTCCCACCCCACGAGCGGCCCGCCCTCTCCACGGTCTGGGACACCCTGGCTCCGCACACGGACGGAGCGTACGTGAACTTCGAAAGCACCCCCGACCACATGTCCTTCACCCGCGCCTACCCCGGACCGACCGGCGCCCGCGTCAGCGAACTATGGAAGCGCTACGACCCCGACAGTGTCCTGCGCCAGCGTCCAAGCACGTCTGAGACACCCCTGTCCGCAAGCCCAACGAATGAACACGAATGAACCGCTCCGGGATCGGTGGAGGCTCTATGCGTTGACTCCAGCCACCGGTTGGGGCTGGTGTTGAGCGTAGTGGTTGGTCTCGTGCTCGTGGGGCGGGATGTCTCCGATCGCTGTGTGGAGGCGCTGGTTGTTGAACCACTCGACCCCCGCCACCGTCCATGACGTGCGGCCCGGCGCCGCTGGCCGACGCAGCGGACGCGATCCCCTGAAACCGCACCGGCCCGGACCGGGACCCCGGGCCGGTGCGGCCGCTTCCGCCGACTCGTCGGGCAGAGAGGGTTCGCGGACCGCTTGTGCGGCCACGCGACCAGTGGTGACGGGAGCGGGCGGCCTGCTTCTTAAGGCTGTTGGTGAGTCCCACCGGTGCCCTGAGCGGGCGGGATGCCCAGTCGCCGCGCGAGTTCGTGAGCGTCGACGCCGTATGTCTCCCGGATCCGTACGCCGTCGGCGCCGACGTCGAAGACGCCGTGGTCGGTGTAGACGCGGCTGACGCAGCCGACACCGGTGAGTGGGTAGGTGCACCGCGGTACCAGTTTCGGCTCGCCGGAGCGAGTGAAGAGCGTCATCATCACGTAGACGTCCTTGGCGCCGATGGCCAGGTCCATGGCGCCGCCGACGGCGGGGATGTCATCGGGTTTGCCGGTCGTCCAGTTGGCGAGGTCGCCGTCGAAGGCGACCTGGTAGGCCCCGAGGACGCAGACGTCGAGGTGCCCGCCGCGCATCATCGCGAAGGAGTCGGCGTGGTGGAAGTACGCCGCCCCCGGCAACTCGGTCACCGGGACCTTGCCCGCGTTGGTCAGGTCGGGGTCGACCGCGTCGCCCTCGGCCTTCGGGCCCATGTTGAGCATGCCGTTCTCGGTGTGCAGCACCACTGCGGAGCCGGACGGCAGATGGTCGGCGATCTTGGTGGGCTGCCCTATGCCGAGGTTGACGAAGGCGCCGGCCGGGATGTCACGTGCGATGACGGCGGCCAGCTCGTCCATCGAGAGACGGTGGTCGGCGGAGGCGGTGGTCATCGTGCCCCCTGCACGGTGTAGTGACGGGCCGTCACCTGGACGACCCGGTCGACATAGATGGACGGGGTGACGACGGCCTCGGGGTCGAGCTCGCCGGGCTCCACGACCTGATCGACCTGGACGATGGTCGCCGTCGCGGCCGTGGCCATGACCGGTCCGAAGTTGCGGGCGGTCTTGCGGTAGACGAGGTTGCCCAGCGTGTCCGCGACATGGGCGCCGATGAGGGCGTAGTCGCCCTTGATCGGGTATTCCAGCAGGTACGTGCGGCCGTCGATCTCCCGCTCCTCCTTGCCCTCCGCCAGGGGTGTGCCGACGGCGGTCGGGCTGTAGAAGGCGCCGATGCCGGCGCCGGCCGCGCGCATCCGCTCGGCGAGGTTGCCCTGGGGCACGACCTCAAGTTCGATCTTTCCCGCGCGGTAGAGGTCGTCGAAGACCCAGGAGTCGGCCTGGCGCGGGAAGGAGCAGAGCACCTTGCGCACCCGGCCGGCGGCGAGCAGCGCGGCCAGTCCGACGTCGCCGTTTCCCGCGTTGTTGGACACGATGGTGAGGTCCTTGGCGCCCTGCCGGATGAGTGCGTCGATCAGGTCGAACGGCATCCCGGCCAGGCCGAACCCGCCGACCAGGACGGTGGAGCCGTCCTCGATCCCGGCGACCGCGGCGTCGGTGCTCTCCATGATCTCCGCGCGGCTCACCGGGTCACCTCCGTGGCGGCGCAGTTCTCCAGTACGACGGCCAGGCCCTGGCCGACCCCGATGCAGATCGCGGCGACGCCGTAACGCTGCCTCGTCTCGCGCAGCACCTTGGCCAGTGTGGCGAGGATGCGGCCGCCCGAGGCGCCCAGCGGGTGCCCGATGGCTATGGCGCCGCCCTTCTGGTTCACGATGGCGGGGTCGACCTTCCATGCGTCGAGGCAGGCGAGGGACTGCACGGCGAATGCCTCGTTGAGTTCGACCGCGCCCACCTGGTCCCAGCCGATCCCGGCCCGGGCCAGCGCGCGATTCGCGGCCTCGACCGGGGCGTAGCCGAAGGCCTGCGGCTCCAGCGCCGTCACGCCGCGGCCGGCGACGCGGGCGATCGGGTCGGCCCCGATCGTGGCCGCGGCCTTCTCACTGCCCAGCAGGACCGCGGAGGCGCCGTCGTTGAGCGGGCTGGCGTTGCCCGCGGTGATGGTGCCGCCCTGTTCCGGGGTCCGGAAGACCGGCTTGAGTCCGGCCAGCACCTCAGGTGTGGATCCGGCCCTGATGCCCTCGTCGCGGGTCAGGTCGACGCCGTCGACCGGCACCACCAGGTCGTCGTAGAAGCCCGACTCCCAGGCGGCGTGGGCGAGTTGGTGGGAACGGGCGGCTAACTCGTCCTGGCGCTCGCGGGAGATCCCGAAGCGTTCCCGGAGTTGTTCGTTGGCCTCGCCGAGGCTGACCGTCCACTCCTGCGGCATCCGCGAGTTGACCAGTCGCCAGCCGAGCGTGGTCGAGACGGCGGTGACGTCGCCGGCCGGGAACGGCTTCGCCGACTTGGGCAGCACCCACGGCGCACGCGTCATCGACTCCACACCACCGGTCAGCACCACCTCGGCATCGCCGGACTCGATCACCCGGCTGGCCGTCATCGCCGCGTCGAGACTCGATCCGCACAGCCGGTTGACCGTCGTGCCGGGCACGCTCACCGGAAGCCCCGCGAGCAGCGCCGCCATGCGGCCGACGTTGCGGTTCTCCTCGCCGGCACCGTTGGCGTTGCCCCACACCACGTCGCCGATCGCGGCGTGGTCGAGGCCCGGCACCCGGGCGAGCGTCGAGGTGATCGCGGCGGCGGCGAGGTCGTCGGGACGGACGCCGGCCAGCGCGCCGTTGAAGCGACCGAACGGCGTGCGCGTCGCGGCGTAGAGGAAAGCACTCATGACGGCGACGGTAGTCCCGGCCAACGATATCCTGAAGTACGCATATTCGCGCCAATTGATATGGATGACATATGGATCTGCGGCATCTTAGGTACTTCGTGGCGGTGGCCGAGGAGCGCCACTTCGGCCGCGCCGCCGAGCGGCTCCACATGGCCCAGCCGCCGCTCTCCCAGCAGATCCGCCAGCTTGAGACCGAACTCGGCGTCGAACTCCTCCATCGCACCACACGCCGCGTCGACCTCACCGAGGCCGGCCGTGCCTACCTGGAGCGGGCGCGCGCGATCCTCGCCGACGTGGACGAGGCCACCCATCACGCGCGGCGGGTGGCCGCCGGCTCGGTGGGCCACCTCGCGATCGGGTGCGTGGGCTCGGCGACGTACAGCATCCTGCCCGCGCTCTCACGGCGGCTCTCGGAGGAGCTGCCCGGCGTCGACTTCTCCTTCCGTGGCGAGATGCTCGCGCCCGACCAGGTCGAGGCGCTGCGCAGCGGCGCGATCGACGTCGCCCTGCTGCGACCTCCCGTGGCCGACCTCTCCCTCACTGTCCGTACTGTGCGACGGGACCGGCTGGTCGTGGCCGTACCGGTCGACCACCCCCTTGCCCGCCGGAAGCGGTTGCGGGCAGCGGACCTGGCGGATGCCGACCTGATCGTGCACTCCGCCGACCGCCGCTCGGTGATGTACGACGTCGTGCTGGGCCTGCTGCGCGACGCCGGTGCCGACCCGCACATCCGCCACGAGGTCGGCGAGACGTCGACGCTGGTCACGCTCGTGGCCGGCGGCCTCGGCGTCGCTGTCGTACCCGAGCCGGTGACCGCGTTGACGCTCGACGGCGTCGCCTACCTACCACTGGCCGGACCCGACGCACGTGTGGAGCTGGCCGTCGCCCACCGCACGGACCGCTCCGAGCCGCACCTGGCACGCACCGTGGGGATCATCCAGGCGATGTTCTGAGAGGCGTTGAGTCCGTTCTCTCTCGGTTCGTTGGGTGCACGCGCCCCGGCTTCGGAATGTCGGACTACGTGAAGGTCACCCCCGACGCACGCCCGGACCAGCTGCCGTGGGTCGTCCCCTCCGACGACACCAGCCACCGGCTCTTCTTCTCCATCCGCATGAACGACCCAGAGCGCGAAGGCCGGTCGCGTACGACGGGTCACTCCTGATCACTGCGTCGCTGTCCTGCGCAGGGGGCGCAGGGCGTCGGTCACTCGGACGAGTTCGTCGAGCATCCCCGTCGCGGAGCCGGTCATGATGTCGTTCGGCACCAGGCCCTCTTCCTCGTCGAGGAGCTGGTGGACGAAGGGAATGGACACCGACTCGACGACCGGCGTCATCTTCAGGGTGGTCACCACCTGCTTGATCATCTGTGCCGCCCGCGTGCCCGCCGAGACGCCGCCATAGCTGACCAGGCCGACCGGTTTGTACTGCCACTCGCGGTGCAGGTAGTCGATGGCGTTCTTCAGTTCGGCGTTGTAGCCGAAGTTGTACTCCGGCATCACGAACACGAAGGCATCCGCCTCCGCGACCTTGGCGCTCCAGTCACGGGTGTGCTGGTGGGTGTACTTGCCCAGGCGCGGGTGGTGCGGCTCGTTCATGAACGGCAGGTTCACCTCGGCCAGGTCCACCAGCTCGATCTCGTCGAAGCCTGCGTGCTCCTTTGCCTGGGTCTCGAACCACTCGCCCAGGGCCGGTCCGATCCGGCCCGGTCGCGTGCTCGCGATGATGATCTCAAGCTTGGCCATGGGAATTTCTTCGCTCCTTCGGTATGGGGTGTGAGGCATCGCGCAGTTGGTCAGGTGCCAGCCGAGGACGGCGGTCCTCGACAAAGGTGTCGCTGCCGGTCCCGGCCGTCCCGGCGACGCGACCAGGTGTCCTCGATCGTGAGGTCGGCCGCGTACATGAGGGCGTAGCCGGGCTCCCGCACCTGGCCGGCGTCGTCCAGCGCCCTGAAGCCGCTCAGCGTCCGCTGCGCCTGGTGGCTGCCCGACGCGAACGGCCACCTGCCGGTGAGCCGGTATCCGCCGTCCGCCTTGGTCGCCACCGCCTGCGGTCCGAACTGGCCGACCGCCTCGTTGTGGGGATACGTGTGGACGGCGGCCCGCGCTTCACCGCGGAGCAGCCCCAGGCCGAAGGCGGTGCTGTTCGCGATGGACTCGGCCCGTACCGCGGAGCCGTCGTCACGGGCGAACTCCGCGCTGACCTGGACGAGCGTACGGACACCGTAGCCGGATCCTCCGGACGCACGCGGCGTGCAGGCATGGACGAGACCCGCGGATCGCACCGCGTCGGTCACCGCGTACGTGAGGCGTCGATCGCGCTCTGTGCGTTCCGCGTTCGCCCGCAGAAGGGGAATCAGCTCGGGTGTGGTGTGCACCTGTTTCTCCCGTACGGCTGCTCCGTCGGCCGCCGCCTCCATAGCGCTGACCGCTTGGATGGGCATGATGAGGGCTCCTTCCCGGGCGGGGATCTGCCTGACATCGGCTCCGGAAGCGATGGGGCTGCGATCGCGCTACTGCGCGCCCGACACAAGCTGGGACAGCTCGTTGAGCTGATGCCAGGTCCGGTTGTGGTAGACCAGCGGACGCGGCGCTTCGCTCTGAGCGGTGGCGTCAGCCGGCCTGTAGTGCGCGTGGGTGGCGTTGACGACGACGAGCGTCGATGCGCCCGCCGCGAAGGTGGCGGCGATGGTGCCCCGGATGCACACCGGAGCCGCGACGAAGTACGGCTCGCCGGTGGCCAGCCGGGCCCAGGCCCCTGTGTCCGCGAAGCGATCCGCTCCGCTCGTCGCACAAAGACGCGCGAGGTCGACCTGACCCGCCCCCAGCAGGTGCACGACCACCGACGACGACTCCAGGATCGTCGGCGTCGCCGATGAGAGGGCCGACACCGAGAACACCAGGAGCGGTGGCGTGGCGCTCACCGATATCACCGATGTCGCGGTCAATGCGACCGGGCCTGGGCCGGCCTCAGCGGTCACGACCGCGACCCCACCCGGATGGTTGCGAAACGCCTCGCGGAAGCCGTCGGCCGACAACCCCGGTTCCAGAGAGCCGTCGTCGATCAAGGCCACATGCCTCCGCGTCTGCTCGCGGCCGGCGGTTTTGGACATCGGCACGTCTCCAGTTCACCTCGACGAAACGATGTGCTCATGGAACCCGACCTGTCGGCCCGGCCTCTTGCCCGATCTCACCAAACCGTTCGTCGCTGATTGCGCCGGATGACCAACGCCTTGCGGGCGACCGGCTACAGGGTGAGCCGAAGAGGGCCCGCGTCCGGGTCGATGACGGTCGCGAGCCGCAAGGCGACGGCCAGTTCGAGCTGTCCGACCCTGATGTCATGGCGAGCGGTTCCACGGCACGCTTGACGCGGGAGATGACCGGGTTCTTCGCCACGACCAAGGCGCGAGCCGCCTCTTACGGCCTGCCGGTCTGCCGGGCACCTGGCGCTGGACCGGTTGGGGGAACAGCCCTGGCCCGCATCCCCCAGCAAGTTGGTGGGCAACCGTGCCGGCCGGCCGGGCACCGGAGGCGACGGGCGGGTGGCCGAGGGCGATCGCATACCGAGCAGGTTCAGCACTGCCGGTTCGAACGCGGCCCCTCGGCGCGCGGCCGAGCGCCTGGCGGCGAACGCCCCGCCGCGGCCCGGCTGGAGCCTCGCCGTTCTCAGGAGGTCGGGGACTGTCCGGACCAGGCAGTGCGCAGCAGGCGGCCGAGGCCTTCCGCGGTCACCTCGCGGGGGTTGCCGTAGGGATTGGCCAGCGCGAGCCGGACGATCCGGTCGATGTCGCTCTCGGCCATGCCCAGCTCCCGCAGCGAGCGCGGAGCGCCGAGCCGGCCGGCGAGGTCCCACAGATACGTGGCCGGGTCGGCGGCGGTACCGAGAGCGCGGCCCAGCGCCGCCACCGCCTTGGGTGCCGCGTCCTGGTTGTAGGCGAGGACGTGCGGGAGGACCACGGTGTGGGTGGGGGCGTGCGGCAGGTCGAGGGTGCCGCCGAGGGCGTGGCAGAGCTTGTGGTGCAGGGACATGGTGGTGGCCCCGAGGCAGGCGCCGCACAGCCAGGCGCCGTACTGGGCACGGGCGCGGGCGTCCAGGTCGGTGCCGTCGGCGACGACGTCCGGGAGTGCGGTTGCCAGTGCGCGCACGCCTTCCTCGGCCATCAGGTCGATGACCGGTGAGGCGTCCGGCGCGTAGAGGGCCTCCACCGCGTGCGCGACGGCGTTCATGCCGCTGGTCACGGAGACGGCCGCGGGCAGGGTCACGGTGAGCGCGGGGTCGTACAGCACCGAGACCGGCAGCACGCGGGGGTCCCTGCCGGTGCGCTTGACGCCGTTGTCCGTCAGCCCCCACACCGGTGTCATCTCGGACCCGGCGTACGTCGTCGGTACGGCGATGACCGGCAGACGGTCGTGGAGGGCGATGATCTTCCCGAGCCCGATCGCCGAGCCGCCGCCGACGGCGACGCAGCCGTCCGCGTTCACCTCTTCCGCTCGTCGTCGGGCATGAGCCGCCGACTCGGCGGGCACGTGCATCCGGGCGTGCGGATGGATGTCCACCGCGCGCGGGCCGATGCGCCCCGCGACGGTCTCGGCCAGCTCCCGCTGGCCGGGCGAGCACAGCACCATGACCCGTTCGAGGCCGACGTGGTCGATCTCGCCGGCGAGCCGGTCGAGGGCGCCGGTGCCCAGCACCACCCGCATCGGGAGTGCCTGGTAGGCGAAGGCGAGCGGGGGGTTCATCCGGCGTCCTCGGCCGTCTCGGGCTCGACGGCGATGTCGAACTCGGCCAGCCGGAACGGAGCGGTGACCTGGTACGCGCGGGCCCTCTCCGCTTCGTCGACCTGCGCGAAGTCGGCGACCAGACTCTCCTTGACGGCGAAGACGGCGTCGGAGGCCAGGTAGGGACCGTCGGCGACGAAGATGTGCGTCGTCAGTGGTCGGTGGCCGTCGGCCTCGACGATGAAGTGAATGTGGGCCGGACGGTAGGGGTGCCGCTCGGCGGCGTCGAGCAGCACTCCCACCGGGCCGTCGGTCGGAATGGGGTAGTGGCTCGGGACGACGGTGCGGAACCACACGCGGCCCTCGTGGTCGGTCCGGAAGAGACCGCGTCCGTTGCCCGGCGGCTGGATGTCGGGCTGCTGCACGTCGTAGAACCCGTCCGCGCTGCACTGCCAGACGTCGACGCTCGCGCGGGCCAACGGGCTGCCGTCCGCCGACGTGACGCGGAGCGACACGACACAGGGCTCTCCGACGCTCATCAGGTCGATGCTGTCCCCGCTTTCGCGCTTCGGGGACTCCACGACGTGGAAGGGGCCAAGGACCGTGCTCTCGGTTCCGCCGCCCTGCTCGTTCACGGTCTCGACCAGCATGGAGACGCCCAGCACGTCGGAGAGCAGGATGAACTCCTGGCGAGTGGGGTCACATTTCTGTCCTACGGCGGTGAGGTATTCCACGGCGTACTCCCACTCCTGGATCGTGGGGCGCAGCTCACGGACGTAACCGTGCAGATGGCGGACGAGACCTTGGAGCAGTTCACGCAGCCGCGGGTCCGGGGTGTCGCGGAAACTCTCGACGGCCGCGGCGGTGATGGCCTTCGCCGCTTGGTCCGTGCCGGGCATGACGTACCTCCAGTCGTGGCGGGCATTCGCCGGAAGGTGCTGGACGAACACACTGAGAACACGCTATGAAGGCGGGGCGGAAAGCGACATCCGCGAAGCGCGACTGGCAGCCGAATCCCGCGATCGATTTTGGGACGGCCCGGGGCCACCGGGCTCGGGTCCAGCTGCTCTGTGAGACTCCTCTCACCAAGCCGATGACCTGGCAGTATGCGCAAAAACCGGTGGCTCGCTCCTTGTTGTGCGGACACGGAGCGGATAACAATGACGCATGGGCCGCTCACTCCTGGCGAGCCACGTGCTGTGCCGCGCATCGGGCTTCGAGGAATTCCGCGAACGCCTCAACGATCTGTTCTATCCGGCGGACGTCACCCCGCTGTCGGGCACCGACGGCCCCGGCGGGGAACTCCGTGGCACGCGCACCGAGCACGTCACCGTCGGCCTGATGACCTTCGGCCAGCGCACACGCGTCGATCCCGGGCGGACACCGTCGCACTACCACATCAATGTCGTCCTGCGCGGCTTCCTTGAGGCAGCCACGGGGCGCCAGGAGATGGTGGCGACCGCCGGCGACGCCATGGTCTTCTCACCGACACAGCAGCACCGGCTGCTGAGCTGCGACAACGGCGAGCAACATCTGGGGATCAAGATCGACCGGGGGCTTGTCGAGACCGAACTGCGGGCCCTCCTGGGCCGTCCGCTGCAGGCTCCGCTGGAATTCGCGTTCGACTTCGACCTGACGTCCGCGCCCGGCCGCAGTTGGCGTAACGCTCTCGACCTGCTGGTGGCCGAGTCCGACAGCACCGGCGGACTCATCCGCGAGCGGCCGATCCAGCAGCACTTCGAGCGCCTCCTCGCGAGCGGCCTGCTGCTGGCCCAGCCGCACACCTACACCGAAGCGCTGCTGCGTCCGCAGCCGCCGGCCTACCCTCGGACGGTACGCAAGGCCGTCGAGCTGATCGACGCCCGCCCCGAGACTGCCTTCACTGTCGGGGACCTGGCCCGGGCGGCAGGCGTCAGCGCCCGGCGCCTCCAGGAGGGGTTCAGGGAGTACCTCGGTGTGACCCCGATGACGTACCTGCGCAACGTCCGTCTGGACCGTGTCCACGCCGAACTGCTGACGGGCGCCACGGGAGTCACCGAAGCGGCCGGGCGGTGGGGCTTCACCCACCTGAGCCGGTTCTCCGCCGCCTACCGCCGACGCTTCGGCACCGCGCCCTCCGAGACCCTGGCCAGGTCCGGCGGCCGGCACCGCGGTGAACGGAAGGATTTCGGGTACGACGGCGGGCCTGTCCTGGTATAGCCGGTAGAGCGGTGGTGTCCGGCGCGCATCGGTGCTTCGACCGCGCGAGGACACACGGGCATCCAACCCGGCCCCGAGACACCTCGCCCCGTCCGGCGTTCCGTCATCAGGACGAATACTGCGACTCCACGGGATCGACGACGTCGACGAGATGGAGCGCCGCCCACAGAATCCCCTGCTGCTCCTTGACGCTTCGTCCCAGAATGTCCTCGGCACGTCGAATGCGGTATACGACGGTGTTCTTCACCACGTCGAGCCGCGCCGCGGTGGTCGCGGGGCTGCAGTTGCATTCGAGGTAGACGCGCACGGTCTTCTGGAGCACCGCCTCTCGCGGATGCCCCAGGGCCCCGAGCTCGTCCCGGACGAAGTTCCGCGCCCGCTCCGGGTCCGAGGTGAGCAGCGCCGCGAGTCGGACGTCGTCGAAGAAGACCGTGCGATCGTGTGGGCGGGCGGCCGAGTACAGCGTGACGCGGGCCGCCGCGGTCGCCTCTTCGTGGGTGGCCCGGAAGCCGTCGAGGCCGCGCGCCGGGCGCCCGACCGCGACCAGGGTGCCCGGCACCACGGGGAGCGAGCGCACCGCCACGCTCCGCGGGTCGGCGAACCCGCCCCATGCCCACACCTCGCGTTCGTCCGACGGGATCACCAGGTGCCCGATCGCGCCGATCTGTGTCAGGAGCGTGGCGGCCACTCGATCGAGGCTGCTTGACGCCGCGTCGTCGTCGTGCGCGTTGTGCCGCAGTATCAGGCCGACATGGGTCCGGTGCGCGAGCTCGTACCGCAGTGCCTTCGTGGGGTTCACATCCATGTGGTCGCCCCGCAGCAGAGCCCTGACCAGTTCCCCTCGCGAGCCGTCGGTGCTCGCGAGCCACGCCTGCTCCTCGGCCGCGTAGGCGGCGCTGCACGCGAGCGAGAAGGTACTCACGAGGTCGACGAGAAACCGGGACAGGTCGAAGAGGCCTTCCGACTGCTGATCGGCCGGCACGAGGCGCCGGAACTCGGAGACGAGAGCGTCGCTGAAGCGGGCATGGGAGGCTCGCTGAAACGCGAGCACACGCTCGATCGGAATCCGTTGTCTGACCGCGCGGGTGATCTGTCGGGTCGTCTCCGGGGGGACGGTCGTGGGGACCGGTCGGCCGTGGCAGAGAGCTGCCAGGGCCTCCATGACGACCGCCTCGGCGGTGGGGCGCAGTTCCTCGGCGGCTTCGGCGCGACGGATGGCGAGGATGTCGGGGTCGACCGCGAGCCCCGCGAGTTCGTGACAGAACTCGACGGCCCACGCTGACGCCCCGATGCCGATGTCGGCGACGGTCCGGTTCCAGGTCTCCGGAAGGCAGGCCGGTTCGAGGTCGTCGGGGAGGGCGGTGGGGCGTAGCTGACACACCCAGGATCTGGTGGCGGGCATCCGCGTCCCCTCTCGCATCGTCGCGAGCGCCCGATGGGGCCGGGCTTGATGGCATCACGATATACGGGTGCGCCCGTTGAAGGGCAGCGGGCTGGAGGGAGAGCCGGGGCGCTCCGGCCCTCGCTCCGATCCGCCCGTCGTTACCGCTTGGCCTCGGGATACAACTCGATCGCGGAGTGCAGGATGCGCTCCCAGGTCGTGTCGTTCACTTCGAGGACGTTCCCGTCCGGGTCTTTGATGTAGGCGTACTTCGCGGGGTCGCCCGGAGCCCACCCGGCCGGATCGCCGAAGCTCTCCCCGCCGTTCGCCACCGCACGCGCCAGCGTGGCCTCGACGTCGTCGACTGCGATGGCGAAGTGCATGAACGAGGCTTCCGGCTGCGGCACCCCGATCGTGGGGTTGCGATCGGGGAGGAACTGGAACAGTTCGAGGCCGAAGCCATCGGGCAGTTCGACGAATCCGATGCGGTAGTCGGTGTCCTTCAGACCGAAGATGATCTCCGTCATCTGCTTGCCGGTGTGGTAGGGGTTGAGGACTTCCTTGCCGCCGAAGGTCTCGACGTAGAACCTCGTGGAGCGCTCAAGGTCCGAGACGCGTACGGCCAGGTGCTGAACACTCGCCATGTCAACAACCCCTTCGTTGTTTCCTTCGTCGTGCCACTGCGCGTTCATCGAGCAGTCGGCTCTCATGCTCGTTCGGTGTGCGCTGATTTCGCTTGCCTCCGCGGGTCAATCCGCTGTGCCGGATTTGGCGGATCGGGGCAAGCGGCGCGCGGTGAGCCGGGCGTTGACTCGGTCCACTCCTCGTCTCACGGCATCGAGGCCGGGTGAGGCGGAGCGGACGAAGGGAGCGACGATGTCGTCGCACGACACGACCGCCGTGATCGGCGATCTTCGGATACCGGAACCGGACCTCACCGCGGAGGAGGTCATCGCCCGTGCGGCGGCGATGCGCCCGACCCTCCGTGAGAACCGCGTGCGAGCGGCGGATGAGGGCACGTACTCCCCCGAGATCCACAAGGCGTTCTCAGATGCCGGCTTCTACCGCCTCGTGCAGCCGCGGAAGTACGGGGGGTACGAGTTCGGCCTGGAGACGTACTACCGGACGATGATCGAGATCTCGCGCGGGGACCCCGGCATCGGCTGGTGTCTGACCCTGGGGACCGGTCACACGATTCCCTTGGTCGCACACTTCCCGGAGGAGGTCGTGCGGGATGCCTTCGGCGAGGACGGTGTCTTCATCGCGCCGCACTCCGCCACCCCCCGAGGCTCGCTCGTCCCCACGGAGGGCGGATACCGCCTCACCGGTGCGTGGCCGTACTCGTCCGGTGTCCCGTACTCGACCCACGCGATGGTGAGCACGGTCATCCCGGCCGAGGGCACCGATCCCGTCCCGGTGGTGGCTCTCCTCCCCCGCGGCGACTACACCGTGCGGGACGACTGGGGGGCACACGCCACGATGGCCCTCGGCGCGAGCGGGTCCAACACGGTGATCGCGGAAGACGTCTTCATCCCCGCCGAGCACGTGTCTTCGCTGTTCGAATGGGGCTACTCAAACCTCCCCGAAGGCACGCACGGCACCCGTTCCACGGGTAACCCCTTGTACCTGGGGCAGATCCAGCCGCTGTATCCGGCCTCGCTCGCGGCAGTCCAGGCCGGGGCGGCGTGGGCGGCACTCGACGCCTACGAAGAGACCATCCTGACCAAGAAGCGCCTGTACCCGCCGCTGGTCGAACGGTACAAGCACGAGGAGGCCCAGCGGATCTGGGGCCAGGCGCGGGCGACGATCGACGCCGCGCAGGCGGTCCTTCTCACCGCGGCCCGCGACTACGAGCGTCTCGGCGAGCGTTGGGCGAGCGGCGACATCCCCTCCTTCGAGGACTGGGTCGCCCTCGGCAATGTGCTGTACACGTCGTGCCGGCTGTCGCACGAGGCCACCGAACTGCTGTTCCGCTCGGTGGGCTCCTCGGTGGCGCGCAAGGGTCTGCCGCTTCAGGACTACTTCCTGGTGACGCAGATGTCGAAGGCGCAGATCGCGGAGCACGTGCCCGTCATCACGGCGACGACGGCGAGGGCCCACTTCGGGCTGGACCTGCACACCGCTTAGGGGCGCTGCGGGCGGCGGTGCGTCCGGGGCGTTGTCTCGATTCCGCACTGCTCCCGCCGAGCGTCACGCAACGGCACACGAGCCCTGTCCCACCGAGCCCGCGGGGTCTGTGGGGCAGGGCTCGTCGGCTGGAGACACCTGCGGCGCGACGGCCCAGCCGAGCGCGATCCCTGTGCTGCCGGAAGCGCCTCATGCGTCGCTCTCGATGCCGCCGAACGGTGCTCCGCCGTTCAGGACACGCTCCTTCGGAGGAGTCGGCCCGAGGCTCACGCGCACGTCGATGCACGTCGGCCGGCCGGCCGCGAGGGCTGCCTCGATCGCCGGGGCGAACTGGTCCAGTTCCATGACGTCGACGCCGTCGGCACCGAGAGCACGTGCCACGCCGCTGTAGGAGCCGTTCTCCAGACGGTTGTCGGTGACGCGGTCCGGTCCGAAGAAGAACTGCTGGGTGTGCAGGGTGGCGCCCCATGCCTGGTTGTTCAGGACGATGACGACGACCGGGGGTCCCGCCCGGACGAGGGAGTCGAACTCGGCGAGGCTGTCACCGACGGCGCCGTCGCCGGTGACGAGGATCGTCGCCTTGTCCGGGCCCTGCCCCTCCTCGCCGTGTCGGTCGATGGCCGTCGCGTCGACATCCAGGTGGTCTGTACCGGCTTCCGTGCGCGAATGTCATGGGTGCTGAGAGCGGGGGGCTCGATGTCGCTCGGGGCGGCCTGCGGCTGTCAGGGGTTCTGCACGGCCTCATCGGTTTTGACGTCTTCCGGGGGCTGTGCTCTGCGACGAGCTGTTCAGGCCTCCTGGTCGGCTTCGGGAGCGGGCAGCGTGTCGCCGGTCTCCAGAAGGGTCTTGAGGCCGGACAGGATGGCGGGCCAGCCGCGCTGGATCATCTCTTGGAGAGTGCTGCCTGGTTCGAAGCCGTCGTGAATGACGGTCAGTTTGACCGTCTCGCCGAGCGGTTCGATATCGAACGTCACCTTCGACCGGGGCTCGGTGGTGAGCTTGGCGAGGGTTTCGTCGTCCACGCCGGCGGCCTTGGCCCACTCCGGGGTGAAGGTGTGCCAGGTGTAGGACAGGCGCCGGTAGGGGTCGGATTCGAGGACGACCTGCTCGGGGTGGGCGGTCGTGCGGCCCTGCTCCTCCCAGGTCATCGCTGACCCGGTCTTCCAGTCCGTGGTGAACTCCACCCCCCAGTAGCGGCGGGTGAACGTCGGGTCGGTCAGGCCCTGCCAGAGCTGTTCCGGCGTGGTCTTGATGTAGGTGGTGTAGACGAACGCGTTGCCCATGGCGGTGTTCTCCAGTGCGTGTTTCAGATCGGCGAGGGCGTGCACCCGCTCGCGGTCGTATTGGCTGATCCAGCGTTCGGCGATGGCGTTGATCGGCTCGGCGTTGAGGTAGTGCAGTTTCTCCCGGCCCTGCCAGGCGGTGGTGACCAGGTTGGCCGCCTCCAGCAGGGCCAGGTGCTTACTGACCGACTGCCGGGCCATGTCCAGCCCGGAGCACAGCTCGCGCAAGGTCTGCCCATTGCGGACGTTCAGGCTGTCCAGCAATCGACGGCGGGTGGCGTCGGCCAGTGCCTTGAAGACCTCATCCATCTCCGACCTCCCCGATATGCAGCCTCTCGGGTGCGTTAAGGAAAATAGGCAGGCTGTGGGCTGCATGTCAACCGGGACTTCATCCAGCGGCGGGCGCCGGGTGTGTACCCAGGTGACCTTCAGCCGCGCTGGGCTGCTCGTTTCTGGGCCGCGACGACCGCGTCGGCGCCGCTCGCGCGCCGCCCGGGCGAGCTACTTCAGCGGGGTGAGAGCCGGCTCCCCGTGCCTGGGGCGGGCTCACTTCTGGGCGGGGAGGAGGGTGTCCTGCGCGGCCTGGAAGCGGTAGGACTCGGTGCCGGTCTCACCGGACGCCGCCGAGGGCTTCTACCGCCTGGCCGATGCCGCCTACGAACGATGCTCGGTCACCGTCAGCAGCAACCTCCACCCCTCCGGATTCGACGAGATCATGCCGAAGACGCCGGCCACCGCGACGGTCGACCGGCTCATGCACCACGCTCACATCGTTGTCCCCCAGGGTGACAGCTGCCGGCAAGGCATACGGACAGTGACTGCCGGGCGCTGTAGAGCGTGGTGCCGGCTGCGGGGCGTCAGAGGTGGTCGCCGAGCAGGACGCGGCGTACGTGGTGGAGGTGGTCGCGCATGGCGTCGCGGGCGGCCTGTGGGTCTCGTTCCCGGACGGCGGCGACGATCTGCTCGTGCTCGGTGCAGTAGCAGCGGTGGCGTTCGGGGTTGAAGCTGCGGCGCTTGAGTCCGCCCCAAATGGGCTGGCGGCGGGCGCTGACGAGCAGGGAGCTGACGCTGATCAGGACCGCGTTGTGGGTGGCCACGGCGAAGCTGTGGTGCAGGGCGGTGTCCCAGCGTTCGAACTCTTCCGAACTGGATGCCTGCTCGCCGCCGCGCAGGCAGCGCTCCATTTCCGCGAGGTCCGCCCCGGTGGCGGAGGTGACGGCGAGCGGCATCAGTTCCGGTTCCAGGACCAGGCGTGAGGCCATGATCTCCGCTGGGCTGGGCTGGTGGGCGGAGCCGTCGGCGAGGGTGGTCTCGTCCGGAGCGAGGAACGTGCCGCGGCCGACGTGACGCAGCACGATGCCGCGGGATTCGAGGTCCCGCAGGGCGGCACGGACCGCGGCGCGGCCGACGCCGGTGGCTGCCGCCAGGTCTCGTTCGGTGGGCAGGCGGTCGCCGGGCTTGAGGCCGCCGGTGGCGAGGATCTCCTCCATGTGCTTGAGCACGGTGGCGGCGGGGCCGACAGCGTCCATCTTCATCCCTCCCTGAACCAATGAGAACCAATGCTAGCACCGCGAGCGATCAATGCGCGAGAAACCGAGTATTGACCTCGTGGAAACGCGAACCTAGTCTCACCGATACGAACCGATGTCCGGTATTGGTTCCTATTGGTTTTGGAGGTGCGGTGCGCTTCGCAAGGATTCACACCAGGGACGGCGTGCGGCTGTGCGCGGTCGACGAACAGGGAACGGGCCGCGAGGTGCGCTTCACCGACACCGGCGTTCCTGTCGGCGACCTGCAGCAGATCATCGACGCGGGCCCGGGAGCAGCAGGGCGCCTGGAGATCGGCGGCACGGCCGTCGAGGGCCGGCTGCTGGCCCCCCACATCCCGGCACGCAACATCTTCTGCGTGGGACGCAACTACTCCGAGCACGCGGCGGAGTTCGCCAAGAGCGGTTTCGACGCGACGGGCTCCCCGGACGGCCGGCACATGCCGGAGTACCCCGTCGTCTTCACCAAGCCGGCGGCGTCCGTGATCGCCTCGGGTGACGTGGTCGATCCGCACACCGACATCACCTCCGCGCTCGACTACGAGGGCGAGATCGGCGTCATCATCGGGCGGCGCGCCTCGAAGGTGAGCCGGGACGAGGCGATGGACCATGTGTGGGGCTACACCCTCATCAACGATGTCACCGCCCGCGACCTGCAGCGCGACCACAAGCAGTGGTTCATCGGCAAGTCCCTGGACACCTTCTGCCCGATGGGGCCGTGGGCCGTGACCGCCGACGAGATCGACATCCAGGACCTGCGGCTGCAGACCCGCGTCAACGGCGAGCTACGCCAGGACGCCAACACCTCGCAGCTGATCTTCGACGTGGCGACCATCATCGAGGCCCTTTCGGCCGGCATCACGCTGGAACCCGGTGACGTCATCGCCACCGGAACCCCCGTCGGCGTCGGCATCGGCTTCGACCCGCCCAAATACCTGACCACCGCGGACCAGGTCGTCGTCTCCGCCCCGGGACTGGGCGAGCTGACCAACACCATCGGCCCCGCGGCCGGCCGTGACCGCCTGCGGGCGGCCGCCGGCGCCGAGCTGTTCGTGGAGAAGACCGGGCAGGGCTCGCCCGTGGTCCTCATCCACGGCCTCGGGGGCGCCACCACTGTCTACGATCCGCAGGTCGCCGCCCTGGCCGAGCACCACACTGTCCTGCGCTACGACCTGTCCGGCCACGGCCGCTCACCCGGCAACGGCACTCCCAGCATCACCGGCTGGGTCGAGGAACTCACCGCCCTGCTCGACGCGGAAGGCATCGAGGAGACCGCCGTCGTCGCCCACTCCATGGGCACCCTGATCGCCTCCGCCTTCGCCGCCGCCCATCCCGGCCGGGTCAGCAGACTCGCGCTGCTGGGGCCGGTCCGCGCCCAGGCCCCGCAGGCCAAGGACGCCACCCGCGCCCGCGCCCGTACCGTGCGCGAGGGCGGTATGTCCGCGGTGGCCGACACCATCGTCTCGGTTGCCACCTCCGAGGAGACCCGCACCGAGCGCCCCCTGGCCGCTGCCCTCGTCCGTGAACTGCTGCTCGGGCAGGACCCGGACGGCTACGCCGCCGCCTGCGAGGCCCTCGCCGTGGCCGAGGAGCCGGACTTCGCCGGCATCAAGGCACCCGTTCTGCTGCTCACCGGCAGCGACGACAAGACCAGCCCGCCGGCCGTCAACGACGACATCTTCGCCCTGCTGCCCAAGGCCCGACTGCACATCATCGAGGGCATCGGCCACTGGCACACCCTGGAAGCACCCGAAGACGTCACCCGCCAGCTCAAGGAATTCCTCGCCCAGCCCTGACCCCGCTCCGCACGAAAGGACGGTGACGACGATGTCACCGAACACCTCCACCCTGTTCACCAACGTCCGCGTCTTCGACTCCAGCGGCAGCGAGCCGTACCCGGGTGAGGTCCTGGTCACCGGAGAACGCATCGCCGAGGTCCGGCCCGGCAGCGGCGACCTGCCCCGCGATGGCGTCCGCGTCGTCGACGGCCGTGGACAGTTCCTCATGTCCGGCCTGTGCGACGCGCACACCCACTTCAGCTGGATCAACTCCGCGGACCTGCCCGGCCTGGGAACCCTGGGCGTGGAGGAGCACACCCTGCTGTCCGCCCGGTCCGCGCTGACCTACCTCAACTCCGGGTACACCATGTGCGTCGGCGCCGCCTCCGCCAAGGCCCGTCTGGACGTCGTCATCCGCAACGCGATCAACGACGGACTCCTTTCCGGTCCGCGCTACCTTGCCAACTGCCAGGAGATCGCCGTCACCGGCGGCGCACTCGTGGACGGCATCACCGCCTTCGCCGACGGCCCGGAGGAGATGCGCAAGCAGGTCCGCCGCAACGTCGCCCACGGTGCCGACCTGGTGAAGCTGAGCATGTCCGGCGAGGAGATCACCGGCAACCAGCACGCCGAGGACAACTACTTCTCCGACGAGGAAGTCCTCGCGGTCACCACCGAGGCCCACCGCCGCGGCCTGCGCGTGTGTACGCACGCCCGTTCCGCGGAGAGCGTGAAGATGTCCCTGCGCAACAACGTCGACATCATCTACCACGCCAGCTTCATCGACGAAGAGGGCCTCGACATCCTCGAAGCCAAGAAGGACGAGGTCTTCGTCGCCCCCGGCCTGAACTGGCTGGTGGCCACCCTCAACGACGCCGCCGGCTTCGGCTACCCGCCCGAGGCCGCCGAAGCGGCAGGCTACAAGCGCGAACTGGAGTGCGCCATCGCCGGCCTGCAGGAGATGCGGCGGCGCGGAATCCGCGTCCTGCCCGGCGGCGACTACGGCTTCGCCTGGACCCCGCACGGCACCTACGCCCGCGACCTGCAGCACTTCGTCGAACTCCTCGGCTACACCCCGATGCAGACGCTGCTGGCCGCGACCAAGCTCGGCGGGGAGATCATGCGGATGCCCGACGAACTCGGCCAGATCAAGCCCGGCTTCTACGCCGACCTCATCCTCGTCGACGGCGACCCGCTCAAGGACATCACCGTCCTGCAGAACCGCGACAGAATCGTCGGAATCATGAAGGGCGGCTCCTTCCACAAGGACCCCGGCCACGGCGCGCCCGGGAACATTGCCGCCCCGGCCGATCAGCCCGTCGTCGTCACGGCCTGACCCCGGAAGAACCTGGTGCCCCGGTTCCCGTCCCGCCCGGGGGCACCGGCACGTCCGCAACAGCACGCATGGGGGATGGCGAATCCCCGGCACCACCTGAGGAGAGCTGAGGCGTGGACATCTGGCAGGCCGTCGCGGTCACGGCAGCCGGGACGGCGGCCGGAGCCCTCAACGCCGTGGTCGGCTCGGGAAGGCTCATCACCTTCTCCACCCTGCTCGCCTTCGGATATCCACCCGTCCTGGCCAACGTGTCGAACACCTCGGCCTCATCCCAGGCGTCCTGAGTGCCGCCTACGGCTACCGCCGCGAACTTGAGGGCCGACAGCGCCGCCCGGTCCGCCGGTCGGCGACACCAGGGACAGCCGCCGGTCGGGCGAGGTCGGCGGGGCCCGGCGCGTTGGGGCCGTGGTGGCCGGTCAGACGGCCGGTTCGCGGATCGCGTCGATGCTGGAGGCTCCGGAATCGGGCACCCTGGGCTGGCGCCATGCCTCCACGGAGAAGGCGACGGTCACCAGCGAGCAGAACAGCCACAGCAGGCGCTTGTCCGGTTCGGAGATGTCCTCCATGGAGACGTTCTCCAGGTGGGCCGTGCCGGACTTCAGCAAGGGGAAGGCGATGTCGTAGAACGCGTCCAGCTCGTCCATCGTGCTGCTGATCCGCTTGGCGTAGCGGGCCTTCTCCGTGGGGATCGCCCAGTCGGCGAACGGGTCCAGGGCCTCGAAGCCCTCAGGGAATGCGCTGGCCATGATGGGGTCCTCCTCCGGGTCAGGACGCCGCCGGGGCGCCGGACGTGCGCCGCTGGTGTGCGCGGACGTACTCCTCGGCGGAGCGGTGCAGGTGGCGCAGCAGCACCTCCTGGTCGTTGAGCGGGAACCGGTCGACCGCGCCCGACTCCAGCATCGTCTGGGTCGCCTCCAGGGTGTTGCCGTCCTGGAGGCCGTATTCCTTGAACGAGACGGCGGCCAACTCCTGCTGGAGCCGTTCGAAGGCGTTCTTCGGCGGGACGAAGTAGCAGGTCCCCTCGAAGATGTGCGTGCGGTACGAGGTCGGCCAGTAGTGGTAGGTGAGGACCCAGTTCGGCCGCCAGATGAGCAGCATGAAGTTGGGGAAGAAGACGAAGGAGTCCATGCCCCAGCGTGGGTCCCGGGTCGGGTTGACGGCCGGCGGCAGCTCCTCGGTGGTCATGCCGATGTCCGGCGCGTCCCACGGTCCGAACAGGCCGCTGCGCAGGGCCGCCTCGATGGGCTTGACCATCTCGCGGTCGTGCGGAGGGGCGATGCCGCCCCAGGACGAGACCATGCTGTGCGGGCCGTCGATGTCGTAGTGCAGCGCCTCGTACCCGTACTGGGCGATCCGGCGGGCCTGGTCGGGCATGTACTGGCCGGAGTGCAGGATCGGCGCGTGGTAGAACTCGGCGAACGCGTCGATGAACAGCTTCCAGTTGCTGCCGATCTCCGCGCGGAACTTGTGGACCTGGGTCAGCTTGTGGAACGGGTAGCCCTCGATGCCCTTGGCCAGTTCGCCCAGGTACTCCCGCAGCGGCGTGGCGTTCTCGGTGTCGAGGTTCACGAAGACGAACCCCTCCCAGACCTCGGCCTGGACCTGCCTGAGTCCGTAGTCCGACTTGTCGAGGTGGAAGAACTCGCCCTCCTGCTGGACGAAGGAGAGCTTGCCGTCCAGGTCGTAGCGCCAGGCGTGGTATTTGCAGGTGAACTGGCGGCAGACGCCGCTGGTCTCCTCGCGCGGGAAGTCGTTCCACACGAGCTTGTTGCCGCGGTGTCGGCACACGTTGTGGAAGGCGCGCACCTCACCGTCGGTGCCGCGCACCACGATGACGGAGGTACGTGCGGCGTCCAGCTCCATGGTGAAGTAGCTGCCCTTCCTCGGCACCTGCTCGACGCGGCCGACGTTGAGCCACGTGCGCTTGAAGATGGCCTCACGCTCCAGCTCGTAGTGCTCGGGCGAGATGGAGTCCGCGTAGGAGACCGGCTCCGTGCCGACCTTGAGGTGCTCGGTCCAGCTGCCCTCTTCGGGTTTCTTGAAATGGGCCATGGGGTCGGTTCCTCCAGTTGACGACACCACGCGTTCGATAACACTGGTCTCTATTGATGAGAACGGTATTCTCGTTTTTGCGCAACCGTCAAGGGCGGCGGCCGATCTGAAGCGCACCACGGACACCGGGCTCTGTGAGCGGGCACATGGCCGCGGTGCCCGCGTTCGGGTGTCGATCCACGCTCCGTGGTCGTTGCGGGCGAGTGGCACGGCGATCGCACCGTCATCGGCATGTTCGCCTCGATGAGGGGAAACCCGCTCCCGGCGCGAGCCGCCCGTGCGGGCCGCGGCACGGGAGGGCACGCGGTGAGGCAGCGCCCGGGTCCGGGGCAGTTCGTTGACCGGGGCGGCCACAGGGCCTCAAAGAGCGGGCTCGCGCAGTACGGCCGACCAGCAGACCTCCAGGTTCACGAGGCGGCTGATCAGCGGCGGGACGAAGGCCGGCGCCTCAGCAGGCCGCTCCGGACTGCGTGGACCGGGCACGGCGGAGCAATGGCCCGCCTCCCATGAAGGTGTGTCCGCCTACATGCCCTGCCTGCGGAAAACGGTCCTGGCGCGGAGTGCCTCGGTCATGGACTCCTTGCGCCACCGCCTGAGCAGGTCGTGGAAGGCGACCGCGCCGTGCGGATAGGCGTTCGGACCGTTCGGCCGGCCGCGGCCTTCGGCGTTGTAGTAGCCGGGGGTGCATTCGGCGTGGAACCACTCGTGGTCGGGGGCGCCGTCGGCCAGGACGGCGATCCACGCGTCCTCGGCCTCGCGGGAGGGCTCGATCAGGGCGTTCTCGGCCTCGGCGGCGGCGACGAGTGCCGCGGCGTGCACGGCGTGCTCGTCCAGCACATGCGTGTAGTTGACGCTGCTGGCGCTTTGCGTCACGCCCAGCTGGATGAGGTTCGGGAAGCCGTTGCTGGTGAAACCGTGCAGCGTGCGCGGTCCCTGCTCCCGCCACGCGTCCTGCAAATGGACACCCTGCCGGCCTCGGACGGGCAGCCGGCCCGAGTGGACGCCGGAGACGCCGACGGAGAAGCCGGTGGCGAAGATCAGGCAGTCGAGTGCGTACTCGGTGTCACCGACGACGACTCCGCGTTCGGTCATCCGCTCGATGCCGTGGGTGTCCGCGGTGTCGACCAGGGTGACGTTGTCGCGGTTGAACGCCTGGAGGTACAGGTCGGAGAAGGTCGGGCGCTTGCAGGCGTACCGGTACCAGGGTTTGAGCTTTTCCGCGGTTTCCGGGTCCGTGACGATCTCGTCGACACGGGCGCGGATCTCGTTCATCTTGGCGGCGTCCGCGGCCTCGTAGGCCGCCTCGAAGGCCGCCTCGAAGGCCGCTCGGTCGCCCTGGCGGCGAAAGCTCGGCAGGAGCTTCTCCAGCAGGCCCGCCGACGCGGTCCACTGGTCCGCCACAAGGTCCTCGTCGGCCCTCTCGCCCGAGACGATCCGCAGGAAGTTCTCGCGCCGTTCGCTCGCCCAGCCCGGACGCTCGGCGCCGACGTCCTGCGCGGTGGTACGGCGGTTGGCGCGCACGTCCACGGTGGAGGGGGTGCGCTGGAAGACGTAGAGGTGTCCCGCGTCCTCGGCCAGCTTCGGGACGACCTGGATGCCGGTGGCACCGGTGCCGACCACGCCCACGCGCTTGTCCGCGAGGCCCGTGAGGCCGCCGTCCGGGGTGCCGCCCGTGTAGCCGTAGTCCCAGCGTGAGGTGTGGAAGGTGTGCCCCTTGAAGTCCGCGATGCCGGGGATGCCGGGGAGCTTCAGCTCGGACAGGGTGCCGGTGGCCGTGATGACGTACGTGGCCCGGAACTTGTCGCCCCGGTCGGTCGTGACGATCCATGCCTCTGAGGTGTCGTCCCACGTCAGGGATGTGACGGACGTGGAGAACAGGGCGTCCGCGTAGAGGTCGAACTTCTCCGCGATCCGCACCGCGTGCCGGCGGATCTCCTCGCCGGGCGCGTACTTCCACTCCGGGACGTATCCGGTCTCGTCGAGCAGGGGCAGGTACACGTGCGACTCGACGTCGCAGTGGATGCCGGGATACCGGTTCCAGTACCAGGTTCCCCCGAAGTCCCCGCCCGTCTCGATGACGCGGACGCGCCCGACGCCCCGCTGGCGCAGCCGCGCTCCCGCGAGGATGCCGCCGAATCCGCCACCGACGACGGCGACGTCCACCGTGTCGCGCACCGGCTCGCGCCCGGCCACCTCCCCCGCGTACGGGTCGGTGGCGTAGTAACCGAACTCGGCGTCGGCGCCGAGGTACTGCCGGGCGCCGTCGGGCCGTACCCGTCGCTCCCGTTCGATCCGGTAGCGCTCGCGCAGGTCGGCGAGCGCCTTGGTCGTGATCTCTCGTGAATTCGCCATGTGGGGGGTCCTCGTTCCTTCCGGTTCGCCGCGATGAAGCCTTCTCGCCCATGAAGTGAGCGAGAAAGCACAGGACTTGAGCAGCCATGCACTACGGTAACAAGCACCGGACAGAGCTGTCCGGTTGGTGTGGAGATTGCTTCCGCATAGCTCCGACAGGAAGTGTGATGGACATGCGACGACTGACGATCCGCCCCCTCGCCGGGCTCACCGCGGCCGGTGTGCTGGCCCTCACGGGGTGCGGTACGCAGACGGGTCCCGCCGCGGACACGGCGGCCGGCGCCGCCGCGCTCCGTGCGCAGAAGGTGATGCAGCTGACCGAAGTGCACGAGCAGACCGGGATGACCCTGCTGGAGGGTCCGACCTTCGACAAGGACGGCAAGCTGCTCGTCGTCGACGTCACCGCGCCCGCCGGCGAACCGAAGGTGCTGCGCGTGGACCTCCGCAAGAAG
The DNA here is from genome assembly GCF_057537855.1 of Streptomyces diversicolor. Classification (NCBI taxonomy): domain Bacteria; kingdom Bacillati; phylum Actinomycetota; class Actinomycetes; order Kitasatosporales; family Streptomycetaceae; genus Streptomyces; species Streptomyces diversicolor. The sequence goes on from NZ_BAAJXA010000018.1 coordinate 55,736, forward strand.
ACCTCGCAAAAGGTGCACACCGACGACCGCGGCGCCTACACCTCGGCCCAGTTCAGCCCGTACGACGGGCGCATCTACCTGACCGACTTCTCCCACGGTGACATCGTGAGCCTGGCCCCTGACGGCAGTGACCCGCGGACCTTCTTCTCCGGCGAGGTCGACGGCGCGCGGATGAACCCCGACGACCTGGCCTTCGACCAGGAGGGCAACCTGTACATCAGCGACTCGCGCGGTTTGACCGAGGGCGAGGCGAAGGGCCGCGTCGTGCGGATCGACCGCGCGGGGAAGGACGCCACCGTTCTGGCGGACGGCCTGGCCGCGCCGAACGGCATCTCCTTCGACGCGGACTACCGCGGGCTGTGGTTCAGCGAACTGACGCAGAACCGCATCTCCTACCTCCTGCTCGACCGCGAGGGCCGGGTCGCGTCCCGGCACACCGCCATCCGGGTCGACGGCGGGATCGCGCGGACCGACTCGATCGCCGTGGACGCGGACGGCAACCTCTACCAGGGCCTGGACGGGCGGCCGGCGATGGCGGTGTACGGCGAGAACGGTGAACGCCTGGCGACCGTCGAGGTGACCGGCCGCGCCTCCGAAGGGCTCACGTCGGCGACCAACGTGGCCATCACGCCGGGCGGCACGAGGGCCTACATGACCGTCAGCGGGCCGGACGGCGGCTATCTGTACTCCTTCGACGCGCTCGCGGAGGGAACCCGCCAGTCCAACGGTGGCTGACGCTCCGCCATCGCTCAGCCCGCGAAGGGCCGCACCGGTCCCACCTCGACACCGAGCAGCCGCCACGCCGCAAGTGCCCGGCGTTCCCGCTGCTCGCGCGTGGGGCCGGTGACCGCACCCGAGACCATGCCGACGGCGGTCATGAGGTCGTCGGGCTCCGCGGCGAGCCGATGCCCGTCCGGAAGATGCCTGCGCAGGGCTCGCTCGACCCGCTGGGCCAAGGTCAGGGCGTAGGCCGGGGGGCCGGAACGACTGCCCGTCCAGTCGGCGTGCAGGATGCCGACGAACGCCGTCGACTCCGTCTGATGCCAGGTCAGGACGCCGAGCACGCCGGCGATGTCCGTGCCGTCCGCTGCCGCCGCCCGCTCGATCTGCCCGACGTTCTCCTCCAGTACGGCGAGCGCCAGCGCGGCCCGGTCGGGGAAGTGCCGGTACAGCACGCCCTGCCCGACACCGGCCCGGCGCGCGATCGCGGAGAGCGGAGTGTCCAGCCCCTCCTCCGCGTAGATCTCCCGGGCCGCGGCGATGAGAGCGGCTCGGTTGCGCGCGGCGGCCTTCGGCCCGTCGTTCGCGGGCCGTCGCTCGTCAGGGAGGGGACGCCGTGTCACACCGGGAGGATATCGGCCGGGCGCAGGCATGGTTCAGACAACCTCGCCGAGGCGGCCGGAGCGCACCGCGGCGATCACCGCGCCGTCGACCAGCGGGTCACTACCGGTGATGAAGGTGGCGGCGGGGCCCAGGAGGAAGGCGGCGGTGTCCGCGACGTCGGCGGCGGTGCGCGGTCCGCCGGTACCGGAAGCCTCGACCATGGCCCGCACGCGCCGACCGCCGTCACCGACGAGTTCCCACGCCCCCATGGAAGCGCCGATCACGCCGGGCTCACGGAGTTGATCCGCACCTCGCGCTCGCCCCAGACGGTGCTCGCGGCCTGCGCGCCAAGGCGGTTGGCGTGCTTGGCCGGCACAAGACAAGGTCGCATCAGCGGTGGCGGCGTGGTCCGGTTCCCGCACGCAGGCGCCCTCCGAGCCACGCGATGCCGCCCTCGTCCTGGCTTGACGGCGGCGGAGAGCCCGCAGGACGCGGAGCCGCGGTAGCGGCACCCCACCGGGGACCGGCACGCGACCGTCGTCGGCCTTCTGCGCGCCGACGTTCAGGTCAGACGAGCTACGGGCCGACGCCGATCCGGCCGCGGTGACGCCGTGACCGGGTCCACCCTCCATGTCCTTCTCACCGGCCAGAACGACACCCCCGCACGTCCGCTCCGGCGCCCCGTACCGGAGCGGCGCCGCCTCAGTCCCGGGCCGCCGCGAGGGCCGCCTCCGCTTTCCTGCGGTAGTTGGCCAGTTTCTCCGCCGGGGCGACGGCCGCCTGCTTGCTGCGGGGCCGCACCGAGACGTCGTGGCCCTCGGCCGCCTCGCGCAGCGCGCCCACCGTTGCCCGCTCGCGCGGGATGTGCGCGAACGGTTCGAAGGAGTACCAGCGCATCGCGTTCAGATGGGTCATCTTGTCGATCTCGGTGTCCGGCACGTCGTTCGCCGTGAGGACGCGGTGAAGCTCCTCCGGGGCGTCGGGCCACATGGAGTCGCTGTGCGGGTAGTCCGCTTCCCAGCAGATGTTGTCGACGCCGATCTCGTGACGCAGCTTCACCCCTATGGGGTCGGAGATGAAGCAGGTGAGGAAGTGCTCGCGGAAGATCTCGGACGGCAGCTTCCCGCCGAAGTCCTGGAGGGTCCAGGTGGCGTGCATCTCGAAGGTGCGGTCGATGCGGTCCAGGAAGTACGGGATCCAGCCGGTGCCGCCCTCGGACAGTGCGATCCTGACGGTCGGGTACTGCTTGAGGACACGGGACCAGATCAGGTCGGCCGCGGCCTGGACCAGGTTGATCGGCTGGAGCGTGATCATGACGTCCGGCGGGGCGTCGGGGGCGGTGATGGCGAGGCGTCCGGAGGAGCCGATGTGCAGGTTCATCACCGTGCCGCAGTCGGTCAGCGCCCGCCACACCGGGTCCCAGTACTCGGTGTGGAAGCTGGGGTAGCCGAGCGGGACCGGGTTCTCCGGGAAGGTCAGCGAGTGGCAGCCCTTCTCGGCGACCCGCCGGATCTCCTGGGCACACAGCTCGGCGTCCCAGATCGCGGGGAGTGCCATCGGGATGAACCGGCCGGGATGGGCGCCGCACCACTCGTCGATGTGCCAGTCGTTGTAGGCACGCACCAAAGCGAGGGAGAAGTCGGAGTCCTCGGTGGCGAACATCCGGGCCGAGAAGCCAGGGAAGGAGGGGAAGTTCATCTGGGCCAGGACACCGCCGGCGTTCATGTCGGCGACGCGCTCATCGACGTCGTAACAGCCGGGCCTGATCTCGTCCAGGCCCTGCGGCTCCATGCCGTACTCCTCCTTGGGGCGTCCGGCGACCGCGTTGAGCGCCACGTTGCCGACCGAGTTGTCCCGGAACTGCCAGACGTCGGTGCCGTCCTCGCGGTGGACCAGACGCGGTGCGTCCTTCTTGTAACGGGCCGGCAGATGGTTCGCGAAGATGTCGGGCGGTTCGATGATGTGGTCGTCGACGCTGATCAGGATCATGTCGTCGCGGTCCATGGGGACCCTCCTCGGGGCTCGGTCTCGGATCAGTCGGAGGCGGGCAGCGCCTTGGGCGCCTTGACGGTCAGTGGTTCGCCTGCGTAGGCGAGACGGCCGGAGCCGGACGCGGTGCACAGGAGTTCGATGGTGTCGGCGGCGTCTACGTACCGTTTGCCGATGAGGGTGCCCGTCGGGTCGCCGCCGTCCGGGGCCGGGGCCGGGGCGGGGGCCTGGGCCGCGGGGACCATCGGGCTGCCGCCGCACTCGATCGGTCCTGCCGCCTGCTGCGGGGCCCGGATGACGATCACCCGTGTCGTGTCGGTGGCCGAGGCCAGCTGGTCACCGGGGCGCGGGGTCGGTGCGGGGGACGCCATGGTGCTGATCTCCTTCCGTGAGGGGGGTCGTCGGGGGCGTGGTGGTCAGCCGCTCCCCCAGCAGTTCCAGGTCCAGGGAGCGGCGGGCCAGCCAGAAGCGCAGGAAGCCGGTGAGCGAGTAGCGCAGGAAGAGGGCCGCCCCCACCACCGCGGCGGCGATGCCGCCGAGGCCGGCGGCGAGGGCGTCGCCCTGGGCGAGGGAGTCGTCCGTGCCGTGCGCGAGGGGGAAGGCGATCGCGCCGAGCACGAGTCCCACGGCCATCAGCAGTTGGCCGATGCGTAGCCACAGCGCGGCGCGCGCGACCGCGGGATCCGGGATCTTCAGCTCGGCCAGTTCGCGGGCGAACCGCTCCGCGCGTGGCTCCGGGGCGTGGCTGGGCGTCATGGGGCGCTCCCCAGGTAGTAGGAGGAGAGTTCGGCGTGCAGGGAGCTGTCGGGGTGTCCCTGCCAGGGGATGCGTCCGCGGACCAGGACGGCGGCATGGTCGGCGATCTTCAGTACGGCGGTGGCGAACTGCTCGACGACCAGGACCGCGACGCCCTCGCGGGCGATGTCCGCGACCCGCTCGTACAGGTCCGCCACGACCAGCGGGGCCAGGCCCATGGAGATTTCGTCGAGCAGCAGGACGGCGGGGTCGGTGGTGAGTCCGCGGGCGAGGGCGAGCATCTGCTGCTCGCCGCCGGAGAGGGTGCCGGCGGGCTGAGTGCGCCGGTCGGCGAGAACGGGGAAGCGGGCGTAGGCGGTGTCCTCGATCTCTGCCCGGGTGCGACCGGTGAAGGTCATCATCCAGAGGTTGTCGCGCACCGAGAGGTTGGGGAAGATTCCCCGTCCCTCGGGGATGAGGCACACCCCGGCGCGGGCGAGGTCCCCGGCGCGGACGCCGGTGACGTCCCGGCCGCCGAGGAGGAGCCGGCCGCCGCTGGGCGGGTGGACTGCGGCGGCGACCTTCAACGTCGTGGTCTTGCCCGCGCCGTTGGGGCCCAGCAGGGCCACGACCCGGCCGGCGTCGACGGCCAGGTCCACCCCGTGCAGCACGGTGATGCCGTCGTACGCGGCGCGTACTCCGCTCAGTTCGAGGAGCGGTTCTCCGCCGGCGCCCATGATCATTCCTCCCCCAGGTAGGCCGCGAGCACGGTCTCGTCGTGGCGGATCCGCTCGGGCGGGCCGCTCGCGACGACGGTGCCCAGGGCGAGGACGTGGACCTCGTCGCAGACGGTCATCACCAGGCTCATGTCGTGTTCGACGAGGAGGACGGCGGTGCCCTCGTCGGCGACGCAGCGCAGCAGGCCGGCGAAGCGCGCGGTCTCCTTCGCGTCCTGCCCGGCGGCGGGTTCGTCCAGGAGGAGGACCCTCGGTTCCAGGACGAGCGCGCGGGCGACCTCCACGAGCCGCGCCGCGCCGGTGGGCAGGGCGTCGGCGGGCGCGTCGGCCAGGTCCGTCAGATCCAGGCGGGCCAGCACCCGGTCCGTCAGGGCGGCCGCGTGCCGTCGTTGCGGGCCGAGTTCGGCGGCGACCATCAGGTTGTCGCGGACGGTGAGGCGGCCGAACAGCTCCAGGTGCTGGAAGGTGCGGGACAGGCCGCGCCGGGCCCGGCGGGCCGGGCCCTCGCGGGTGACGTCGTGGCCGTCGAGCAGGACCCGGCCGGTCCGTGGCCGGCGCAGCCCCGAGACGACGTCGAACAGGGTGCTCTTGCCGGCTCCGTTCGGTCCGATGAGTCCGGTGACGCGGCCGGCCTCCGCGGCCAGGGACACCGTGTCCAGGGCGCGGCGGCCCCCGAAGGACACGCTCACCTCCTCAGCGCGCAGCAGTGGCACGGTTCAGCACCTCCCCGTCCTCGGGCCGCCAGGGGCGGCGGACGCCCCACCACTCCACGGGAACGTCGCGGTCCGTCTCCCGGCGCGCCGACGCGCGGGCGTTGCACGCGAGGGCGGCGGCGAGGGCCGCGACGAGCGCCAGGCCACCGCTGACCGCGCCGGTGGCGGCGAGCAGCCAGCACAGGGCGAGCACGCCGAGCAGGACGGGGAACAGGGTCCGCTCGCGGACGAGCCGCTGCCACTCGGCGTGCACACGGGGTACGACTCCGGCCGGGCTGTGGGCGAGGCCCATGCCGGCGAGGGCGATGAGCAGCGCGGACAGGTCGTGTGCCGAGGAGCCGGCGTGCGCGAGGAGTTGAGTGGGCACGACGAAGGCGACTGGCGCGAACAGGCCGGTGCCGACGGCGCCGAGCCCTGCGACGACCGCGATGAGGAAGAGCGGCAGTCCGGCGACGAGGTTGAACTGCTCGGCGGTGACGGTCTGGAGTTGCATGCCGTACAGGGCGCCGCCGAGGCCCGCGAGGCCGGCCGACAGCGCGAAGACCGCGATCTTGGCTCCGAGCAGGCGCCCGCCGAGGGTGGCGAAGGCGGCCTCGCTGTCGCGCAGGGCGATCAGCCGGCGGCCGAAGCGGCCCCGGCGCAGCGCGGCCACGGCGAGCGAGGCGAGGGCGAGGAAGACGGCGGCGAGGAGCAGCAGTCGGGCCGGGGAGGTGAGGCGCAGGCCGAACAGGTCGGGGCCCGTGACCTCCACCGAGCCCTGGTCGAACAGGGAGACGCGCACACCGAGTACGTCGAAGGCGGGGAGGGTGAAGATCCAGCGGTCGAGCATCACGGCGAACGCGGCGGTGCCGAGGGCCAAATAGATTCCGGACAGGCGCAGGGCGGGCACGGCCACGACCGCCCCGACGGCCGCCGCGGCCAGCACGGCGGCGGGCAGCGCCCACAGTGCGCCGTGCGCGCCGAGGTGGCCCCACACGACCGCGCCGATCCCGGCGATGGACCACTGGCACAGCGAGATCTGCCCCGCGTATCCGGCCAGCGGGACGTAGGACAGGGCGATGACGCCCAGGGAGAAGACCGTGCCGTAGGAGATCATCGCGTCTTCGGTCAGGACGGTGACCAGGACCAGCGCGAGGAGCAGGACGCTGCCCGCGAAGACGAGGCTGCCGCGTGCGGTGGGCAGCGGGACACGGACCAGCCGTCGGTCGCGGCCGCGCAGCCGGCGGTGCGGGAAGGCGAGCAGGGCGAGGAGGAGGAGCAGGGCGGGGGCGGCCAGGCGCAGGCCCGGCAGGTAGTCGTTCTGCGGCAGGTAACCGGCGAGGTACGCCTCAAGCAGGCCGACGACGACCGCGCCGAGGAAGGTGAGGGGGAGGCTGCGCAGCCTGCCGAAGACGGCGGCGGTGTAGGCGCTGACGATGAGCAGGGAGAGCTGCTGTGCGTCGAGCGCGACGGTGGGGGCGATGAGGATGCCGCCGACGGCGGCGAGTTGGATACCGAGGACCCAGGCGAGGCGGCCGGCCCGCAGCGGGTCGGCGCCGGTGAGTCCGGCGAGGGCGCGGTCGTCGACCGAGGCGCGCATCTCCGTGCCGGCCCGGGTGCGGTGGAGCAGCAGCCACAGCGCCGCGGCGACGGCGACCGCGACGGCCATGGTGACGGCCTGGTGCCAGGTGACGGAGGCGGGGCCCAGGCGGAGCGCGGAGCGGTCGGCGAAGAACGGGGACAGCGGCCGGGCGGTGTTGGGATCCCAGACCCATCGGGCCAGGGCGATGCACCCGGTGAGCAGGGCGACCGTCATCACGAGGCGTTCGGCCTCGCCGAGGGACTGGACGGGGCGCATCAGCACGCGTTCCACGAACAGGCCGAAGGCGGGCGCGAGGACGAGCAGCACGGTGGCGAGGGCGAGCGGAACCGGCCACCCCCAGCCGACGGCGAGCTGCCAGTAAGAGAAGGCCGCGAGCATGCCGGCCGCGCCGTGGGCGAAGTTGAAGACACCCGCCGTGGTGTGGGTGAGTACCAGGCCGCTGCCGATCACGGCGTAGATCGCGGCGGTGCTCAGGCCCACCACCGTGAAGGCCAGGAACTGATCCATGTTTGGAAACTAGCTTCTCGCTATTGGAGAATCAACCATTCGTACACGATACTCATCGAAGAGAAGCCCGTTCTCGTCAGTGCGGACGACGAGGCGGACGACGAGAGAGGCGGTCCCTTGAGCCCTACCGACGACCTGGTGGAGATCGGGCAACTCCTCGCCCGTTACGCGGTCGCCATGACCCGCGGCGACGTGGACAGGGTGCTCGGCGTGTTCACCGCCGACGGCAGCTACAGCGCGTTCGGGGACACCTACCCGCTCGACGAGTTCCCCGCGCTGATCTCCGCGGCTCCCAAGGGGCTGTTCCTCGTGGGCACGCCGGTGGTCGAACTGGACGGCGACGCGGCCACCGGTACGCAGCCGCTGTGCTTCGTGGAGCACTCCGAGCACACGATGCGCATCGGCTACTACCACGACACCTATGCACGGACGGCCCAGGGGTGGCGGCTGCGCACCCGCGCCATGACCTTCATCCGCCGCAGCGGCGACCACGACTCCGGCCGCCCCCACGCCTTCGAGCGCTCGCGTCCATGAACGTCGCGGACTTCAGGCGGGAGTTGAGGAGCTGGCTCGACGCCCATGACCTGTCCCCCGGCGACGACCACGGCCTCGACGCCCAGGTGGCCCAGCTCGCGCGGGTGCGACGGGCGCTGTGGGAGGCGGGGTGGATGCGGCACGGCTGGCCGCCCGAGGCCGGCGGACTCGGCGGGCCGAGCGTCCTGCGCGCGGTGCTCGGCGAGGAGGTCGCCTCCCGTGGCCTGGCCGAGCCCGGCATCTGGTCGATGGTCGAGGTCCTGGTGCCCACCCTGATCGACTACGCGCCGCCCGCGCTGGCCGCCGCGATGGTGCCCCGGCTGCTGAGCGGCCAAGAGCAGTGGTGCCAGGGTTTCTCCGAACCGGGCTCGGGCAGTGACCTGGCCTCGCTGTCCACCCGCGCGGTGCGCGACGGGGACGACTGGCTGGTGTCCGGGCAGAAGGTGTGGACGAGTCTCGCCCAGTACGCGGCCCGCTGTGTCCTGCTGGCCCGCACCGGCGATCCCGGCCACGGCGGCATCAGCGCGTTCCTGCTCGACATGGACACCCCCGGCATCTCCGTCCGTCCGCTGCGCACCCTGCACGGCGTCGACGAGTTCGCCGAGGTCTTCCTCGACGACGTACGCGTCCCGGGTGAGCGACTGCTCGGCGCGCCCGGCGACGGCTGGCGGCTGGCCATGGACCTGCTGCCGCACGAGCGGTCCACCTGCTTCTGGCACCGGATCGCGCATCTGCACAGCCGCCTCGACCGGCTGCTGGCCGACGGCTGCGAGCCGGACGCCGACTCCCTCGGCGCCGCCTGGCTCGACCTGCACACCGCGCGCTGCCGGTCCGCGCTCACCCAGCGGACGGCGGCCGAGGACGGCCGGCTGGGGCCGGAGACATCCGTGGACAAGATCCTCCTCGCCACCGCCGAACAGCGGCTGTACGACACCGCGCGAGACCTGCTGCCCGGGACCGTCGAGCTGACCGGCGCGGGCGCGTGGCGCACCGAGTACCTCTACGCGCGTGCGGCGACCATCTACGGCGGCACGGCGGAGATCCAGCGCAACATCGTCGCCCGCCGTCTGCTGGACCTCGGGAAGGAGTGAACGCGCGTGGACGCCGACGAGCGCGACCTGCTGGAGCAGGTCCTGCGCAAGACGATGACGGGCGCCTCGGGCACCGCAGTCGACGCCTCGCTCGCCGATCTCGGCTGGGCCCGGATGCTGACCGAGGAGCCCGGCACGGCGATCCCGCTGGTGTTCCGTCTGCTCGGGGAGACGGGAGCGCACGCGTCGGTCCTCAACGACGTGGTCCTGCGGGAGGCGGGGAGCCCGCCCGGCCGGACGCTCGCGTTGCCGTACACCGGCGGGACGTGGGTGGAGTGGGCACGGGACGACAGCGCGGACGGCCGTGCCCTCGACCCCGCGCTGCCGCTGCGGCGCGTCACGGCCGGCGATCGGGTGCCCCTGGCCGACGGACGCCGGGCGCTCGGCTGGTGGCTGCTCGGCACCGGCCGGGCGATGCTCGCGCTGGCCCGCCGGCATGTCCTCGACCGGCACCAGTTCGGCCGCCCGCTCGCCTCCTTCCAGGCGCTGCGGCACCGGCTGGCCGAGACGTACGTCGCCCTGGAGGGCGCCGAGGCGGCCCTGACGGCCCCCGGGGACGACGACACCTCCGCCCTGCTGGCCAAGGCCGCCGCCGGCCGGGCCGCCCTCACCGCCGCCCGCCACTGCCAACAGGCGCTCGGCGGGATCGGCTTCACCGCCGAACACGATCTGCACCGGCACGTCAAGCGCGCCCTGGTCCTCGACGGGCTGCTCGGCTCCGCCCGCGACCTGACCCGCGAGGCGGGCACGCTGCTGCTGCGCGAGGCCCGGACGCCGCGTCTCGTCGACCTGTGAGGAGAGCCGCGTGACCATCGACCTCTGGAACGACCTGCTCGACTGCCTCGACCTGACGGCCGTGGACGAGCACGCCTTCGAGGGCCGCTCCCAGCGGCTGGAGTACCGCCGCCTGTTCGGTGGACAGCTCCTGGCCCAGTTCGCCGGCGCGGCCTGCCGGTCCGTGACCGGCAAGGAACTCAAGTCCCTGCACGCCCAGTTCCTGCGCGAGGGCCGCACCGGGGAACCGGTGCGCTACGCGGCCGAGATTGCGCAGCAGGGCCGCACGTTCGCCACCGTACGGCTCACCGCCCGGCAGCAGCACGGCGTGATCGCGGTGGCGAACGCCGGCCTGCACGCGTGGGAGGAGGGACCGGACCGCCAGTCGGCCGACCCGCCCGCGGCCCTTCCCGGCCCGGAGCGCAGGGTGGACCTCGGTCTGCTGCCGTGGGAGTCGCGGGCGGCGAGCGACCTCGACACCGAGAAGGCCGAGCCGGCCGTCCACGAGCTGTGGACCCGCATCCCCGCGGCGCCCCGGGCCGCCGCGCCCGCCCTCCTGTCGTACGCCACCGACCTGACACCGATCGGTACCGCGCTGCGGCCGGTGGCGGGGGTGAGACAGGCGGACTCGGGCACGGTGTTCGTGTCGGCCGTCACCGCGCACACGGTGTGGTTCCACCGGCCGTTCAGCACCGGACGGTGGCTGCTGCTGCGCCAGCACAGTCCGCTGGCCGCGCACGGGCGGTGCTTCGGGCGCGGGGACGTACTCACCGAGGAGGGCGAACTGCTCGCGTCCTTCGCCCAGGAGGCGTTGCTGCGGTTCGTCTGAGCACGACCGGAAGCCCGGGCCTCCTGCTGCGGTCCGGGCTCTCGCGTGCAGACGGTCAGGGCGCGGGCACCTCAAGCACCAGCGCCGAACCCATGCCTCCGCCCGCGCACATGGCGGCGACCCCCACTCCTCCGCCCCTGCGGCGCAGTTCGTGGACCAGGGTGACGATCATGCGGGTGCCGGTCGCCGCGACCGGGTGACCGAGGGAGCAGCCGCTGCCGTTGACGTTCACGGTGTCCGGGTCCAGGCCGAGCCGGCGGACGGCGGCGACGGCCACCGACGCGAAGGCTTCGTTGATCTCGAAGAGGTCGACGTCGGACACGGTCAGTCCGGCGCGGTGCAGGGCCTTCGGGATGGCCTGGACCGGGGTCAGACCGGTCTCGGCGGGGTCGACGGCGACCGAGGCCCAGGACCGTACCGTGGCCAGCGCGGGCAGGCCGAGGCGGTCGTCCGCCACCGCCACCGCGGCCGCCGCGTCGTTCGCCCCGCAGGCGTTGCCTGCGGTGATGGAGAAACCCTCGATCTCCGGGTGCAGCGGCTTGAGCGCGGCGAGGCGTTCCGCGCTGGTGTCGCGGCGCGGGTGCTCGTCGGCCTCGAAGGGGCCGTGCGGGGTGTCGACGGGCACGGTCTCGTCCTTGAAGCGTCCTTCGTCGAGGGCGCGGACGGCGTTGCGGTGCGAGCGCAGCGCCCAGGCGTCCATCTCCGCGCGGGTGATCCCTGCGCGCACCGCGGTGTTCCAGCCCACGGTGATCGACATGTCGAGGTTGGGCGCGTCGGCGCGATCCGGGTGGGACGGCGGTACCCATGGGCCGTCGACGCCTTTGAAGGAGAGTTTCGGCGCGGTGGAGGCGGAGTTGACGCCGCCGGCGAGCACCAGCCGGTCCATGCCGGCCCGGACCGAGGCGGCGGCCGTCTGCACCGCCGCCAGGCCGGCCGCGCAGTGCCGGTTCAGGGCGAGTCCGGGCACCCGCGGCAGTCCGGCGGTCAACGCGGCGTGCCGGGCGACGACTCCGCCGCCGTAGTGGGACTCGGCGAGAACCACGTCGTCCACGAGGCCGGTGTCGAGTCCGTCCGCGACCGCGGTGACGACGCGGTCGGCCAGTTCGTGGGCGGTGGTCTCGCGCAGGCTCCCCTTGAACGCGGTGCCGATGGGGGTGCGCAGGGCGGCGACGAGCACGGCTTCAGGCATCGGCGGTCTCCTCCGGTTCGGCCGGTTCGGCCAGTTCGGCCACGAGAGTGCGGCGCAAGAGCTTTCCCGTGGGGGTGCGGGGCAGATCGGGGCGGAAGACGACGGTGTCCGGGGTCTTCGAGGAACGCAGGCGCCGCTTGGCGAAGGCGCGGATCTCGTCCGGGTCCCCGGCGCCCACCAGCACGGCGACCAGCCGCTGCCCCCACTCCGGGTCGGGCAGCCCGAGCACGGCGGCCTCTTCGACGCCCGGGTGCTGGAGCAGGACGTCCTCGATCTCGGCGGGCGCGATGTTCTCGCCGCCCCGGATGATCGTGTCGTCGGCGCGGCCGTCGAGGAACAGATAGCCGTCCTCGTCCAGGCGGCCCCGGTCGCGGGTGGCGAACCATCCGTCCCCGCCGCCGGACTGACTCGCGCCCTCGTACTCGCCCGAGATCTGCGCGCCGCGCACGAAGACGAGGCCCCGGTGCCCGGAACCGAGCACCTTGCCGTCCTCGTCGCGGATCTCGACCTCGACGCCGGGCAGCGGACGGCCCACCGAGCCCAGCCGCGCGCGCACCGCCGGGTCCTCGGCCGCGACGGCCCGCCAGTGGTCGTCGGGGCCGAGCACGCAGACGGAGGAGGCGGTCTCGGTCAGCCCGTAGGCGTTGACGAATCCGGTGTCCTGGAACTGCCACAGGGCTCGCTCCACCACCGGGAGCGGGCAGCGCGCGCCGCCGTAGGCGAGGTTGCGCAACGTCGGTACGTCCGCCCGCGCGTCGCCCAGTTCGGCGGTCAGACGCGCCAGCATGGTCGGTACGACCATGGCGTGGGTGACGCCCTCGCGGCGCACCGTCGCCAGCCAGTCGGCCGGTGCGAAGGCGCTCTGATAGACGACGCGGCGGCCGGCGTACAGGTTCGTGAGCAGGTTCATCAGCCCGGCGACGTGGTACGGCGGAAGCGCCACCAGGGCGGCGTCGCCCGGTTGTGCCGACGCGAAGTCCTGGGTGTTGAAGACGTAGGCGAGCAGGTGGCGGTGGCGCAGCAGGGCCGCCTTGGGGGCGGCGGTGGTGCCGCTGGTGTAGAGGACGACCGCGACGGCCTCCTGGTCCTGCGGCGCTGCTCGCCACGCGGCTTCCCCGCGCGCGGTGAGCAGCGCGTCGAGACCGTCCGGGCGGAGCACCACGGCTCCGGGGTGCCGGGCGATCAGCGCGGTCAACTGGTCCTCGCCGAGCCGGTAGTTGAGAGGGACGAAGGGGATGCCGGCCAGTGCCGCACCGAACAGGGCCACCGGGTAGGCCGGGTGGTTCGGCCCCAGGTGGAGGACGGCGGAACGGCCGCGGAAGCGGTCGGCCGCGTGACGCGCGAGGCGCTGGAGTTCGGCGGCGGACAGCGTACGGCCGCCTTCGGTGACGGCCGGCCGGTCTTGGGCCGAGGCGGCCATTTCCAGGATCACGGCTATGTTCATGAGAATGACATTCTCATACACTCAGATCCTTACTCGCAAGAGAGGGGAATGAGGATGCGCATCGATGGTTGCGCGGCCCTGGTGGTGGGGGGCGCCGGCGGACTGGGCGAGGCCACGGTCCGGCGGCTGCGCGCGGCGGGTGCCCGGGTCGTGGTCGCCGACCTCGCCGACGACAAGGGCAAGGCCCTGGAGGCGGAGTTGGAAGTGCGCTACGTCCGCACCGACGCCACCGACGAGGACTCTGTCCTGGCCGCGATCGCCGAGGCCGAACGGGCGGGCACCTTCCGGATCGCGGTGGACTGCCACGGAGGGCCCGCGAGCGGCGGGCGGCTCGTCGGCAAGGACGGCTCTCCCCTGGCACTGGAAGGTTTCCGCACGACCATCGACATCTATCTGACCGGAGTCTTCAACGTGCTGCGGCTTGCCGCGGCGGCCATCGGCCGCACGGAGCCCGTCGGCGGGGACGGCGGACGCGGGGTCGTCGTCACCACCTCGTCCATCGCCGCGTACGAAGGACAGATCGGCCAACTGCCGTACGCGGCGGCGAAGGGCGGTGTCTCGGCGATGACCCTGGTCGCGGCCCGCGATCTGTCACCGCTCGGCATACGCGTGGTCACCGTCGCCCCGGGAACCGTCCTGACGCCGGCGTACGGGAAGGCCGGGGACCGACTGGAGGCGTACTGGGGTCCCCAGGTGCCGCACCCGCGGCGGATGGGGCGCCCCGCGGAGTACGCCGCGCTGGTGCAGCATCTGTGCGAGAACGACTACCTCAACGGGGAAGTGGTGCGGCTGGACGGGGCGTTGCGCTTCCCTCCGAAGTAGCGGCGGGTGCAGTCGAGCCGGTCCCCGACCAAGGGGCCTCGCCACCGGCGCGGCCGCCGTCCCGTCAGACATGGTCGCCGTGTTCACCGAGCAGCGGCGGCGGACCGTACTCCGGCTCGTATCCGCTGACCCGGAACGGACTGCCGACCATCCGGTAACCGCCCGCCTCCACCACCGCGTCGGGCGCGTCGGCGAGGGCCTCGGGCACGGTGCGTACGGCCGCGGCGGGCACGCGCAGGGGCCGCAGCCGGGCCTCCCAGCCTGCCGCCGTGTCCGCGGCGAGTGCCTTCGTGACGGCGGCGACGACCTCGTTGCGACGGGCCGCCCGCTCGGGCATCGTCGTGAAGCCGTCGATGCCCGCCTCGGCGGCGAACGCGCGCCAGAAGCCGTCATGGGTGATGAACAGGGCCAGGTGGCCCTCGGCGGTCGCAAAGAGCTGGGCGGGCACGTAGTAGGCGTGGGCGCCGCCGAGGCGCCGCGGGGCCGTGCCCTCGTTCAGCCAGGCCGAGGCGTGGTAGTTGAGCTGCGAGAGCATCACGTCCCGCAGACAGACGTCGATCTGCCCGCCCCGCCCGGAGACCACCTGCGCCAGCAGGCCCAGAGCGGCGGCGAACCCGGCCGAGTTGTCGGCGGAGGAGTAGCCGGGCAGCTGGGGCGGGCCGTCGGATTCGCCGGTGAGCGCGGCGATGCCGGTGGCGGCCTGCACGACGTAGTCGAAGGCGGGCCGGTCGCCCGCGTCCATGCCCCAGCCGGTCAGGGCCACGCACACCAGGCGCTCGTTCCAGGGTCTGAGCGCCTGGTAGGTGAGGCCGTAGCGGTGGACCGCCGACGGCTTGAGATTGACCAGGAGCGCGTCGGCACCCCGGACGAGTTCGTGCAGCCGCCCCTGGCCCTGCGGGGTGCCCAGGTCCAGGCACAGGGAACGCTTGCCCCGGTTGAGGCTGGCGAAGTAGGCGTCCGAGACCTGGCGCGACAGGTCCCCGCCGGGCGGTTCGATCTTGGTGACCTGCGCGCCGAGGTCGGCCAGCAGCATCGAGGCGTAGGGGCCGGCCAGAATGTGCCCGACCTCCAGGACGCGCAGCCCCGACAGGGGGCCCGGCCCGCTCACCGGAAGTCACGGGCGATCGCCGCCACCGCGTCTCGGGTGCGGAGCTTGGAGGCCACCAGTTCCTCCCGGCCGCTGCCGATGGGCAGCAGGCGGACGGACAGGTCGGTCACCCCGGCGTCCGCGAACCGCTTGAAGCGGGCCCGGATGGCGGCCTCGTCGCCGGCCGCGCACAGGTCGCCGACATCGCGGGCGTCGCCGTACTCCAGCAGGCGCTGGTAGTTGGGCGACACCTCGGCCTCGCCGAGGATGCGGTTGGCGCGCTCGCGGGCGGCGTCCACCTCGTGAGGGCCGCACAGACACACCGGGATGCCGGCCACGATGCGCGGTGCCGCGCGGCCCGCCTCCCGCGCCGCCTTGGTGAGGGTGGGGGCGACGTGTTCGGCCACCGCCCGTTCGTCCGCCATCCACAGCACGGTCCCGTCGGTCAGCGCGCCGGCGACGCGCAGCATCACCGGGCCCAGCGCGGCCAGCAGGACCGGCAGCGGGGAGACCGGGCCGAGGGTGAGCGGGTTGTGGACGCGGAAGACGTCGTTCTCGACATCCACCGACGCCGTGCCGCCGACCGCGGTGGTCAGCACTTCCAGGTGGGCGCGGGTGTACGCGGCCGGTTTCTCGTACGGAATGCCGAGCATGTCGCGCACGATCCAGTGGTGGGAGGCGCCGACGCCCAGGGCGAGACGTCCACCGGCCGCCGCATGCGCGGACAGGGCCTGGCGGGCGAGGGCGACGGGGTGCTGGGCGTGCACCGGCACCACCGCCGTGCCCAGTTCGATGCGCGAGGTGGCCCGGCCCATCAGGGTGACGGCCGTCAGCGCGTCGAAGTCGGTGGGCACCTGCGGCACCCACACGGTGTCGAATCCGGCCTGCTCCGCCCAGCGGGCGTCGTCGGCCATGCGGTCCGCCTTGTACGCGGCGTCGCCCCGCTCGGGGCCGCTCATCACTCCGACTCGCATGTCAGTCCTCCAGGATCGAAAGGGCCTGGGAAGCGGCGGTCAGGGCGCGGACGTCCGCCACGATGGCGTCCAGTGCCGTACCCGTGGGGAACACGGCGGCGGCCCCGGCCTCGTACAGCCGCTCCACGTCCGCGGCCGGGATGGTGCCGCCGACCACGACGGGGATGCCGTCCGCGCCGGCCGCGCGCAGCGCCTCCACCGTGCGGCGGGTCAGCGCGAGATGGGCGCCGGACAGGACGGACAGCCCGACCAGGGCGACGTCCTCCTGTACGGCGGTGGCTGCGATGTCGTCAACGCGGCGGCGGATGCCGGTGAACACCACCTCGAACCCGGCGTCCCGCAGTGTGCGCGCGACGAGTTTCGCCCCGCGGTCGTGCCCGTCGAGTCCGGGCTTGGCGACGAGGACTCGTACCGGCGGCGTCATCAGAACACCACCGGCTGCCGGAACTCGCCCCACACCTCGCGCAGGGCGCCGGCCGTCTCGCCCACCGTGCAGTAGGCGTTGGCACAGTCGATCAGGGGGGCCATGAGGTTGCTGTCTCCTTCGGCGGCGCGTTTCAGGCCGACGAGGCGGGCGCGGACGTCGGCGGCGCTGCGCTCGGCCTTGACCCGCGCGAGCCGCTTCAGCTGCCGTTTGCGTCCCTCGGCGTCGAGTTCGTAGGTGGCGAGGTCGGGCGGGGGCTCCTCGGCGGTGAAGCGGTTGACGCCGACGACCGGGCGCTGCCCGCTGTCGACGTCCTGGTGCAGCCGCCACGCCTCGTCGGCGATGAGGCTCTGGAGGTAGCCGTCCTCGATGCAGCGGACCATGCCGCCGTGCGCCTCCAGGTCGGCCATGATCCGCTCGATGCGCTCCTCGGTGACGTCGGTGAGGGCCTCCACGAAGTACGAGCCGCCCAGTGGGTCGGCCACCCGGGTCACGCCCGTCTCGTGGGCGAGGATCTGCTGGGTGCGCAGGGCGAGCGTCGCCGACTCCTCGCTGGGCAGGGCGAACGGCTCGTCCCAGGCGGCGGTGAACATCGACTGCACGCCGCCGAGGACGGAGGCGAGCGCTTCGTAGGCGACGCGGACGGTGTTGTTGCGGGCCTGCGGCGCGTACAGCGAGGCCCCGCCGGCCACGCAGCCGAAGCGGAACATGCTCGCCCGGTCGGTCGTCGCGCCGAACCGCTCCCGCACGAGGGTGGCCCAGCGCCTGCGCCCGGCGCGGTACTTGGCGACCTCCTCGAAGAAATCGCCGTGCGTGTAGAAGAAGAAGGAGATCTGCGGGGCGAACTCGTCGATGGTCATGCGCCCGCGTGCGAGGACCGTCTCGCAGTACGTCACCCCGTCGGCCAGGGTGAACGCCATCTCCTGCACGGCGTTGGCGCCCGCGTCCCGAAAGTGCGCCCCGGCGACGGAGATGGCGTTGAAGCGGGGCACCTCGGCGGCGCAGAACTCGATGGTGTCCGCGATAAGACGCAGTGACGGCTCGGGCGGCCAGATCCAGGTGCCGCGGGAGGCGTACTCCTTGAGCACGTCGTTCTGGATGGTGCCGGTCAGTTTCGCGCGCGGGATGCCGCGTCTCTCGGCGGCGGCGACATAGAAGGCGAGCAGGATCGCGGCCGTGCCGTTGATGGTGAAGCTGGTGCTGATCAGGTCCAGGGGGATGGAGTCGAAGAGGATCTCGGCGTC
Organism: Streptomyces diversicolor; assembly: GCF_057537855.1. Lineage (NCBI taxonomy): Bacteria > Bacillati > Actinomycetota > Actinomycetes > Kitasatosporales > Streptomycetaceae > Streptomyces > Streptomyces diversicolor. Next base: position 73,734 of record NZ_BAAJXA010000018.1, read on the forward strand.
GGCGAGGGTGTCGAGGGCGACGCCGACGCGACCGACCTCGTCGGCGTACTCCGGGTCGTCGGAGTCGTATCCGCATTGCGTGGGCAGGTCGAGCGCGACCGACAGGCCGGTGCCGCCCTGGCCGAGGAGGTAACGATAGCGGCGGTTTGACTCTTCGGGGGTGCCGAAGCCGGAGTACTGGCGCAGCGTCCAGGTGCGGCCCCGGTAGCCCGTGGGGTAGTTGCCGCGGGTGAAGGGGAACACGCCGGGAGGCGGCGGGTCCGCGGGGCGGTCGAGGGGACCGTAGACGGGCTTCAGCGGGATTCCGGATGCGGTGCGGATGTCATCGGTCATGGCGGGGCGTCGTCCTCGGGTGGATGGGGCGGCCTTGGGCTTGCGCCCGCGAGGTCGTCGGGCGTGTGGGGCGCGAACCCGGCCCGGCGTTCGCTCGGGACGTCGGGCGGCCGGCCGCGGACGGTCAGCGCAGTCGGGCCTTCAGCACCTTGCCGGTCGCGGTGAGCGGCAGCCCGGCGCGGAACTCGACGTGGCGGGGCACCTTGAAACCGGCCATCCGCTCCTTGGCCCACGCGATCAGCTCGGCCTCCGTCACCTCGGCGCGCCGCACCACGAACGCCTTGCCGACCTGGCCCATCCGTGTGTCGGGCACGCCGACGACGGCGACCTGGGCGACGGCCGGGTGCTTCAGCAGGAAGCCCTCGATCTCGGCGGGGTAGGCGTTGAAGCCCCCGACGATGAACATGTCCTTCTTGCGGCCGACGATCCTCAACCGGCCTTCCGCGTCCAGTTCTCCGAGGTCGCCGGTGTGCAGCCAGCCGTCCGCGTCGACGGCCTCGGCGGTGGCCCCGGGATCGTCGAGGTAGCCGCGCATCACAAAGTAGCCCCGTACCAGGACCTCCTGGTCGTCGGCGATACGCACCTCGAAGCCGTCGCAGGGCCTGCCGACGGTCGTCGCGACCGCTTCGTACGGGTCACCGGGCCGGGACGCCGTCACGGTGCCGGCCTCGGTGAGGCCGTAACCGGTCATCAGATGACTGAACGGCAGTTCCGTGGTGATCCGGCGTACCAGTTCCACGGGGATGTCGGCGGAGCCGGTCACCGCGACGCGCAGCGACGACAGGTCCCGGCCTCCGTCGGCCTCCAGCAGGCTGTGGTAGAGGGTCGGGGGGCCCGGCAGGACGGTCACCCGTTCCTTCTCCACCAGTTCCAGGACGCGGTCCGCGTCGAAGACCGCGAGCGGAAGCGCGGTCGCACCCCGGATCAGGGAGGCGACCAGTCCCGCCTTGTAGCCGAAGATGTGGAAGAACGGGTTGACCATCAGATACCGGTCGCCCTGCCGGAGCTGGGCCAGGTCACACCATTGCGCGTACAGCCTGAGGGTCTGCCCATGCGTGGTCATCACGCCCTTGGGGCGGCCCGTCGTCCCGGAGGTGTAGACGATGTCGGCCAGGTCGTCCTCGCCGACCTCCCGCTCCAGCGGCTTCCCGGAGCCGAGGAACCCGTCCTTGCCCAGGTCGATGACGGGCACGCCGGGCGGTGCGGTGAACTCCCGGTCCAGGAAGCCGTTCTGGACCAGCAGCGCCTTGGCGCCGCTGCGTTCGACGATGTCGTGCGCCTCTTCCTCACGGAACCGGGTGTTCACCGGGACCAGTACCCCGCCGGCGGTCAGCAGCCCGAAGGCGGCGACGATCCACTCGGCCGAGTTGGGCGCCCACAGTGCGACCCGGTCCCCCGGGCCGACGCCCGCCGAGGCGAACGCCCCCGCGGTGCGCCGGACCCGGTCGGCCAGCTCGGTGAAGGTCAGGCGCAGTTCGCCGTCGACCACGGCCTCGGCGTCGCCGAACCGGTCGGCCGCGTCCCGGACCAGGTGGGGAATGCTGCGCCAACGACCGGTGGTGGTCATGCGTCGATCAGCCGGGCCAGGTTGCCGCCCATCACCTTCGCCTTGTCCTCCTCGCTGAGCCCGGCGAGGTGGTCGACGTACGTGACGGGGTCGGCGAGACCCTCCGGGTGGGGGTAGTCGGAGCCGAACAGGACGCGCTCGATGCCGATGACGTCGCCGAGCCGGGCCATGTCCTCCTCCCAGAACGGGCTGATGTGGATGTTCCGCCGCAGGACCTGGACCGGGTCCTCCTGGAACTCGTGCGGCATCTTCTTGTACACGTCGGCCAGCCGGCCGAGGACCGGCTCCACCCAGGAGGCGCCGTTCTCGATGACCGCGATCTTCAGCTCGGGGAAGCGGGAGAGCGCCCCGTGGCAGACCAGGGAGGTGACCGCGTCCTCGATGGGCCGCCACTCGTGGACCTGGCGGAAGGCGTTGGGCTTGAACGGCAGGAACTCGCGCCGCCTGCCCTCCCAGTCGTTGGCGTAGTTCGCGTACCCGGAGTCGGAGGAGTGCAGGGCGACCAGGACGCCGGTCTGGACGACCCGCCTCCAGAACGGGTCGAACTCCGGCAGGGCGAAGGACCTGGTGCCGCCGTAGCCGGGTACGGGGGCGGGCCGGACGAGGATCGCCCGCGCTCCTCGCTCGACCACCCAGATCAGCTCGTCGATCGCCTTCTCGACGATGGGGAGGCTGACGACGGGGACCGTGAAGATGCGGTCCTTGTAGGTGAAGCCCCAGGTCTCGTGCAGCCACTGGTTGAGGGAGTGGACGACCGCGTGGATCAGCTCCGGGTCGTCCTTCATGCGTTCCTCGATGAGGCTCGCCAGCGTCGGGAACATCAGGCTGCGCTGCACCCCCAGCCGGTCCATGAGCTCCAGGCGCGGGCCGGGCTCGCGGAAGGCGGGGATGGAGTGCATCGGCTCGCCGAAGATCTCCCGGCGGGTCTTGCCGTCGGGGTTGCCGACCTTGAAGTACTCCTCCATGGCGCCGGGACGGGCGACCACGTCGAAGGTGGGGTTCGGGATGTACTCGCTGATATGCCCGCGTATCGCGATCTTGGTGCGGTCGCGGACGGTCACGTACTCGATGGCCCCGTCGTATTCCTTCGGGAGGTACTTGGTCAGCGCCTCCCTGGTCTCGTAGAGGTGGTTGTCCGCGTCGAAGAGGGGATACGCGAGTTCGCGGGACGGCATGAAGATCCTCCTTCGCTCATTTAGAGAATCGTATTCTCACTGGGCGGGAGTGGCAATGTGGCTGCGGAGGGCGAACTTCTTCACCTTGCCGCTGGGAGTGCGCGGAAAGTCGTCCACGGCGTGGATCTGCTCGGGCCACTTCTGCCGTGCCAGGCCGGCCCGTTCGAGGTGCAGCCGCAGCTCGGCCAGACCCGGAGTCCGCCACCCGTGCCGCATGCGCAGCACGGCGGCGGCGCGCTCACCGAGCCCCGGATCGGGTACGGCGACCACGGCGGCCTCCGCCACCCCGGGCAGGCCGAGCAGGATCTCCTCGACCTCCAGGGCACCGATGTTCTCCCCGCCGCGGATGATCACGTCCGCCTTGCGGTCGGTGATCGTCAGCCAGCCGTCGGCGTCGAGCGTGCCGATGTCACCGGTGCGGTACCAGCCGTCGGCGTCGAACGAGGCCCGGGTCAGGTCGGGATCGGTGTAGCCGAGGCACAGGTCGGGGCCGCGGGTGAGGATCTCGCCGTCCCCGGCGAGGCGCAGCTCGACACCGGGCAGGGGGATGCCGTCGGTGTGCAGGCGTTTGCCGGCGGGACCGTCGTACGGGGTGCAGGTGACGGACGGATGCTCGGTGGAGCCGTACGCGCGGAACACGCTGATCCCCAGGGACTCCAGCCGGGTCGTCATGGCCGAGGGCACGGCCGCGCCGCCGAGGCCGGCGTACTTCAGGCGGGCGATGTGCTCGGGGGTGCAGTCGGGGTGGTCGAGCAGGCTGGTCATGTAGTACGTCGCCCCGCCCCCGACGGTCAGGCCCTCGCCGCGCATGAGGGCCAGCGCCTGGGCGGGGTTCCAGGTGTCGCCCAGGTTGACGGGCGATCCGTCGAGGACGGGGATCAGGAAGGCGTTCACCATCCCGATGAAGTGGCCGACCGGCGCGACGGTGAACTGGCGTCCGCGGTCGGGCGGGTAGGAGGCGGCGAGCTGCCGCGTCTCGTAGCCCAGCGTGCGGTGGCTGTGCACCACGCCCTTCGGGTCCCGGGTGGTACCGGAGGTGAAGGCGATCAGCGCGGGCGCGCCCGGGTCGACCGGGAGCACGCCGGGCATCGGCTCGTCGGCGAGCAGGCCGTCGAAGTCACGGCCCACGACCCCGACGACCGGCACCTGTGCGCACAGGTCCGGGTGGAACTCCTGCCGTCCGAAGCGCTCGGCGGCGAAGAACGCCTTCGGACGGGTCGCTTCGAGTATGTAGGCGACCTCCTTCCTTGCGTAGAAGTGCACGACGGGGACCACCACGGCACCCAGGAAGGCCGAGGCCCAGAACACGGCGGCGGCCTCCATCCAGTTGGGCAGTTGCATGACCACCACGTCACCGGGTCCGACCCCGCGCTCGCGCAGCCCCGCTGCCAGGCGCCGGGCGGCCAGCTCCACCTCGGCGAACGTCCCGGACCACGGCCGGGCAGCGGAGTGCACGCGGAATTCCACGTCCCCCGACTTGGCCAGTCCGCCCGCCAGCAGGTCCCCGATGGTCTCACGCGTCCACCAGCCGGCCTCCTCGTAGCGGGTGACCAGGTCGGACGGAACGGTCCGCAGTGCGGCGGAGGAAAACGTCGACATGCCTGGGGCACTCCTCTCCACGCGATGAGCGTTACGAGAATTGCACTCTCCCATGACGAGAAGGTAAGTTCCATACATGGCACGCGACCACGGCTTCCATCCGGTACGGATCACCCGGGTCTTCGACGAGGCGCCGGATGTGCGCACCTTCGCCCTGGACGTTCCCTTCCCCTACCGTGCCGGGCAGTTCCTGACGTTCAAGGCCCGCGGAGCCCTGCGCAGCTACTCGATGTCGAGTTGCCCCGACACCGACGGCGAGGTGCGCGTGACCGTCAAGCGGGTGCCCGGCGGGCTCGTCTCGGAGTGGATGCACAAGGAACTGAAGCCGGGCGACACCCTGTATGCGACCCGTCCCGCCGGAGCGTTCTGCCTGCGTGAGGAGGGCGGGCAACGGGCGCTCGTCGCCTTCGCCGGCGGCAGCGGCATCACCCCCGTGTTCTCCCTCGTCAAGAGCGCGCTGGTCACCACCTCCCGGTCCGTCCGGATACTGACGGCCCATCAAAGGCGCGAGGCCGCCATCTTCTCCGCGGCCCTGGACGCGCTCGCCGTCCGCTACTGCGGGCGGTTCGAGGTGCGCCATCACCTGGACGACCGGGACGGACTGGTCACCGGGGACGAGATCCGCGCCCTGGTGGGCGAGCGGCCCCGGGACACCGACTTCTATGTGTGCGGGCCGGCCCCGTTCATGGATCTGGTGCGGCGGACGCTCGCCGGGGCGGGGGTGAGCCCCGAGCAGATCATCGTCGAGCGCTTCACGCCGGCGTCACCGGCATCCTCCACACCGCTCACGGCGCCCCCGCCGGCCGGCACACCCGCTCCCCCGCCCGGCACGGTCACCGTCGTCCTGCGCGGACAGCGCCGTACCGTCCCGCAGCGGCCGGGCGAGACGCTGCTGCAGACCGCACGCCGGGCGGGGTTCAGCCCGCCCTTCTCCTGCGAGTCCGGGGACTGCGCCACCTGCATGGCCCAACTGACGGCCGGCGAGGCCAAGATGCGGGTGAACAACGCCCTGGACGCCGACGAGGTGGCGGAGGGCTGGGTGCTCACCTGCCAGGCCGAGCCGGCCTGCGCCGAGGTGACCGTGGTGTACGAGGACTGAACCGTCAAGCCCGACGACCGGAAGGCCGCGCATGGTTGACCTGGAGCTTGAGGACGGCCTGGCCGTCGTCACGATCGACCGCCCGCACGCCCGCAACGCCCTCGACCTCGACACCATGGAGGAACTGGGGAAGGCACTGGACGCGGCCGACGGCGCGGCGGCGCTCGCGGTGACGGGATCGGGCGACCGGGCGTTCGTGTCCGGGGGTGACCTGAAGGAGCTGTCCAAGCTCCGTACGGAGTCGGAGGCGTCCGCGATGGCGCTGCGGATGCGGGCACTGTGCGACCGGATCGCCGCCTTCCCCGGCCCGGTGGTGGCCGCGCTGAACGGGCACGCGCTGGGCGGCGGGGCGGAGGTCGCCGTCGCGGCGGACCTGCGGGTGGCGGCGGACGACGTCCGCATCGGTTTCAACCAGACGAAGCTGGCGATCGTGCCGGCCTGGGGCGGGGCCGAGCGGCTGGCCCGGCTGGTGGGACCGGGGCGGGCCCTGCTGCTGGCGGGGACCGGCCGGGTGCTGGACGCCGCCGACGCGGAGCGGGCGGGACTGGTCGACCTGGTGCTGCCGCGTGCGGAGTTCGAGCGGGGCTGGCGGGCGGTGGCGCGGTCTCTCGCGACGCGCCAGGGACGCGAGATCAAGCACCTGACGACGCGCGTCCGTTCGCCCCAGGAGGCCGCCGCGGCCTTCGCCCGGCTGTGGGTGTCGCAGGAACACTGGGAGGCGGCGCAGAAGGTGATGCCCCGTGGCAAGTGAGGTCCGTGTGGAGGAAGGGCCGTTCGGGCCCGAGGTACTGCCTCGGGGTGCCGCGGCCGAGCAGACCGTGCTGTACGTGCACGGCGATCCGCGGCTGGCGGGCACCCCGCAGGACGCTCTGCCGACCGCCCGGGAGCTTGCCCGGCTCACCGGCCGGGCGGTGGTGTGCGCGCGGTACCGCCCTCGCTTCCCGCGGGCGCTGGAGGACGTGTACGCCGCCTGGGAGCACTGCCACGACCGGGGGCCGGTGGCGGTGGCCGGCAAACGGCTCGGCGGCGCTCTCGCGGCCGGGCTGCTGCTGCGCCTGCGGGACGCGGGCGCACCGCTTCCGACCTGCGCGGTGCTGACGTCCCCGGTGCTCGACCTCACCCTCGACGCGCCGAGCCTGCTGCTCAACGCGGTGGCCGACCGCGCGATGGACGCCCAGTCGCTCCCCGCGCGGGCGGCGGCGTACGCGGGAACCACCCCGCGCGACCATCCGCTGCTCAGCCCGCTGCATGGCAACCTGCACGGCCTGCCCCCGGTGCAACTGCACGCGGCGGGCACGGAGGTACTGCTGGACGACACCTTGTCGTTCGCCACCCGGGCCGCGCACTCCGGGGTCGCCGTGGACCTGCGCGTCTACGAGGATCTGCCGGCGCTGGGACGGAGGGCGCTGGGCGCCGCGGCGGCGTTCCTGACGTCGCGGCACAGGTCGGCGTCGTTCAGTTCCTCGGACGTCTGAAACCGCTGTGCCGACGGCCGGCCGGGGGCCCGCACGCCCGCGCCGGTCCTCACCTGTCGCCGAGGAGGGACTCCGCGGCCCGCCAGGCCATCGCCATCACCGGCCCGTTGAGATTGCCCGCGACCATCACCGGCAGCACGGACGCGTCGACCACCCGCAGGTTGTGCACGCCCCGCACCCGCAGCTCCGGGTCGATCACATTCTCCGGCGCGGAGCCCATCGCGCAGGTGCCGACGGCGTGGAAGCCGCAGTAACCCCCGTCGAGGGCCGACCGCACGACGTCCTCCTCGGAGTCGGAGGCGACGGCCGGGCCGGGGAAGGTCTCGCGCCGGACGCGGGAGGCGATGGGGTCGGTGGCGAAGTAGTCGCGCAGCCGCCGGAACAGGTCCCCGGCCACCTTCCGGTCGTGCGCCGAGGAGAAATAGCCGGGGTCGATGTCCGGGGCGGCGTCGGGGTCGGCCGAGGTGATGGCCAAGGACCCCTCCGAGGTGGGGCGCAGCACCATCGCACACGCCGACATCCCCGGCTCGCGCTCCACCTCCGCGGGCTTGCCCGGGTTGAGCGCGCTCAGGGACCAGGGCGCCAGCAGCACCTCGGCGTCGGGGCGTTCGGCGTCGGGACGGGACTTGACGAAGGCCATCACGTCGTAGGCGGGCCTGGCCAGCGGGCCCTTGCGGGTGAGCAGATAGGCGGCGCCGGTGCGGGCCTGGGCGAAGGAGCCGGCCAGCTGCCGGTTGGCGCCGAGCGGGGCGTTCAGGCGCAACCGCAGCGCCAGGCAGCGGTGCTCGCGCAGCCTGGCTCCCACCATCGGACGGTCGAGGCGTACGTCCACGCCCGCGGCGCGCAGGACCTCGGCCGGACCGATGCCGGACAGCTGGAGCAGCTTGGGCGTGCCCAGGCTGCCGAGGCTGAGGATCACCTCGCGCCGGGCGCGGATCTCCTCACTCGACCCGCCGGCGGTGCGCACGCGTACGCCGGTCGCCTTGTCCCCGTCGAACAGCACGTGGGTGACGACGGTGTGCGCGGCGATGACCAGGTTCCGGCGGGAGCGCGCGGGGCCAAGGAAGGCGCGGGCGGCGCTGAAACGCTGACCGGCCTTGATGGTGGCCATGGCGTATCCGATGCGCTCACCGTCGTGCTCGTTGACGTCGGGCACCGCCCGCAGCCCGAACGCCTCGCCGGTGGCGATCAGTTCGTCGCACAGGGGGTCCGGGTCGCGGACGGTGGAGACGTACAGGGGGCCGCCGGCACCCCGGGTGGGCGAGGCGCCCAGGGCATGGTTCTCGATGGCGCGGAAGGCGGGCAGGACCGAGTCCCAGCCCCATCCGGGGTTGCCCAGTGCCTCCAGGCCGTCCCAGTCGGCGGGGGTGCCGCGGTTGTAGACCATGCCGTTGACGGAACTCGATCCGCCGAGCACCTTGCCGCGCACCCACATGTCCGGGTTCCCGCCGGGCCGTACCGGGCGCGTGCGGTAGTGCCAGGAGTAGGACGGGTCACCGAAGAGCTTCCCGACGCCCTTGGGAATGCGCAGACAGGGGTGGCGGCCGGGGCCGCCCGCCTCGGCGAGCAGCACCCGGACACCGGGGTCGCGTGAGAGCCGTTCGGCCAGCACACAGCCGGCCGATCCGGCGCCCGCGATCACGTAGTCGTACATCTCGTGGGACTCCTTCTTCGCGGCTCGGGGCGGCGGTGGGAACACCCGGTCGGTGCCGGGAGACCGCGCTGCGTGCGATGGTCGGCGCCGGCACCGGTGCGGTCCGCGGGCCCCGCACCGCCGTGGGGCGGGGTCGCGGCCGGCCCGCGGGCCCGACTCGGCCGACCGGGTGGTCGTGGGGTCAGGGCTCCGGTGTGTCGTCGCGGTACACCTGACCGCCCTTCATCACGAAGGTCACCCGCTCCGTGACGCAGACGTCGGCGAGCGGGTCTGCGGGCACGGCGACGACATCCGCGAGGAGACCGGGCTCCAGGCGTCCCCGGTCGTGGGCGTCGATCAGGTCGGCGGCGACCGTGGTGGCCGCGCGCAGCGCCTGCACGGGCCGCATGCCGCGGTCCACCAGGGCGCGCAGCTCCAGCGCTCCCCTGCCATGCGGGATCGCGGGGGCGTCGGTGCCGAGGGCGACCTTCACACCGCGCCGGATCGCGCGGGCCGTGGACTCACGGGCACGCGGGAAGACATCGGCCGCCTTCGCCCTGAGGGCGGGATCGGCGTGCTCGGTGTCCATCCCCTCCGTCAGGGAGGTGGTGGCGACCAGGAAGGTGCCGCGCTCCACCATCAGGTCGAGGGTGGCGTCGCTCGCCAGGAAGCCGTGCTCGATGCAGTCGACGCCGGCCTGCACCGCGGCCCGGATCGCGGAGTCGCCCATGCAGTGCGCGGCGACCTTCACGCCCGCGCGGTGGGCCTCGTCCACGATGGCGCGCAGTTCCTCGTCCGAGTACTGCTGGGCGCCCGCCGGACCGGTGTGCGACATGACCCCGTTGGACGCGCACACCTTGACGACCCGTGCGCCGTACTTGATCTGGTAGCGGACCGCCTTGCGCACTTCGGCCACGCCGTCGGCGATGCCCTCCTCCACGGTGAGCGGCAGCACGCCCGGGGCGAACGCCTGGAACATGGTCGGGTCGAGGTGTCCTCCGGTCGGTGCGATGGCATGCCCGGCGGGCACCACGCGCGGGCCTTCGACCCAGCCGAGGTCGATGGCCTTCTTCAGCGCGACGTCGAGGAGGACGCCGCCCGTCTGCACGAACAGGCCGAGGTTGCGCACGGTGGTGTAGCCGCGTCTGAGGGTCCGGCGGGCGTTGGCCGCCGCGCGCAGGGTCCGCACGGCCGGGTCCTCCTGCACCGGGATGAGCGGGCTGCGGTGGTCGGGACCGCCGAGGAAGAGGTTGACCTCCATGTCCATCAGGCCGGGCATCAGGGTGACGTCACCGAGGTCGCGTACCACCGTGTCCTCGGGGAGCCGGCTCGGCCGTCCCACCTCGGTGATGTGCTCGCCGGTCACCAGCAGTGCGCCCGGTTCGACGAGTTCGCCCTTGTCGATGTCGAGCAGCCGTGCCGCCCGAAGCAGTACGGGTGGCCGCCGCGCCCTGTCCCGCGGCGCCATCAGCCGGCCGCCCCGTCGCCTGGTCCGGGTGGCGTGGGCGTGACGGTGAGGACAGGGGCCATGCGGGGAACCTCCGTGTCTGCTCGCGGGAGGGCACAGGACTCGGCGAGACGAACGATAACGATACTCTCGATGAGGAGAATACTGTTTCCGACACCGTTCGGCGAGTGCCCGAGCGGACACAAGGGAGGTGCCCGCCGCGGCGCCGGGCCTCACCGGCTCATCGCGTCCAGGGTGGAGCGGGCCGCTTCCTGCACCGGGCCCGGTCGCCGCTCGCCACCCGAAGCGGCGGTCTCGACGATGTCCGTGAAGAGCCGCACGTCCTTGGCCAGCAGCCCGCCCGCGTGCGCGGCGATGCGCTCCAGGGAGCCGCCCGCGTCGACGATCCGCTCCAGGGCGAAACTCGCCGCGCTGCCGCGGGGCAGGATCCGGCCCAGCGCCGCGGAGTCAAGACCGAGCCGGTCCCCGAGCGCGAGGGCGTCCGCCGCCAGCCCCAACTGAGCCGTGAACAGCACGTTGTTGAGGAGTTTGGCGAGCTGTCCGGCGCCGGTCGGCCCGAGATGGACGACGGGATCGCCGTATGTGGCGAACAGCGGTCGGCAGAAGGCGAAGACCTGCGGATCGCCGCCCGCCATGACGAGCAGGGTCCCCTGCTCCGCGCCCCGTCCGCCACCGCTGACCGGCGCGTCCAGGACGGCGACCCGCTGGACGCGGGCCCGCTCCTCCAGCCGGCGGCAGGTCTCGGGGTGAACGGTGGAGTGCACCACGAGCACCCCTCCCGGGCGCAGCCCCGCGAGGACACCGTCCGGCCCGGTGGTCAGCTGTTCGACGTCGGCGTCGTCCACGACGCACAGGCACACCACGTCGCTGGCGGCGGCCAGTTCGACCGGCGACCCCGCGGTCTTCGCGGCGGTGTCCGCGAACGGGGCGAGCGTGGCGGACCCGCGTGCCCACAGGGTCGTCTCGTACCGCGCCTCGATGATCCGCCGTGCCATGGGCGCGCCCTGGCTGCCCAGTCCGATGAAACCGACCCGCATGTCACGTCGTCCTCTCACGTCGTCTCCCGTGGCCGCCAGAACGCGGCGAGCAGCCCGCCCGTCGCCGGCACGGCCACCGCGAGCACCAGGCCGGCGCCCGCCCATCCGGTCACGGCGAGGTCCGCCGCCGTGTCGAGCGCGTACTTGCCGGGTCCCCAGGCCCCGAGTGCCACCGCGAGCACGCCCAGGACGAGGACGTACTCGTAGCCCTCCTTGAAGACGAAGAAGCCGTGCGGGCGGTGGGCGAGCAGCCCGGCGACCAGCATCACCGACAGGACGGCGGCGCAGGCCAGCGGGGTGAACAGGCCCGCCGCCAGCAGCACTCCCGCGCCGATCTCCGTGACCACGCTGCACCACGCCTGCAGGCGCGGGCGGCGCAGGCCGAGGCCGGCGAACCAGCGTGCCGTGCCGGCGATGCCGCCCCCGCCGCGCCAGTGGTTCCAGCCGTGGGCCGCCATGACCACGCCGAGCACGACCCGGACGACCAGCAGGGCGGCGCTCGCGGACTCACCCATCGCGCCGGCCCCGCTGCGACGGCAGGGCCGGCACGCCGAGCGCGCACTCCTCGACGAAGGCCAGGACGTGCAGGTGGTAGGCGAGGGCGGCACGGCTGACGCTGGTGTTGTGGCCGGCGCCCGCCTGCTCGTGCAGCACCAGGCGGGGCGATCCGGTGAACATGGAGGCGAGGTCGGCCAGTCCCTCCGGGCCGTTCGTCCACACCTGCTCGTACTCGGCGAGGGTGATGTGGACGGGGACCTGCACGCGTGCGGCGAGCCGCGCGAACTCGTCCTGCCAGTCCTCCCGGCGTCCCTCGTACGACGGTGAGGTGGCGCCGATGCCGCGTCCGCCGTAGACGTCGGGCGGGTAGGCGTGCGGCGGGTCCCACAGCGCGCCGCGCAGGTTGGGCCGGGTGCGGCCGGGGTCGCGCCGCCACTCCTCCATCGCGGTGAGCACCTTGGGGTGGTGGGTGCGGCCCATGCCGGCGAGTTCCACGCCGAGCAGGCCGGCACCGCGCGGATCACTCGCCATCCGGACGGTCAGCTCGCAGCCGGCCGAGTGCGCCCAGAGGAACACGCCGAGGCCGCCGTCCCGGTCCACAAGGAGGGCGCCGACGGCGGCGAAGGCGAAGTCGGTGCGCTGTTCGACGGTCCGCAGGTGCTCGTCGTGTCCGGCCGAACTGCCGTAGCCGGGACGGTCGAGGGCGATGACGGTGAAGCCGGCCGCGGCGGCGGTGCGCAGCAGGGAGAGCCGGGGATGGCCGGGGTGGTCGAAGTAGGCTGAGGTGGTGGCCCCGCCGTGCAGGGCCACGATCACGGCCCGGGGGCGGGCGGCCTCGGCGACCAGCGCGGAGGCGGGGACGCCGTGCGCGTCCGCCACCTCCCGGTGGACGCCGGTGGCGAGTTCGGGTTCGGTCGAGGTCATCCGTCCGTCCTGAGCAGGAGTACGCCGCTGGGGGTGAGCCCGCCGCTGGAGACCACCGCCGTGCGCGCGTCCGGCACCTGGCGGGCGTCCGCCTCGCCGCGCACCTGGACGACGGCCTCGTGGAGCAGCCCCATGCCATGGGTGCGGCCGTGGGAGAGCTGTCCGCCGTGCGGGTTGAGCGGGAGGACCCCGTCGCGGGCGATGTTCTTGCCGCCGTCCAGGAAGTCGCGGGCCTCGCCGATGCCGCAGAAGCCGAGCGCCTCGATCCAGGACAGGCAGTTGAAGGTGAAGCCGTCGTAGAGCAGGGCCACGTCCACGTCGGCGGGGCGCAGGTCGGTGCGGGTCCACAGGTGCGCGGCCTGGCCGAGTACCTGGGGCTCGTGGGTGAGCGTCGCCTGGTCCCACTCGGGGCGTTCGACGATCTGCGTCCCGACGGCCTCGACGCGGACCGGGGGTTCGCGAAGGTCGGGTGCGGTCTCGGCGGCGGAGACGACGACGGCGGTGGCGGCGTCGCAGGGGACGTCGCAGTCGTAGAGGCCGAAGGGGGTCGAGATCGGGCGGGCCGACAGGTAGTCGTCCATGGTCAGCGGGTCCCGGTAGATCGCGTCCGGGTGGCGGGCGGCGCCGGCGCGCTGGTTGAGGGCGATCCAGCCAAGTGTCTCGCGCGTGGTGCCGTAGCGGTGCATGTGCCGCTGGGCGTTCATCGCCAGCATGATCGCGGGCGAGACGGCCCCGAACGGCTTGAACCAGCCGTCGGCGGTGCTCCCTTGGGGTGGTCGGAGCCTTCCCCGGCGGATGAGTTCGGCGTACGTCGCCTCCCACACGGTGCGGAAGCACAGCACGTGCCGGGCGAGGCCGCCGGCCACCGCGAGCATGGCGGCGATCACGGAGCCCCCGGGTCCGAAGGTCTCCCCTGCCCCGTTGTGCCAGACGGGGCGGATGCCGAGCGCCGACTCCAGCGCGGTGACGCCTCCCTCGGCGAAGCCGCCGTACGCGCCGCCGCCCGGGTAGGTCGACAGGCCGTCGATGTCGTCGAGGGTGAGCCCCGCGTCGGCGACGGCCCTCTCGCATGCCTGCACGGTCAGGTGCAGGGGCGGGACCATGAGGCGGCGGCCGATGCGGGAGGCCCCGGCGCCGCTGATGACGGCACGGTCCTCGAACTTGCGGTGCGTCCGTGTGCGGCGGACGTGGTCCCGCAGGCGTTCGGGGGGCGGGTCGTCGCGCGGAAGCGGGGCCGGGTCCGGCTGGTCGGCCGCGGGGCGGAACAGTGGCAGCCAGGTGTCGCCGGCCTGCTCGAAGGCGACCTCCATGAGCATGCCGAGGCGCAGGTCCTCGGGCGCGCAGCCGACGACGTTCGTGGTGAGGCGGACCCGGGGGTCCTCCTCGATCGCGACCTGCGCGACGACGAACGGCGTGGGCAGTCCGGGGTGCGGGAAGCGGTGGTTGACGGTGAAGCCGATCAGGATCGCCCGGCCGGACACCTCGCGGATCGCGGTGTCGTGGCCGCGGCAGTGGCGGCACACCGGCTGGGGCGGATGGATCAGGGCGGAACAGTCGGTGCAGGACCGGAAACGGAGCCGCCCGTCGCGGCCGGAGGCCCAGAAGAACTCGGTCTCCTGGTCCGGCTGGGGCTGCGGCCGGGCGGGCCCGGCGTGGGGCGCGGTCAACGGAGGTTCGCCTTCGCCTTGCGCACCGTCACGGGCTCGGCCAGTCCCTGTTCGTCGCACGCCCGCTGGAGGATTGTCAGCGTCTCGTCCAGACCGGGGCCGAGGCGCGGGCCGGGTGGGAACGCGGCGGGCAGGTGGCGCATGCCCTGGATGACCCCGATGGTCTCGTAGTGCACGGTGCCCTCGGGGTCGCAGACGAAGTCCGGGATGCGGTCGAGCACCTGGAGCAGCATGCGCTTGAAGACGGTGCGGGCCACGTTGGAGCCGATGCAGCGGTGGATGCCGAGGCCGAAGGCGGTGTGGCGGTTGCCGCCGCGTTCGAGGTCGACGCGGTCGGGGTCGGGGAAGACGGCCGGGTCGCGGTTGGCCATCGCCCACGACAGCCAGATGCGGTCGCCCTCCTTGAACTCCTTTCCGGCGATCTCGCAGTCCTCCGCGACCGTCCGCGCGTCGCCCGGCGCCGGCGTGAAGTACCGCAGGAATTCCTCGGTGGCCGTGTCGAGCAGGGTGTCGCGCTCCCGGCTCAGCCGGGCCCGTTCGGCGGGGTGCTCGGACAGCCACTCCAAGGCGTGTGCGGTCAGGGCGGTGGTGGTGTCGAAACCACCGCCGATCAGCAGGGTGAGGGAACCGATCAGGTCCGCCTCGCAAGGGGGTTCGCCGTCCGTCTCCATGCGGGCGAGCGCGTTGACGAGGCCGGGGCGCGGGTGGGCGCGGACCTCGTGCAGGGCGGCGCCGATGTCCTTGATCATGGCCATGTGTGCCTCGACCACACGCGCCATGTCCGGGGACTGGGGCGGCGTGTACACGCCGGCGTGGGCCGGCTCGCTGTACAGCTGCCACTTCGCGAGCGGGATGCCCATCATGGCGAGGGTGAAGACGGCCGGGACGATGTTGGCGAGGTCGTCGACGAAGTCGATCCGGCCGGACTCGATCCGCTCGTCGAGGCAGGCACGGACGACCTCGTCGACGAACGGGATCCAGCGGGTGACGGCCGCCGGGGAGAGGTAGGGGTTGAGGGCGTTGCGGTAGGCACGCTGCTCGGGCGGGTCCATCTCCAGGAAGCCGCCGCGGAAGCCCCTGCCGCGTTGCGGCGCGGGAATGCTGATGCCCTGGTAGCCGCGGCGCTCCCCGTGTACGTCGTGGTCGTTGGAGAGCCGCTGCCCGGCGCGGGCGAAGGCGAGCAGCTCACGGTTGCCGGCGGCGACCCAGTGTCCGCCGTAGGTGTCGGACCAGGCGAGCGGGCAGCCCGCGTGGAAGGTACGGGTCTGTGCCTCGAACTGGTCGCGGTACTTCGGGGCGTGCCGGTCGAAGTGGACCCGGGGCTGTTTGCGGCTGTCGTCGTGCGGCTCGGATGCGGTCATGGTGTGTCTTCTCCTCGTGTCGGCCGCGCCCCTCAGAAGACGCTGATCGCTCGCTCGGGGCAGGACCGCACGGCCTCCACCACCTGGTTCCGCTGGTCGTCGGGGACCTCCTCGCTGACCGGGGAGGAGTGGCCGTCGATCTCGCTCAGTTCGAATACCTTCGGGGCGCGCATGGCGCACAGGGTGTGCCCCTGGCAGCGCTCGGGGTCGACGCGTACCTTCACGTCACTCAGCTCCCGTTCACGTTCAGGTCAGGTCAGGTCAGGTCGGACAGGGACTTGCCCACGGAGGCGAGGGTGGCGGGTGTGCCGTAGTCGCCCTGGTACTTGTAGATGGGGCCGTCGCAGCGGAACGCGCCCTGGTCGGGCTCGAAGTCCGCCGGCTGCCAGCCCTTGGGGGTGGCTTCCACGACCGAGTAGCACCTGGTCGGTTCCTTCGAGGCCAGGTCGAAGGGGGCTTGCAGACCGCCCGCGGTCCAGTCGGTGTTCCTCCTGGTGTTGTCGTACACGCAGGCGCGGGTCAGGGTGTCGCAGTCGCGGGCGGCCGTGGTGAACAGCAGCCAGGCAGAGAAGGCACGCAGTACGCCGTAGGACACCTCTTTTCCGGGCGCGTACTTCTTGAACAGGTCGAGGACCTGCTGGGTGGCGGGGTTGCCGGCCGCGCTCTCCAGCGGTGCTGTGGCGAACAGTTCGGCGTAGTTGTGCTGCTTGGCCAGCGCGGTGCCCGCCAGTCGCGGGAAGGCGGGGCCGTAGGCGTTGGAGTTGGCGTCGATCCAGTCGGGCGCGTAGTCGATGGCGGTGAGGGCCTGCTCCAGCTTCGCCAGGCTCGCGAAGTCACCGAGGAAGACGAGTCCCTTGACCCCTTCCTTCTTGATCGACTGCGCGTACGGTGTCCAGTCGGAGACGCCGGAGGCCGGGTACAGGTCGGTGTAGGAGACCTTGCCGCCGAGGCCGGCCACCGCCTCCTCGAACTGGGCGGACATCACCTTGGTGACGGGCGAGTCACCCGCGATGACGCCGACCTTGCGGGCGGAGCCCGGGTACTTCTCCTTCAGCAGCCAGTTGTAGTAGCCGGGGTACTGGAAATACCCGGCGGTCGGTTGTGACGCGACCACTTGGAGGTCGGAGCCGATGGCGCCGATCTGGCTGGTCTGGGCGGGGAAGTCGGGCAGCAGGCACTTCAGCCGGTCCTTGACACCCAGGCTGTCCAGGGCGGCTGCGCCGCCGACCAGCGCGAAGTCCTCCTTGCATGCCTCCAGGGTCCGCTGACGGACCTCGGTGAGCCGTGTGTCCCGGTCGACCGGTTCGATCGCGCGGCCGTTGATGCCGCCCGCGTCGTTGCACCAGGAGGTGAAGACCTTCGCCGCGTCCACGAACTCGGACTTCTTGGTGAATCCGATGTCGGAGAGGACACCGACCTGGATCGCGTCGTCGGTGACGCCCTGGACGGACGACTTGTCGGCGGTGCCGGGGCCGCACACGTCCTTGAGCGTGCCGAAGTCGGACGACGTGGCCTGGGTCGCCTGCGCGGTGGGGCCGTTTCGCCGCGCGGAGTCGGTGCCGTCGCCGGACCGGGTGGAGCAGCCGGCGGCCAGGAGCACCGCGACCGCGGTGACACCGCCGGTGAGCAGCCTGCGCATGGTGCCTCCTCGAAAGGCCCGGACGCCGTCGTCCGGGGGAGGTCGGGAAGGGTGGGTCAGGTGACCGCCCCGCTCGCTTTGAGGGCGAGGATGCGGTCCCAGTCGTAGCCGAGCTCGGTCAGGATCTCCTCCGTCTGCGCGGCGAACTCCGGGGCGGGGCCGAGAGTGGTGTCCTCGACGTCGAACTGAACCGGGCTGGTGACGAGTTCGAGGTCGCCGGCCTGCCCGATGTAGCCGTTGGCGCGTACCTGGGCGTCGGCGGCGGCCTGAAGGGTGTCCTGCACGGGTGCCCAGGGGCCGTCCAGCGCGGCGAACCGCTCCGACCACTCGGCGAGCGGCCGGGTGGCGATCACCTCGCGCAGGATCTTCACCGCGTCCCTGGTGTGCGCGGCGATGGATTCGGCGGTGGCGAAACGGGGGTCGTCCGCGAGGTCGGGGCGGCCGACGCAGTGGCACACGTTGGCCCAGAACTTCGCGGGCTGGAGCATCACGAAGGAGACGTACCGGTCGTCGCGGGTGCGGTAGAGGCCGGTCAGCGGATTGGCGGGCGAGGCGTGCGTGCTGGGGGTGACGCCCTCCCAGGCGCGGTCCAGGTGCAGGGACAGGCCGATGGAGTGGCCGAGCGCCCACAGGCCGCTGCCGAGCAGGGAGACGTCGACCACGGACGGCTCAGCGGTGCGTTCCCGGCGCAGCAGCGCCGCCGCGATGCCGCCGGCCAGGTTGGTGCCCGAGACGGTGTCGCCGTAGGCCGGTCCGGGCGGGCTGATCATGCCCTGTGTGCCGGGCGGGGTGATGCTGGCGGCCGTGCCGGCCCGGGCCCAGAACGCGGTCATGTCGTAGCCGCCCCGGTCGGACTCGGCTCCGCGGGGGCCGAGGGCGCTGCCGCGGGCGTAGACGATCCGCGGGTTGACGGCGCGGATGTCGCCGACGTCGATGCCGAGCCGGGTGCGGGAGGCGGGCAGGAAGCTGGTGAGGAAGACATCGGCGTCCCGGACCAGTTCGTGCAGCACCTCACGGCCCTCGGGGGTGGCCATGTCGAGGCCGATGGAGCGTTTGCCGCGGTTGGCGTGGGCGACGTTGGGGTTGGGGTCGCCCTCCACCGTGAAGGCGCCGGTTTGGCGCAGTCCGCGTTGCGGGTCGCCGGTGACCGCGTGCTCGACCTTGACCACGTCGGCGCCCCAGTCCGCGAGGACGGCACCGGCCGAGGGCACGAAGCCGTACATCGCGACTTCCAGGACGCGAATCCCCTCCAGCGGCCTCATGCCCGCTCCTCGGGCACGACGACCCGGCCGAACGCCTTGGTCTCCAGGAACTCCTCGAAGCCGGCCCGTCCGCTCTCCCGGCCGATGCCCGACTGCTTGTAGCCGCCGAAGGGCACGTCGGGGGCGAAGTAGTTGCCGCCGTTGATGGAGAAGGTGCCGGTGCGGATGCGGCGGGCGATCCGGATCGCCCGCTCCTCGTCGGCGCCGTGCACCGCGCCGGACAGCCCGTACCTGCTGTTGTTGGCGATGCGGACGGCGTCCTCCTCGTCGTCGTAGCAGATCACGGCGAGCACCGGGCCGAAGACCTCCTCCTGCGCGATCTCGCTGTCCGGGTCGACCTGGGCGAGCAGGGTGGGCGCGTAGAAGAAGCCCGGGTCGATGCGCTTGCCGCCGCGGACCAGGACGGCTCCGTCGGCGACGGCCCGGCGCACCATGCCGTCGACCTTGTCGCGCTGCTCCTCGCTGATGAGCGGGCCCATGTTCGTCCGCGGGTCGGTGGGGTCGCCGACCCGGACGCGGTCCAGTCCGGCCGCGACCGTCCGCACGATCTCGTCGTGCCGGGCGCGCGGCACGAGGAGCCGGGAGGTGAGGGCGCAGCCCTGACCCGAGTGGGAGCAGATGGTGAAGGCGGCGAACAGGCCGGCCTTGGTGACGTCGGCGTCGTCCAGAATGATCATGGCCGACTTGCCGCCGAGTTCGAGGAAGACCCGTTTCACCGATCCGGAGGCGGCGGCCATGATGCGCCGGCCCGTGGCGGTGGCGCCGGTGAAGGTGACCGCGTCGATGCCGTGGTGGGTGGTGAGCACCGCGCCGACCTCAGGGGTGGAGGAGCTGAGGACGTTGACGACGCCGGGCGGGATGTCGGTGTGCTCGGCGATCAGTTCGCCGAGGGCGAGGGTGGTGAGCGGGGTCTGCGGGGCGCCCTTGAGGACGACGGTGCAGCCGGCGGCGAGCGCCGGGGCGAGCTTGGCCAGGGCGAGCTGGTTGGGGAAGTTGTACGGCAGGATCGCGGCGACGACGCCGGCCGGTTCCTTCTCCACCCAGCGGTGGTGACGCTGTCCGCGGGACTCCCTCTCGCCCAGGTCCTCGGTGAACTCGTAGCTCTCCAGCAGGTCGGCGTAGTACTCCACGATGCCGATCGGCTCGTCGAGCTGTGGGCCGTGGGTGAGCTGGCGGGGCGCGCCGGCCTCGGCGATGGTCAGTTCGCGCAGTTCCTCGCGGTGCTCGCAGAGGGCCTGGTGGAGCCGGCGCAGACAGCGCAGCCGCAGGGCGCGGTCGGTGGGCCAGTCGGTGGTGTCGAAGGCGCGGCGGGCGGCGGCGACGGCCGCCGCGGCGTCCGCGGGCGTCGCATCGGGCGCGTGTCCGACCAGTTCCCCGGTGGCGGGATTGTGTGAGGCGAAGGCCGCCTCGGCGGTGACGAGTTTGCCGTCGATCAGCTGGGACCTGGTGGGGGTGTTCACAGCCGCACCACCGATCCGCCGTCGACGGCGACGACCTGGCCGGTCACCCAGCTCGCCGCGTCGGAGAGCAGGAACAACAGCAGGCCCGCCGGGTCCGCCGGCTGTCCCATGCGTTTGAGTGCCAGCGACCGCACCAGCGCCTCGCGGGCCTGCTCCGGGATGATGTCGCGGGACCCCTCCGTGTCCGTCGGGCCGGGCGCGATCGCGTTGACGCGGATGCCTCGGTCGCCGAGTTCGGCGGCGAGGGAGGCGGTGAGGTGGTTGATGCCGGCCTTGGCGAGGCCGTAGAAGCCGGTGGCCTGCCATGCCGCGGTGGACGACTGGTTGACGATGGCCGAGCCCGCCTTCAGATGCGGCAGCACGGCGCGGGTCAGGTGCAGTGCGCCGAGCAGGTTCACCTTGAGGAACCGGTCGAGGTAGTCGTAGTCGACGCTGGTGAGGCCCTCGCGGCGCATGCCCTGGAAGATCGCGGCGTTGTTGACCAGGTGGTCGATGTGTCCGAACTCGTGGATCACCGTGTCGGTGAGCGCTTGGGCGGACGCCGGATCGCCGACGTCGGTCCGCACGAAGAGGGCGTCGCCGATCTCCTTGGCGACGCGCTGTCCCTGCTGCTCGTTCAGCTCGGCCACGACGACCCGCGCGCCCTCGGCGGCCAGCGCTTTCGCGTATCCCTCTCCGATGCCCTGGCCGGCTCCGGTGACGATCGCCACCTTGTCCTTGAACCGCATCCCAGCCTCCCTGCTCGGTTGGTCGGAAACTACATTCTCCATTTCAGTCAATCAAGGATTCAGACAAGAGAACCCCATACTTGCCCGACGCCGAGGTCGACGACGCCGCAGAGGCCGCACATGGCGCGGGACCCTCCTCGTGGGCGGGCCGCACCTCGACGGCGCCGGCGACGACGTGCCCGTCAAGGCACCCACGGTGGACCGCGCCCGGCACCGGGCGCCGCCCGACGACGAGAACTCCGGGCGGCTGCCGCACCGCATGACCGCCGTGGGTGACGAGGCGTGCGGTCGGCCCCGCCCGTGTCGGGGAGCGCATTGCGCGTACCCCGGTGCGCCGGGGGCCGCCCGCAGGACATCGCGGCGACGTGCGCCCCGTCGATGTGGTCCTCAGTCCTGCTTGAGGCGCTGCTTCATGTCGTCCAGCCGGGTCAGGATCGGGAAGCCGTCCACGCTCAGCGCGTGGCCGTGGCCGGTCTGATGGACGTCGAAGACGGCCTGGAGCGCGGCGTAGAAGCCCTGGACGTCCAGGGTCTGGTTGACGGCCCGCTTGGCCTGCCGCAGCCCGAAAGCCGGCATCCTCGCGATCCGCGCCGCCAGCTCACGGGCGCAGTCGTCCAGTTCGCCGAGCGGGACGACCTTGTTGACCATGCCCACCCGCTCCGCCTCGCCCGCGGTGAGCGGCCGGCCGGTGAACAGGATCTCCTTGGCCTTGCGCGGGCCCAGCTCCCAGGTGTGCCCGTGGTACTCGACCCCGCCGATGCCCATGTGCACCACCGGGTCGGAGAACTCGGCGTTCTCGGCGGCCACGATCAGGTCGCAGGGCCAGCACAGCATCAGTCCGGCGGCGATGCACTTGCCCTGGACAGCCGCGATGGTGGGCTTGGGCACGTTGCGCCACTTCAGCGCGTACTCCAGATAGCGGCGGGTCTCCGTGTCGTAGATCCACTCCAGGGTGATCTCGCCCGGGCCGGGCCAGCGGTCCTTCAGGTCGTGCCCGGCGGAGAAGTGCCGGCCGCTCGCCCGCAGCACGACCACCCGGACCTCCTCGTCACGGGCCGCACGGGTCCAGGCGCCGTCGAGGTCGTCGAGGAAAGCCATGGTCTGGGCGTTGGCGGCCTCGGGACGGTTGAGCGTGATGACGGCGACGCCGTCTTCGGCTTCGTACAGGATCTGTGCCATGACCGGCGTCCTAACGCGGTAGGCCGAGAAGGCGCTCGGCGATGATGTTGCGCTGGATCTCGCTGGTGCCGCCGGCGATGGTGCCGGCGAAGCTGCGCGCGTACCGCTCGAACCAACTGGAGATGAAGTGCTCGTAGTTCATGTGGTGATAGGGGCCGGTGCGCGCGGGATGCCGTAGTCCGTCGGCGCCGTGCGCCTCCAAAGCGTGCAGCGAGGCGGCCTGGACGGCTTCGCTGCCGAGCAGTTTGAGCACGGAGGTCTCGGCCGGGTTCCGGTCAGGGCCGAGCTGCCGGTAGCCGAGCAGCCGCAGCGCCGTCAGATCCATGCGGAGGGTGGCGTACCACTCCTGGTCGCCGCCGACGTCCGCGGCGTCGTCGACCAGGTTCTGGAGGCGTTCGGCGTACGACAGCCACAGCAGGGTGCGTTCGTGGCCGAGGGAGCCGTTGGCCACCCGCCAGCCCTCGCCCGGCGGGCCGACCAGGTTCTCGCGGGGCACGCGTACGTCGGTGAGGAACACCTCGTTGAAGTCGTGGTCGTCCTCGGCGGCGATCGACCCGAAGGGCCGGCACTCGACGCCGTCGGTGGCGGTCGGGATCAGCAGCGCGCTGAGCCCCTGGTGCTTGGGGACGTCCGGGTCGGTGCGCACGAAGGTCAGCAGCACGTCGGCGTCGTGGGCGCCGGAGGTCCAGATCTTCTGCCCGTTCACCGTGAAGACGTCCCCGTCGAGGACGGCCCGGGTGCGCAGGGCGGCCAGGTCGGAGCCGGCCTCGGGTTCGCTCATGCCGAGCGCGGCGGTGATCTCGGCGCGCAGGATCGGCACGGCCCAGCGCCGCTTCTGCTCCTCGGTGCCGAAGGTGAGCAGGGAGGCCGCGACGATCCCGAGTCCCTGGGGGTTGAAACTGTGGTAGATCCGGCGGCGGGCCAACTCCTCCAGGTGGGCGAGCTGCTGGGGCAGCGTGGCGTTCCGGCCGCCGTACTCGGGCGGCCGGCCGGGCAGCAGCCAGCCGGTCTCGAAGAGGGTGCGCTGCCAGCGGCGGGCCCACTCGGGGATGTGGCCGCTGGAGCGGGAGCGTTCGCGGGCCTCCGCCTCGGCGGGCAGACGGGCGTCGAGGAAGGCGGAGAACTCCGCGCGGAAGGTCTCCACCTCGGGGTCGTCGGCGAGCTTCATGCGGTCAGCAGGGCCTTCCTGTGGGCGGACGCGGTGCCGAGCAGCAGGTCGCATGCCTGGGCCCGCTTCAGGTGCAGTTGCAGTTCGTTCTCCCAGGTGAAACCCATCGCTCCGAACGACTGCAGACCGTGCCGGACGACCAGGCGCTGGCACTCCCCCGCCGCCGCCTTGGCCATGTGCGCGGCCTGGACGCGGCGCGGGTCGTCCTCGGCGATGGTCAGCGCGGCGAAGTGGGTGAGGGCGCGGGCGCGTTCGATCGCCACGTGCATGTCGGCGGCCTTGTGCTTGACGGCCTGGAACGAGCCGAGCGGCCGGTCGAACTGCGTGCGCTGCTTCACATGCGCGAGAACGAGGTCGAGGATGCGGCGGCAGGCACCGACCGCGGTGGCCGCGAGGCCCGCGAGGGCCAGGTCGGGGACGCCACTGGTGAGAGGGCCCGCGTCGACGTGCGCCACGTGCAGGTGCGGGTCGAGGACGTCGACGCGCTCGGCGCCCAGGCTCGCCCCAGGGACGACGGAGACGCCGTCGGGCGTGAGCAGCGCGACCTCGTCGGCGCGGTCGGCGTCCAGGACGTAGCGGCCGGTGCCGTCGAGGACGGCCGTGCCACTGCCCTCGGGGAGCCGGCCGGCCAGCGGCGCGAACCAGGTGGCGGTGGCCAGGAACGGGGTCGGGTCCGCCGCGTACCCCAGCTCCTCCAGGATGAGGACCAGCTCCAGCGAAGGCGCCTCAAGCCAGCCGAGCTTCCGATAGGTCTCCCACTGCCGGTCCACGGGCTGCGCCCGCACCTTGGCGACCGTCTCGCGCACCGTACGGCGCAGCATCCGCTGCTCCTCGTCGAGTTCGAACTCCACGCACGGCCTCCGCTCTCCCGTGGCCCCTCGTGCGGCGCCCTACGGACGAGAATAACATTCTCGCACACAGCAAGTAAGAGTCTCGTTCTGTGTGGAGCGTGACTCGGTAGGGGGACCGCCGCCTCTTTCCGCATATGTGGAGTACGGTTCTTCCATGAGAGTCGTCCCCGCCGAACCGGTCGAGTCCCCCGAGCCCGCGTGGCGGCAGCGCGCCGTCGAGCGTTCCACGCGTGCCGCGAAGCTGCGCGCCGAGCAGCGCGTGCAGCGCTTCCTGGACGCGGCACAGGAACTGATCGCCGACAAGGGCACCACCGACTTCACCGTGCAGGAGGTCGTGGAGCGCTCCCGCCAGTCACTGCGCAGCTTCTACCAGCACTTCGACGGCAAGCACGAACTGCTGCTCGCCCTCTTCGAGGACGCCCTGTCGAGGTCGGCCGCCGCATTGCGGGAGAAGGTCGCGCCCATGGCGGATCCACTGGAGCGGCTCAAGGTCGCGGTGGAACTGCTGTACGAGTCCTCCACGCCCCGCGCGGGGCAGCAGTCCCCCCTGTTCACCGACTTCGCGATCCAGTTGCTGGTCAGCCACCCCGATCAGGTGGCCACCGCGCATCTGCCCCTGCTCACCTTGTTCACCGAGTTGGTGGAGGGCGCGGTCGAGTCCGGCCGGGCCGTCGCGCCCCGGCCCCGCCGCACCGCCTCCCTGATCATGCAGACGGCGATGTTCACGGCCCAGGCGCCTGCTGCCCCGGTCGGGGCGCAGCCCTCCCGGATCGGCGCGCAGGACGTGTGGGAGTTCTGCCTGGGCGGTATCACCGGGGCGGGCCCGGGAACCGGTGAGACCACGGCCCGGACCGGGAAGACCCCCGCAGCCCAGAAGACGGCGGCGAAGCGGACCACCGCCAAGAAGTCCGCCCCCGCCAAGCGCGCCGCACGCGGCATGGCCTGACACCCGCCGTCCGCCGCGAAGGGTCCGCACTCGATGCGGGCCCTTTTCGCCCGCCGGGCCGGCCCGTCCGCACCAACCCGCGATCCGCACCGGGCAGTTGACGGCCCCTTTTGGTCTGACCTTTGATATGTTCCACACATCAGCAGTCGGCAGAGGGGGTCCCCGCCGTGGATTTCGAGCTGACCGAGGACCAGGAGACGATCCGCAAGGCCGTGGCCGGTCTCCTGCGCGACTTCGACGACCGGTACTGGATGGAGAAGGACCGCGACCACGCCTTCCCCGAGGAGTTCTACGCCGCCGTCGCGGGCGGCGGCTGGCTCGGCATCACCATCCCGGAGGCGTACGGCGGCCACGGCCTCGGCATCACCGAGGCCACCCTGCTGCTGGAGGAGGTGGCCCGCTCGGGGGGCGGGATGAACGCCGCCGGCGCCATCCACCTGTCGATCTTCGGCATGCACCCCGTCGTGGTCCACGGCTGCGAGGAGCTCAAGCGCCGTACGCTCCCCCGCATCGCCGACGGCGACCTGCATGTCTGCTTCGCGGTGACCGAGCCCGGCGCCGGCCTGGACACGACGAGCATCACGACGTACGCCCGCCGGGACGGCGACCACTACGTCGTCAGCGGCCGCAAGGTGTGGATCTCCAAGGCGGTGGAGTCGGAGAAGATCCTGCTGCTGACCCGCACGTCCCGGCGCGACGAGGCGGCCAGGCCGACGGACGGCATGACCCTGTTCCTCACCGACCTCGACCGTGACCACGTGGACATCCGGCCGATCCCGAAGATGGGACGCAACGCCGTCACCTCGAACGAGTTGTTCATCGACGAACTGCGCGTCCCCGTCCGGGACCGGGTCGGCGAGGAGGGCCAGGGGTTCCGCTATCTGCTCGACGGCCTCAACCCCGAACGGATGCTGATCGCCGCCGAGGCGCTGGGCATCGGCCGGGTGGCGCTGGACCGGGCGGTGGCGTACGGCCGCGACCGAGAGGTGTTCGGCCGCCCCATCGGCATGAACCAGGGCATCCAGTTCCCGCTGGCCGACTCACTCGCCCGGCTCGACGCGGCGGAGCTGGTGCTGCGCAAGGCGACCTGGCTGTACGACAACGGCCGCCCGTGCGGGCGGGCGGCGAACACCGCCAAGTACCTGTGCGCGGATGCCGGGTTCATCGCCGCCGACCGCGCCCTGCAGACCCACGGCGGGATGGGCTACTCCGAGGAGTACCCGGTGGCCCGCTTCTTCCGGGAGGCCCGGCTGACGCGGATCGCACCGGTCAGCCAGGAGATGGTCCTGAACTATCTGGGCTCCCACGCCCTGGGACTCCCGCGCAGCTACTGAATCCCTGCCTCTACGACCAGGAGCGAGCATGACCGACCGTACCGGACTGTTCGACCTCACGGGGCGCTCGGCGCTGGTCACCGGGGCCGCCGGCGGGATCGGCTCCGCGGTGGCGGGGGCGCTGGCCCGCGCCGGGGCCGCGGTGCTCGTGACCGACGTGGACGGCGACGCGGCGGCGGCCGTGGCCGGGAGGCTCACCGCCGCCGGGCTCACCGCCGGCGGCGCGGCGCTCGACGTGACGGACCGGACCGCCGCCGACCGCGCGGTGTCCCGGGCCGCCGCGCTCGCCGGCGGCGCGCTGCACATCCTCGTCAACAACGCCGGAATCACCGCGCCCGCGATGTTCGACAAGCTGGAGGAGGACTCCGTCCGGCAGTTGATCGAGATCCATGTGATGGGCGCCTTCCACTGCACCCAGGCGGCGCTGCCCCACCTGCCGACCGACGGGACCGGAAGGGTCATCAACGTCACGTCCTCCGCCGGCCTCACCGGCACCCTCGGCCAGGTGAACTACTCGGCGGCCAAGGCGGCCATCATCGGCCTCACCAAGTCGCTCGCCCGGGAACTGGCGCGCAGGCGCATCCTGGTCAACGCCCTGGCGCCGCTGGCGGCGACCCCGATGACGCAGACCATCCGCACCGACCCCAGGTTCGCGGAGCGCATGCTCGCCCGCATCCCGCTCGGC
The DNA here is from genome assembly GCF_057537855.1 of Streptomyces diversicolor. NCBI lineage: Bacteria > Bacillati > Actinomycetota > Actinomycetes > Kitasatosporales > Streptomycetaceae > Streptomyces > Streptomyces diversicolor. Next base: position 100,822 of record NZ_BAAJXA010000018.1, read on the forward strand.
AGGTGGGCCGAACCGGATGAGGTCGCGGGGGCGTTCGTGTTCCTCGCCTCGGACGCCGCCTCCTTCGTCACCGGGCAGGTCCTGCCGGTGGACGGGGGCATGGTCATGTGACAGCTCCCGTCCCGGCTGTGTTGAATGGTCCAGCCGAAACAGGGACGCCCGACGAGAGGCCCGCACCGTGTCCAGCGCCGAACACACGCAGCCCGCGCCGCGCTTCGGGACGCTCACCGTGCCGAAGGCGTCGGACGTGCTGGCGGCCGAGGTACGGGAGCGCATCCTGTCCGGGGAGTTCAGCGAGGGCACGGCGCTGCCGCCGGAACGTCAGCTCGTGGAGCAGACGGGACTCAGCCGGGCGACGGTGCGAGAGGCGCTGCGCATCCTGGAGGTCGAACGGCTGGTCGAGATCCGGCCGGGGCGCGGCGGCGGGGCCTTCGTGCGTCGTCCGGGACGCCAGTCCCTCGCCGACACGGTGCAGTTGGTGATCCGCGGGCAGCGCATCCGGCTGGAGGCGCTGCACGAGACCCGCGAGGCGATCGAACCGGCGTGCGCGGCACTGGCGGCACGGCGCCGCACCGAGGAGGACCTGGCGGACCTGGACGCCGCTCACGCCGAACTGGCCGGGGCGGGCGAGGACGTGCCGCGGTTCCTGCGAGCCAACATCCGCTGGCACAACACCGTGGCGAGGGCCGGCGGCAATGAACTGCTCATCGGCTTCCTCGCCGCGCTCTCGGAGTCGATCCACGCCTCCACGGACCTGGCGCAGTTCATGGACGTGCGCATCCGCCGGCTCACCGCCCGCGCCCACGCGCGGATCACCGAAGCGATCCGGGCGGGCGACGCGGAGGCGGCACACCGGCGGATGAGCCGCCACGTGTGCGGCTTCGCACGGGCCGCCACCGAGGTGGACGGGCGAGAGCTGGTGGACCTGCCGGCAGCCGACGACTGACTCCTGCCCTACGGCGTGCCCGCGGTGGTCGAGCGCCGCGACACCGGATCGTCCTTCGAGAATGGAATTCTCGTATTTCGGCAAGGCCATTGACAGTATCGGTCCGACCTTCAATACCATCGCCGCATGAGCGACGTGAGCCCCGTCCTGACCGTGGCCGCCGACGGCGACGTCCGCGTCGTCACCCTGAACCGGCCCGAACGACTCAACGGTGTATCGGAGCAACTGCACCGCCGGCTGTCCGAGGTGTGGCGCGAGCTGGCGGAGGACCCCGGGGCCCGGGCGGTCGTCCTGACCGGGGCGGGACGGGCGTTCAGCGCGGGCGGCGACTTCGACCACCTGCTCCGCCACCATCACGACCCGGAGCTGCGGGAGCGCTCGATCCGCCTCGACCGGACCATCCAGACGGAGTTGATCCGCTTTCCCCTTCCCGTGGTCGCGGCCGTCAACGGACCGGCGGTCGGGCTCGGTTGCAGCCTGGCCCTCGGGTGCGACCTGGTCCTGATGGCCGAGGACGCCTACCTCGCCGACCCCCATGTGTCGGTGGGCCTGGTGGCGGGCGACGGCGGTGTGACGCTGTGGCCGCTGCTGACCAGCCTGCTGCGGGTCAAGGAGTACCTCTTCACCGGCGACCGCATCCCCGCGGCCACCGCCGTCGAACTGGGGCTGGCCAACCGCGCGGTCCCCGCCGGAAACCTGATGGACGACGCTCTCGCGCTCGCCCACCGGCTGGCCGCCCAGCCCGCGGAGGCGCTGCGGGCCACCAAGGCGGCACTGGCGGCCGTGGTGGAACAGGTGTCGCGAGGCGGCATGGAGGCCGCCCTGCTGGCCGAGCGGTCCACGATGACCAGCCCGGACCACATCCGAGTCATCAACGAACTGGCCTCCCGTGCGGACCGCCGCCCGGCCGCATCCGAGGTGGACTGAGCGTGGAGCCCGAGGAGTTCACCCTGGTCCGTGACGCGCTGCGGTCGTTCGCGGCCCGGCACCGCGTCGACCGCGCCGACGAGATCAACCCGCTGGCCCGCGCCACCGCGCAGCAGGCGCTGGACGAACTGGGCCTCGGTGAACTGCGCCTGGCCTCCCCGCCGGCCGCGACGGCGCAGGAGTGCGCGCTGCTCGCCGAGGAGCACGGCAGGCAACCGCTGACGACGTCCCTGCTCGGCACGGCTCTCCTCGCCCCGGAGCTGCTGCGCCTGCTCGAACATCCGGCCGCGGCGTCCCGCCCCACCATCGCTCTCGCCCGTGACCTGCGTTTTCCCGGTCCGCATCGGTCGCCGCTCGTCGCCTGGGACAGCGACGCGGCCGACGGCGCGCTCTGCGTCGAGCCCGACGGGACCGTGCGGCGGGCCGGCCTCGGCCCGCCGGTGCGGACCGCCGATCTGCTCCGTGGTGTGCGCGCGGTCCCGGGCGACGGCGGCGGGGAGGTCGTCGGACGGCTCGGCCCCGACGGCCGGCGGCGCTGGCAGGCGTACGCCCTGGTCGTCGTGGCCGCCGAACTGGTCGGCGCGGCGCACGCGTTCGTGGAACTGAGCACGCGGTACGCCCGCGACCGCCGCCAGTACGGACGGCCGATCGGGTCCTTCCAGGCCGTACAGCACCTGCTCGCCGACGCCCGGGTCCTGGTGGAGGTCTGCACCAGTGCGACCCGCTACGCCGCCTGGTGCCTGGACCACGAGCCGCCGGACCTCGCACTGACGGCCGCACGGGTCGCCAAGGCCGAGGTGAACACCTCGGCGGTCGAGGCGGTGTACGCGGGCATGCAGGTGTTCGGCGGCATCGCCCAGACCTGGGAGCACGTCGCCCACCTCTACCTGCGCCGGGTCCTGGTCGGGGCCCGGCTGCTGGCGACCACGGACGACCTGCTGCCGGTCCTGGCCGAGGAGTCCCGCTGTGCCGCGGCCGAGGACGCCCCGGCCCCCGCCGGACCGGAGATGACGCGATGAGTGATCAGCCGCTGGACTTCGGCGACCCCTGCGACCTGGACCGCCTGCGCCGCGACTTCCGCGCCTGGCTCGCCGGCCACCCGCTCCCCGCGCGCGGCGCCGACGAGCCGGTCCCCGTCTTCCTGCACCGCTGGCACCGCATGCTGCACTCCGGCGGCTGGGTCGGTCTCGACGTGCCGCGGGAGTACGGCGGACGCGGACTGACCGCCCTGCACCAGGTCGCGGTCAGCGACGAACTGGGGGCCCGGGGCGCGCCCGGAGTGCCCCGCATCGGCTATCTCGCACACGCGCTGCTGGAGTTCGGCTCCGAGGAACAGCGCCGGCGTCTGTTGCCGCGGATGCTCGCGGGCGACGACGTCTGGTGCCAGGGCTTCAGCGAACCGGGCGCCGGCTCGGACCTGGCCGGCTTGAGCACCCGCGCCGACCGCGGCGAAGACGGCCACTACACCGTCAACGGCCAGAAGCTGTGGACGAGTTACGCCCAGTACTCCGATCTGTGTCTGCTGCTGGCCCGCACCGGCCTCACCGCGCCCGCGCACGCCTCCATCTCGGCGTTCGTCCTGCCCCTGGACCGCCCCGGTGTGACGGTGCGCCCGCTGCGCGCGGCAAGCGGCGACGACGAGTTCTGCGAGCTGTTCCTCGATGACGTCCGCCTGACCGAGTCCGACCGCGTCGGCGCCGAAGGGGACGGCTGGGCGCTGGCCATGACCACCGTGGCGTATGAGCGCAACGCTCTCGACACCGGACACCTGTCGAAGTACGGGCTGCTGGTGGAGCGGCTGCGCCACCGCGCGCGAGAGAGCCGCGGCAGCCTTCCGGACGGGCTGCTGTCGGACATCGGCCGGTGCGTGGTCGACTACCACGTCCTGGTCGCCCACTCCCGCCGCCGCACCGCCGAGCGACTGGCCGGACGGGCCGCGGGCCCGGAGTCCTCCGTCGACAAACTGCTGATGACCCGGGCCGAGCAGCGGCTGTACGAGACGGCGCTGAAGGTGTTCCCCGAGGAGCTGTACGGGGAGGGCGGGGAGGTCTTCAAGGACTACCTGTACTCCAGGGCCGCGTCCGTGTACGGCGGCACGTCCCAGATCCAGCGGAACATCATCGCCAAGCGGCTGCTGCGCCTCACCGCCGACGACCGTGGCTGAACGGAGTCCCGTCATGCGACACGACCTGGCATTCCAGAGCATCCCGAACGTGGTCAGGGCCGCCGCGCGGCGGTTCGGTGACTCCACCGCACTCGTCGACGGGGACCGGCGCATCGGCTTTCGCGAGTTGGAGGATCACATGGTCCGGGCGGTCGCCTCGGCGCAGGCCCTGGGCATCGGCCCCGGCGACCGGGTCGGCCTGTGCGCGCCCAACTCGGTGGAGTGGATCGTGGCGGCCCTCGGCATCCAGGGAGCCGGGGGCATCGTCGTACCGCTCAACACCCGGTTCAAGGCGCGGGAACTGTCCTACGTTCTGCGCAGGTCAGGTGCCAGAGCCCTGTTCGCCGCCGCGTCCTTCCTCGGCACCGACTACACGGCCGAACTGAAACGGGCGGATGCCGGCCTGCCCGCGCTCACCACCACCGTGTCCCTGCCGGGGGCAAGCGGCGCGGCCGGCCTGACGTGGGGACAGTTCCTCGGCCTGGGCACCGCGTCCCGCGCGGCGCACAAGGCCATCGACCGGCTCACCCCGGACCAGGTCAGCGACGTGATGTTCACCTCGGGGACCACCGGCCACCCCAAGGGCGTCATGCTCACCCACGGGCAGTCCTTGCGCGCCTACGGCTGGATGTCGGCGGAGTACGGCTTCCGCGCCTCGGACAGTTTCCTGGTCATCCCGCCGTTCTTCCACTGCTTTGGCTACAAGGCGGGATGGCTCGCCGCGTTCCTGCACGGCGTGACGGTGATACCGATGGCCGTCTTCGACGCGGGACGGGCGCTGGAGCTGATCGAGCGGGAACGGGTCAGCGTCCTGCTCGGCCCGCCCACCATCTTCCACGACCTGCTCCGTCACCCCGGCCGCCGGGACCGCGACCTGTCGTCCCTGCGGGTGTCCATGACGGGCGGCTCGGCCGTCCCGGAGTCCTTGGTCCACGCCATGAAGAAGGACCTGTCCTTCGACATCGTGCTGAGCGCCTACGGGCTCACCGAGTCGGCCGCGCTGGTGACCACCACCCGCGTCGGCGACCCCGAGGAGACCGTGGCCGGCACCGCCGGGCGCCCCATCCCGGACGTCGAGGTCCGCCTCACCGACGCCTCGGGAGGAGAGGTGCCACCGGGCCGGGACGGGGAGATCCGGGTACGCGGCTACAACGTCACCCGGGGCTACTGGGAGGACCCGGAAGCCACCGCGGCGGCGATCGACGGCGACGGCTGGCTGCACACCGGCGACATCGGGCGGCTCGACGCGGCGGGCAACCTCGTGATCGTCGACCGCAAGAAGGACATGTACATCGTCGGCGGCTTCAACGCCTACCCGGCCGAGATCGAGAAGCTGCTGCTCGGCTGCGAGCACATCGCACAGGTCGCGGTCGTCGGCGTGCCCGACGCGCGCATGGGCGAGGTGGGCTGCGCCTTCGTCGTAGCCGCGCCGGGCGCCCGCCTCACCGAGGAGGACGTCGTGGGATGGGCACGGCACCACATGGCCAATTTCAAGGTGCCCCGGCACGTGCGGTTCGTCGACGCGCTGCCGCGCAACGCCGGCCTGAAGGTCCTCAAGGACGATCTGCGCGCCCGGTACCAGGACGGTGAGCGCTGATGGAGGGGCCGCTGTCCGGGGTCACCGTGGTGGCGCTGGAACAGGCCGTGTCGGCACCGATGTGCACCCGTGCCCTCGGTGACTTCGGCGCCCGCGTGATCAAGGTGGAGAACCCTCGGGGAGGAGACTTCGCACGGCACTACGACGACGTGGTGGGCGGCCTCGCGGCCCACTTCGTCTGGGTCAACCGGGGCAAGGAGTCGGTCGCGCTCGACCTCAAGTCCGGTGCCGGACTCGCCGTGCTGCACCGGCTGCTGGACCGCGCCGACGTGCTGGTCTCCAACCTCGCCCCCGGCACCACCGCGAAGCTGGGCCTGTCCCCCGCCGACCTGGAGGTCCGCCACCGGCAGGTGATCGCCGTGGAGATCGACGGGTACGGCCCCGGCGGACCCCTGTCCCACAAGCGGGCCTACGACCTGCTCGTCCAGGCCGAGTCGGGAGCGTGCGCGGTGACCGGACACCCGGGTGCGCCCGCCAAGCCGGGTCCGCCGGTGGCCGATGTGTGCAGCGGCCTGTACGCGGCGCTCTCCGTCCTCGCGCTGCTGCACAGCAAGGGGCGGGGACGGCCCGCCGCCTCGGTCGCGGTGAGCATGTTCGACACGATGACGGAGCTGATGGGCTACCCGCTCACCTACACCCGGCACTCCGGGGTCGAGCAGCAACCGCTCGGCATGGGCTCGCCCGCCGTCGCCCCGTACGGCGCCTACCGCACCGCCGACGGGCACACGGTGGTCCTCGGCACCACCAACGACCACGAGTGGCAGCGGCTGGCGAAAAACGTGCTCGGCCGGCCGGACCTCGCGGACGACGAACGGTTCGCCACGAACGCCGGACGGGTGGCGCACCGTGCCGTCCTGGACGCCGAGATCGCCGCCTGGTGCGCGCGGCACGACCTGCGCGTGGCGCAGGAACGCGCGGACGCCGCCGGGATCGGCAACTCCCGCTTCAACACGCAGGCCGACGTGCTGGCGCATCCGCATCTGACCGCCCGCGACCGCTGGCGGGAGATCGAGACCCCGGGCGGGCCGGTGCCGGCACTGCTGCCGCCCCCCGTCATCGCCGGATACGAGCCGCCGATGGGGGCGGTGCCCGCGCTGGGCGCGCACACGGACGCCGTACTCGGCGAACTCGGCATGACCCGCGCGCAGATCGGCGCGCTCCGCGAGCAGGGGGCCGTGCGATGACCGGGCTCCTCACCGATGACGCCGGCGGCGTACGGACCCTGACCCTGAACCGCCCGCACCGCAGGAACGCCCTCGACGCCGCGCTGTGGGATGCGCTGCGCGACGCCCTCGTCGAGACCGGCCGTGACCACTCGGTCCGCGTACTGGTCCTCACCGGCGCTGGAGGCGCCTTCTGCTCCGGCGCGGACATCTCCCAGGGGGTGAGCGCGGCCCACCCCCTGAACCGGATGCGGACGCTGACCGAGGTCACCCTGCTGCTGCACGAGCTGCCCGTCCCCACGATCGCCCAGGTGACCGGCGTGGCGGTGGGCGCGGGCTGGAACCTGGCCCTCGGCTGCGATCTGGTCGTCGCCACTCCCGAAGCACGGTTCTCGCAGATCTTCGCGCGGCGCGGACTGTCCCTGGACTGCGGCGGCTCCTGGCTGCTGCCGAAACTCGTCGGACTCCAGCAGGCCAAGAGGCTGGCCCTGCTGGCCGACGTGATCGACGCCGAGGAGGCACGGATGCTGAACCTGGTGGCCTGGGTCGTGGCGGCCGACAAGGTGGACGCCTTCGTGAGGGACCTCGCCGCGCGGCTGGCGGCCGGCCCTCCGGTGGCGCTGGCACAGACCAAGGCTCTGCTCAACGAGAACGCGGACCGCACGCTGCGGGACGCGCTGGCGAGTGAGGCGCGGGCGCAGTCGGTGAACTTCGCCGGCAGCGACGTCCCGGAGGCGTACGCGGCGTTCGCCGACCAGAGGGATCCACGCTTCACCGGCGGCTGGGCGGTGCCCCGGCGAACGGAGGGCGACGGCGCATGACAAGGGAAGCGGTGATCGCGGCCGCGGTCCGTACCGCCGTCGGCAAACGCGGCGGCGGGCTGGCCGGCATGCATCCGGCCGGCCTGTCCGCGGCCGTGCTCCAGGCGCTCGTCGAGCGGACGGGGCTCGATCCGGAGATCGTCGACGACGTGATCTGGGGATGCGTGTCCCAGACCGGCGACCAGTCCGGCAACATCGGCCGTTACGCGGTGCTGGCGGCGGGCTGGCCCGAGAGCGTCCCCGGGACCACGGTCAACCGGGCCTGCGGATCGAGCCAGCAGGCACTGGAGTTCGCCGTGCAGGCGGTGATGTCCGGGCAGCACGACGTGGTCGTGGCGGGCGGGGTCGAGGTGATGAGCCGGGTGCCGCTGGGTTCGGCCAAGGCGGGCGGTGTGCCGTACGGCCCCGAAGTCCTCGCCCGCTACCAGGACTTCTCCTTCAACCAGGGGATCTCCGCCGAGATGATCGCGCAGAAGTGGGGCCTGACGCGGGACCGGCTCGACGCGTACGCCGCCCGGTCGCACGAGCGGGCGGCCGCCGCGCAGGACGGCGGGGCCTTCGACGAGCAGATCGTGCCGGTGGCCGGGGTCGCGGCGGACGAGGGGATCCGCCGGGGCACCAGCGTGCAGACGCTGGCGGGCCTCAAGCCCTCCTTCCTGGACGGCGGAGTGATCCATGCCGGCAACGCCTCGCAGATCTCCGACGGCGCGGCGGCGCTCCTCGTCACCACCCCGGAGAAGGCGAGGGAGTCGGGGCTTGCACCGCTGGTGCGCCACCGGGCCGGGGCGGTGGTCGGCTCCGATCCGGTGCTGATGCTCACCGGGCCCGTCCCGGCGACCGGGAAGGTGCTTGGGCAGGCGGGGGTCCGGCTTTCGGAGGTGGGGGTCTTCGAGGTGAACGAGGCATTCGCTCCGGTCCCGCTGGCCTGGCTCGCCGAGACCGGCGCGGACCCAGAACGGCTGAACCCGCTCGGCGGGGCGATCGCGCTCGGGCATCCTCTGGGCGCCTCGGGGGCCGTCCTGATGACGCGCCTGATCCACCACATGCGTGCGCGGGGGATCCGCTACGGCCTGCAGACCATGTGCGAGGGCGGCGGCACCGCGAACGCGACGCTCGTCGAACTCATCGACTGAAAGCGGTGGTTGCCGTGCGACGGGATCTGTTCACCGCCGACCACGAGGCGTTCCGTGAGCTGGTTCGGGACGTCGTGGCGAAGGAGGTGGTGCCGCACTACGCCGCGTGGGAGGAGGCGGGGCGGCTGCCCAGGGAGTTCTTCGAACGGCTCGGGTCCCTGGGTCTGTTGGGCGTGGCGATCCCGGAGAGGTACGGCGGGGACGGGCGAAGCGACTACCGGTACAACGTCGTCCTCCAGGAGGAGGCGGCCCGCGGCCTGGTCACCCTGGGCACCGTCCGCACCCAACTCGACGTCGTGCTGCCGTACTTCCTCGCTTACGCGGACGACGAGCAGCGCGAGCGCTGGTTTCCCGGCCTGGCCTCCGGCCGGCTGCTGACGGCGATCGCGATGACCGAGCCCGGCACCGGCTCCGACCTCGCCGGGATCCGCACGACCGCCGTGCGCGACGGGGACTGCTACGTCCTGGGCGGCGCCAAGACCTTCATCACGGGCGGGCTGCTCGCCGATGTGGTGATCGTGGTGGCACGCACCTCCACCGACCCGGACGACCGCAGGGCGGGGCTCACCCTGCTGGTCGTGGAGGACGGCATGCCCGGGTTCACGCGCGGCCGGGTGCTGGACAAGGTGGGCATCAAGGCGCAGGACACCGTGGAACTGTCCTTCGACGACGTCCGGGTGCCCGTCGCCAACCGGCTCGGCGAGGAGGGCAGGGCGTTCGAGTACCTCGGGCACAACCTGCCCCAGGAGCGGATGACCGTCGCGGTCGGCTCGGTCGCCCAGGCCCGGGCCGCGCTCGACATGACGATCGCCTACGTCAAGGAACGCAGGGTGTTCGGGGCTCCGGTCGCCTCCTTCCAGAACACGAAGTTCGAACTCGCCGCCGTGGCCGCGGAGGTCGAGGCCGCGCAGACCATGCTCGACCGGGCCGTCCTGGAACTGGTCGAGGGCCGGCTGTCCGGGGCGGACGCCGCGAAGGTCAAGCTGTTCTGCACCGAGACGCAGGCGCGCGCCGTGGACCGTTGTCTTCAACTCTTCGGCGGATACGGCTACATGCTGGAGTACCCGATCGCCCGGTTGTACGCGGACGCGCGCGTCACCCGCATCTATGCCGGGACGAGTGAGGTCATGAAGGTCATCATCGCCAAGTCGCTGGGGCTGTGAGACATGTCCGTGACCGACTTCTCCCACCGGCCGGGCGTCGCCCTCGTCGCGGGCGGCACCGGCGGCATCGGAGCGGCCGTCGTCCGGCTCCTCGCGGAGCGTGGTAGCGCCGTCGCCTTCACCTATCGCTCCGACCAGGAGACGGCGACCGCCCTCGCCGACGAAGTGAGGGCGTACGGCCGCCGCGTCGACTCGCTGCGCCTTGACCTCACCGACGAGGAGGCCGCGGCGCGGGCCGTCACCGAACTCGCCACGGCGGGCGGCGGCCTGCACACCCTTGTGTACGCGGCCGGACCGCACGTACCGATGACGCATCTGAGCAAGGTGACACCCGCTCAGTACCGCGCGCAGCTCGAAGCCGACGCGGTGGCGTTCTTCAACCTCGTCCATCCCGCGCTGCCGTTGCTGCGGGAGAGCCGGGGCAATGCGGTCGCCGTGACGACGGTCGCCACCCGCCGCTTCCCGGTCCGCGACGGGCTGTCCTCGGGCACCAAGGGGGCCGTCGAGGCGGTCGCACGGGCCCTGGCCGCCGAGGAGGGCCGCTACGGAGTCCGCGTCAACTGTGTCGCTCCCGGCATGCTCACGGACGGCATCGCGGGCCGGCTCGTCAGCACCGGTGAACTCTCCCCGGAAGCCCTCGACATCACCCGGCGCAACATCCCGCTCCGCCGCTTCGGGCGGGCCGAGGACATCGCGGAGGCGGTCGGGTTCCTCGCCTCGGACCGGGCCGGGTTCATCACCGGGCAGGCGCTGGGGGTGGACGGCGGTTACAGCGTGTGAACCGCGGTCCGGGTCATGGGAAGACCGGCCGGCCGCCGACGTAGGCGGCCCGCACCACGTCGGCGGACAGCGCGTCCAGCGCCTCGTGCAGGGGCACATGCAGCAGGCACAGGTCCGCCGCCGCGCCGACCGTCAGCCTCCGGACCCGGCCGGGGCGTCGGGGCGAGCCCAGGAAGAGCCGCAGGGCCGCCCGCGGCGTGACGCCCTCCCCGTCGTGGCGGGCCACGGCGGCCCGCATGGCCGCCCAGGGGTCATGGGTGCCGTACGGCGCGTCGGTTCCGGCGGCCACGGGGACGCCCGCCTCGTCCAGGCTCCGGCAGCGGTAGAGGTGCGGGCGGTCGTCGGCGTGGACGTCGGTGGCATATGTGTCGCCCCGCTCGACCGGGAAGTGCGGCTGGGTGACCACCGTCACGCCGAGTCGCCGCAGCCACCCGACGGTCTGCGCCGGGATCACGGACCCGTGCTCGATCCTGTCCCCCTCGACCGGGCCCGCCTCCCGAAGTGCGAGCAGCGTCACGATCAGCTGTACCCGGGTGACGCAGTGCACGGCGACCGGACGGGGCCGTATGCCGGCCACCGTGGCGGCCAGGTCCGCGGGAGTGGGCAGAACCGGATCATCGAGCATCAGTTTCACCGGCGCGTCGACGCCCATGACGACGAGCCGCTGGGGCAGCACGGACAGCAGCTGCCTGAGGCCCGCGGCAGGGTGCGGGTCGGCGTTGGTGAAGCCGGTGACGCCGAGCCGCGCGGCCCGCCGTCCGAGCCCGGCCAGGTCGAGCGGCACGGGCGGCACGAAGGACCGCAGCCGCTCGTCCTCCCGCCAGAAGCATCCGTCGCCACCGCCGTTGTCCAGCCCGGCCGCCCGCAGGGCGGCGCTGTTGAGGATCCACAGGGCGCCGCCGCGGTGCTGCACCCGGACCGGCCGGTCGGGCACGATCGCGTCCAGCGCCCACCGGTCGAGGTCCCCGGCGACGCTCTCGTGGTAGCCGGTGGCCCGCACCCACTCCCCCGGCGCTCCGGCCCGCAGCGCCGCCGCCAGGCCGTCGCGTCCGGCCACGTCGGCTGGGCCGACCCGCACCGAGGACGCCTCGGCGGCCAGCGCCGCGAGGTGGATGTGGTGGTCGTGCAGGCCCGGCAGCAGCGCCCCGCCGCGCCCGTCGACGTCGGCGGGGCCCGCAAGGCGCGGTTGGACCGCGGCGATCCGGCCGCCCGTGACGCGCACGTCCACCCGGCCCCGGCCCTCGATCTCCACGTCCCTGATCAGCACGGCCGTACCTGGCCTGTCGAGAGCGATGCCGCGCAGGCCGCCATGGACACGCACAGCAGTTCGCCGCCTCCCCGGTCGACGGCGCGGGCGACGGCACGGGCGGCGTACAGGCCGGTGACGGGGTCGGCGAGCGCGTCGCCGAGGAACACCGGGGCGCCGTGGGCGTCGCGGCCGGTCAGTCCGCCGGCGACCGCGGCGTCGTCGCCGAAGGCGATGCGGTCGTCGGCGCGGCCGTACCCGGTGATGCCGACCCAGATCCGGCCGGGGCGTGCGGTCAGGAAGTCCTCGGCGCGCACCCCGAGGCGGCGCAGTGCTCTCGGCCGTGACGCCTCGATCACGATGTCGGCGTCGGCGACCGTGGCGGCCAGGGCGCCCGAGGCGAAGTCGAGCACCAGGCTCTCGTGCCCTTCGTGCAGCCAGTGGTAGAAGGCCGGCGACCCGAAGCGGGCCCCGTCGGGCCGCGTCGTGCTCTCCACCTTCGTCACGTGCGCGCCTGCCAGCCCCAGCAACCGTGCGCACAGGGGCCCCGCCCACAGCGCGGACAGGTCGACGACCCGCAGGCCGGCGAGCGTGCGCGGCCGGGGCTCCCCATGGCGCTCGACGCGTACGGGTCCGCGGTCGCCGCGGGCCGAGCCGAGCGCCGCGGCTGCGATGCCCAGCAGTTGGGCGCTGCGGGCCAGTTCGACCGCCGTGCTGCGCCACGCGGCCGTTGCCAGGTCCGCGTGGGGTGCGCCGAGGAGCGCGAGCAGGGCGGGAAGGGACGCGTGGTCGTCGGCACGTGCCAGGTTGACCGCGCTCCAGCCGTCGGCGGTCGCGACAAGGCGGCACGAGCCGCCCGCCGACCACCTGCCGGGCAGGGCGTACCCGGCGAGCCGGGCGCGCAGGAACAGCGTGGTGGGCAGGTCGACGGTGACTCCGGTCAGGCCCGAGAAGTCGTCCACGACGGCGGAGAGCGGGCCCAGGCGGGGCTCGACGGTGCTCATCCAGTCATCGAGAGCGGCATTCTTCATTGTGCGAACACCCTTCTCCCAGCGGTGAGGCAAGACTACACTCCGCTGGCCATGGAGCCGCCCTTCCTGCTGGTCGATCTGGACCGCGCAGCGCCCGCCGCGCCGGGAGGCCAGCGGGTTCGGGTCGCGCTGGCCGCCGAACCGCGTCCTGTGGAGGGGGAGTTCGACGTACTCATCACGGCCGCCCCGGACCCGCCGCGCCCTTGGGTGCCGTCCGCGGATCCGTACACCACCGCACGCCGGCTCCAGGAGACCGTCGCCCGGCTGCCCGACGCCTGTCTCGCGCTCGTCCAGGTGCTCCGCCTGGGTTCCGCTCTCGCGCCGTCCGACCGGCTGATCGTCGAATCCCTCGCCTACTCCGCCTTGCAAGCCGGCGCGGTGTTCCGGAACTGGCTGGCCTCGGCGCCCGCCCGCACTCACCGTCCCGCCGCCCGGCCCGTCCGGCTCTGTCGCGACGGCGACCGGCTCACCGTCACGCTGGAGCGGCCCTGGGTGCGCAACGCCTTCGACGCGGCCACGCGGGACGCGCTGTGCGAGGCGCTGGAGGTCGCCTCGGCGGACCCGACGATCACCCGGGTGGACCTGTACGGCAGCGGTCCCGCCTTCTGCAGCGGAGGTGACCTCGCCGAGTTCGGCACGGCGCGTGATCCGGCCGCGGCCCATCGCGTGCGGGTGCACCGCAGCCCGGCCGCGCTGCTCCAGCGGTGCGCGTCCAAGGTGACCGCCCACCTGCACGGCGCCTGTGTGGGGGCGGGCATCGAACTGGCGGCGTTCGCGGGGCGGGTGACGGCCGCGCCGGACACGGTGATCCGGCTGCCGGAGACCGGCATGGGCCTGATCCCCGGTGCGGGTGGGACGGCGAGCCTCCCGGTCCGCATCGGACGGGAGCGCACCGCGTATCTGGCCCTGACCGGTGCCTCCTTGACGGCCATGGAAGCACAGCGCTGGGGGCTGGTCGACGAGATCGACGAAGGGCCGGGCCTCGCCTGCGCCGCCCGGACCGGCGCAGCCGACTAGCAATCACGGACTTCGAGAACTAGATTCTCTCTGAAGAGAACACAATGACCGTTCCCTGTTGCCGTCGCACCATGAAGGAGGCGGGCCAGTGGCGCGCTACGACGAGCCGTCCGACGACATCGACGCGATCGACTTCTTCCGCAACGACGCACTGGTGGCGGATCCGTACCCCTACTTCGAGGCTCTGCGCGCCCGGTGCCCCGTGCACCGCGAACCCCACCACGGCGTGGTCATGGTGACCGGATACGACGAAGCGGTCGAGGTGTTCCAGGACTCCCGGACGTTCTCCGCGTGCGTGTCGGTGACCGGGCCCTTCCCCGGCTTCCCGGTACCGCTCGAAGGGGACGACGTGAGCGACCTCATCGAGCGGCACCGCGCGGAACTCCCGATGAGCGACCAGCTGCCGACACTCGACCCGCCCGTGCACACCGCGCATCGCGGGCTGCTGATGCGGCTGATCACTCCCAAGCGCCTCAAGCAGAACGGGGCGGCCGTCCGGGAGATCGCCGACCGGTTGCTGGACACCTTCCTGGCCCGCGAAGAGGGCGAGTTCATCGGCGAGTTCGCCGGACCCTTCACGCTTCTCGTCATCGCCGATCTGCTCGGCGTGCCCGAGGAGGACCGGGAGGAGTTCCTCGACCGGCTCCAGCGCCGGCCTCGGGCCGGCGGTGCGATCGGCAGCACCGGCGACGACACGCTCGCGCACTCACCACTGGAGTTCCTGTACGGGCGGTTCGCCGACTACGTCGAGGACCGGCGCCGCCAGCCCCGCGACGACGTACTGACCGGCCTGGCCACCGCCACGTTCCCCGACGGGTCCCTGCCCGAGGTCACCGACGCGGTCCGGGTGGCCGCCAACCTGTTCTCCGCCGGGCAGGAGACCACCGTCCGTCTGCTCAGCTCCGCCCTCATGGTGATCGCCGAACGCCCCGACGTCCAGGAACTGCTGCGCGGGGAACGCGACCTGATCCCCAACTTCGTCGAGGAGACGCTGCGTACGGAGAGCCCGGTCAAAGGCGACTTCCGCCTCTCCCGTGTCCCCACCACGGTCGGCGGCGTCGCCGTCCCGGCCGGCACCACGCTCATGGTGGTCAACGGAGCGGCCAACCGTGACCCGCGTCGCTTCGAGAACCCCGCCGTCTTCGACCCCGCCCGCCCGAACGCCCGGCACCACATCTCCTTCGGCCGCGGCATCCACACCTGTCCCGGCGCGCCGCTCGCACGGGCCGAGGCACGCGTGGCCGTCGAGCGCCTGCTGGACCGCACGACGGACATCAGGATCTCCGAGCGCGTGCACGGCCCCGCGGACGCGCGCCGCTACCGTTACCTGCCGACGTACATGCTGCGGGGCCTGACCCGCCTCCATCTGGAGTTCACCCGGGCCGGCGGGAGCACACGGTGAGGGCCGCCGTCGACGAGGACCGCTGCCGCGGACACGGCGTCTGCTCCACGGTGTGTCCCGAGGTCTTCGACCTGAGCGACGACGGGTACGCCATCGTCCTGCTCCCGAACGTCCCACCGGAGTACGAGTCGGCGGCGCGCACCGCGGCGGCGAGCTGCCCGGAGCGCGCCGCCGCGGTGGACTGAGACGGCCCGCACGCGCCGACCGGGTCCCGCAACCCGACGACAAGGTGGTGGACATGCAGTACCCCGGCTCCCTGCCCGGTTCTCATCGCACGGACCGCCCGAGGCTGCTTCGCGTCGTCCAATGGGCCACGGGCACCATCGGCACGCGATCGCTTCGCGCCGCTCTCGAACATCCGCACCTGGAACTGGCGGGTGTGTACGTCCACGCTCCGGACAAGGCCGGGCGCGATGCCGGCGAGCTGTGCGGGATGGGTGCCACGGGCGTCACCACCACCCACGACCGCGCCGAGATCCTGGGCCTCGGCGCCGACTGCGTGCTGTACATGCCGCGTTCCCATGACCACGACGAGGTGTGCGCTTTGCTCGCGTCCGGCGCGAATGTGGTCAGCACGTGCGGCGTGTTCCACCACCCGGCCGGCCTGGATCCCGCCGACCTGGAACGCGTCGAAGAGGCATGCGAGCAGGGCGGTACCTCGATCCACAGCACCGGCAGCAGCCCGGGGTTCATCACCGAGGCGGTGCCGCTCGTGCTGGCTTCCGTCCAGCGCCGGCTGGACACCTTGACCATCCACGAATACGCCGACCTGTCCCGGCGGGACTCACCCGGGCTGCTGTTCGACGTAATGGGCTTCGGCCGAGCCCCGACCGCCGAGTTCGACCAGCGCCGCCTCACGCACGCCCGGTCGAGTTTCGGCCCGTCCCTGCGTCTGGTCGCCGACGCCCTCGGCCTGCCCCTCGACGCCGTCGAGGCACACGGGCGACTGGCCACCGCCGCCCGCACGACCCGCATCGCCGCGGGGAGCCTGCGGGCCGGAACAGTGGCCGCGCAGCGGATGACGCTGTCCGGTGTACGCGACGGCCGTACGCTGTTGCAGTTCAACGCGACCTGGTACTGCACCACGGACCTCACCCCCGCCTGGGACGTCCGCCCCACCGGCTGGCACCTGACGGTCGACGGGGACGCACCGCTCGACATCGACATGCGCTTCCCCGTGCCCGTCGACCGGATGGGCACCGTCTCCCCCGGCTACACCGCCCACCGGGCCGTCAACGCCGTCCCCGCCGTCTGCGCGGCGGCCCCCGGCATCCGTACGACCCCGGAGCTGCCCCCGTTCACCGCGGCGCTCGCCTGATCGCCGGTGGCTGCTGGGCGACTGAGGCGGTGCGGCAGGGGTTCACCGCGGGGCAGCCCGGCGCGCCGGCTTCGCCCGCGGCTATTCCTTCACCGCGGGCGGCCTGTCCTCCGTGTCCGCGGGCAGCGGGGTGCCGGCGCGGTCCGAGCCGAGCAGCACGGACAATGCCTCCCGCACGATCGGCGGGTACCGTTCCGCCTCGTGGTCGACCAGCCACAGCTGGTGGACACCCTCCATCAGGGCGAGCACGGCGGCAGCGGCGGTCGGCGCGCTCAGTCCGCTCGGCAGCCGCTCCCCGTACCGCCCGGCCAGGTATGTGGTCAGGAGGTCCTGGAGGCTGCGGCAGCGCTCACGGACGTATCCGGCGGCCGGCTCCTGCCCGGCGACCGCCTCGGCCAGGACCACGCTGTGCACCCGCGCGAACGACGGGTGCTCCTGCTCGAAGGCGACCGCCTCGGCGAGGTCGGCGGCCCAGTCGCTGTCCGCCGGACGGTCGGACAGGTGCTCCCGGTTGAGCCGTTCCCGGAAGGCGAGGAGTTCCAGCAGCAGCCGCTTCTTGCTCGGGAAGTAATGCAGGACACCCTGCCGGGTCAGGCCGGCGCGCTCGGCGACCGCGTCGATCGAAGCGCCCTTGACACCACGTGCGGCGAAGACCTCCAGCGCCGCTTCCAGGATCTGCTCACGCCGCGCCGACATCACGTGTGGCCCCTTCCTCCACCGGACAGGTGCCCGCACACAGTAACTGCCGCATCACCGATGAGTACCCCCTCCTGCGCGGGGCTTCCTGCGCGGCAGAGGTGGAGAATATGATTCTCCACATAGGGAAGGGGAGTTTCCATGATCGAATCGAGGGCCTTGAGCCCGTCGCTCGGGGTGGAGTCCACCGGAGTGGCCGACCCCCTCGACGGCGCCTTCCGCCACCGCCGCGTCGAGGCACTGACATGGCGGGGCGTGCTCCACTGGCACTTCGGCGCCTCCCAGCGCCTGGTGCACCCGCATCCGGCACAGAGGGAGCCGACGGGCCGGCGCACCGTGCCCACCCGCGACCACCGTACGACCCTCGTCGGCGACGAGGCGTTCGCATGAGGACCGCCGTGGTGACGGGCGGGGCGTCCGGGATCGGCCGGGCGATCGCGCGCCGGCTCGCCGCGGACGGCATGCGGGTCGCCGTACTCGACCTGACCCCTGCCAAGGACGCTCTGACCCTCACGGCCGACGTCACCGACCGCGGCCAGGTCGACAAGGCGTTGGCCACGGTGCGCGAGCGCCTCGGCCCGATCCAGGTACTGGTCAACGCGGCGGGCAGGGACGGCTTCACCCGCTTCGCCGATCTGGACTTCCGGGACTGGCAACGGGTCCTCGACATCAATCTCAACGGGGTCTTCCACTGTGTGCAGTCGGCGCTGCCGGACATGACCGAGGCCCGCTGGGGCCGGATCGTGAACATCTCCTCGTCCAGCACGCACTCCGGCCAGCCGTTCATGGCGCACTACGTCGCCGCCAAGTCCGCGGTGAACGGCCTGACCAAGTCCCTCGCGCTGGAACTCGGCCCGAAGGGCATCACCGTCAACGCGATCCCACCCGGATTCGTGGACACGCCGATGCTGCGCACCGCCGAGCGCGACCACCGGCTCGGCGGCACCATCGAGGACCACATCGCGCGCACCCCGGTGCGCCGGGTGGGCCGGCCGGAGGACATCGCGGCGGCCTGCGCGTTCCTGGTCAGCGAGGAAGCCGGCTACGTCACCGGCCAGATCATCGGTGTGAACGGAGGACGCAACACATGACGCGACTGCCCCCGGTTCCCTACGACGAGTGGGACCCCGACGCCCTGCGCCCCCTCACGGGCGGGCGCACGGTCCCCCCGTCCAACGCCCTCGGTCTGCTGCTGAACCATCCGCGCCTGGCCAAGACGTTCCTGACCTTCAGTACCCAACTGGCATACCGCAGCACCCTGCCGGCGAAGACGCGCGAGCTGACGGTCCTCAGGACCGCCTGGCGGCACCGCTGCCGGTACGAGTGGGCCCATCACGTACTGACGGCACGTCAGGCAGGCGTGAGCGAAGAAGAGTTGGACCAGGTGCGCCGCGGCACGGGCACCCTGGTCAACCGGGCCGTGGACGAACTCACCGCCACGTCCGCTCTCTGCGACGAGACCTATGCCGAACTCGCGAAGGAACTCGACGAGCGGCAGTTGATGGACTTCGTGTTCACGGTCGGCACGTACACGCTGCTGGCCATGGCCTACAACACCTTCGCAGTGGAGCCCGATCCGGGCATGGACGACGGAGGGATGAGCCACTGAAAGAATAATGTTCTCGCGTAGAGAAACTCGGAGTCTTACTTCTCGTGGAGCGCGATGCGGTAGGGGGGCGCTGTTCGCTTTTCAGCTGCGTGCAGTACCGTTCTACTCATGAGCGAGGTCCCCGCAGAGCCCGTCGAGACCCCCGAGCCCGCCTGGCGGCAGCGCGCCGTCGAGCGTTCCACCCGGGCCGCGAAGCTGCGCGCCGAGCAGCGCGTGCAGCGCTTCCTGGACGCGGCACAGGAACTGATCGCCGACAAGGGCACCACCGACTTCACCGTGCAGGAGGTCGTGGAGCGCTCCCGCCAGTCACTGCGCAGCTTCTACCAGCACTTCGACGGCAAGCACGAACTGCTGCTCGCCCTCTTCGAGGACGCCCTGTCCAGGTCCGCCGGCGAGATCCGAAAGAAGGCCGCGGCGGGGCGGGATCCGCTGGACCGGCTGCGCGTCGCGGTCGACCTGCTCTACCACTCCTCGCAGCCCGGACCGGGCGGACAGTCCGCGCTGTTCACGGACTTCGCGATTCAGCTGCTGGTCAGCCACCCGGACCAGGTGGCGACCGCCCATCTGCCGCTGCTCGGCTTCTTCACCGAGCTGGTGGAACAGGCCGTCGCGGCGGGCCAGGCCGTCGCCGCCAAGCCGCGCCGCACCGCGTCCCTGATCATGCAGACGGCGATGTTCACACCCCAGGCCCCCTCGGCTCCGGTCGGGGGCCTGCCCTCCCCCATCACCGCGGAGGAGGTGTGGGAGTTCTGCCTGGGCGGCATCACCGGCCCGGCGGGCCCCCCGGTATCCGTACAAACCCCGGCCCGCAGGAGGGCGAAGGCCCCGGCGAGCACGGCGAAGAAGCCTGCGGCGAAGAGGGTGCCCGCCAAGAAGACGGCCTCCTCGCGGGGCACGGCGGCCGGGACCGCCCCGACCCGGGCCTCGCGCGGCAAGACCTGACAGTAAGGACGCGCGGGGGCAAGTGCTCCGCGCGACATGCCGTGATGCGCCGTCGGTCGTCCGCGGCACCGTCGTGGCCGGTCGCGCGGTCCCCCGCGCCTGCAGGGCGCCGCCGAACCACAGTGGATTTCACGGTCGGTTCGGCCTGGACGCCCAGGCCGCCTCGACCGCGTCGGCCAGCGCGTCCCCCTTCGCGAAGCCGTAGTACGCGGCGAACTGCAGCACGATCTCGTCCAGTTCCTCCTTGGTGAGGTCGCCCGAGTGCAGCGCGGCGGTGACATGTGTCCGCAGCGGGACGGGCGAGTCGTCGAGCGCCACACTGGCGACGGTGACGATCCGGCGTTCCCGGCGGCTCAGTCCGGGCCGCTGCCAGACGTGGCCGAAGACGAAGCCGAGGATGCCGGCGTGCCGGTACGGCGAGTCGGGCGGCGGCGCGGGCGTGAGGTTGACGTCGATGAACTCCCGCACGCCGCGCTTCATCCGCTCGTCCCACGCGCCGGGGCCGAGCGTGTCGCCGGCGAGGAGCGGCCATGGCGGGGGCTCCTCGCCGCGATCGCGGTGGACGCGGTCCCACTGCCGGGCGATGGCCCCCTCCAGGTGCGATGCCTTGGGCCAGCCGCAGTAGACCGCGAAGTGCAGCACGAACTCCAGCAGCGCTTCGAGTCCGATGTCGCCGCCGGCGAGTGCCGCGTGGACGTGGTCCTCGATGGGCCGCGGGGAGTCGGCGGCGGCCACACACGTCAGCGTGACCCACCGCCGGTCCCTGCGGCTCAGTCCGGGGCGCGACCACACCTCGCCGAACAGGAAGTCCCGCGAGGCCCGGCCGAACGGGGTGGTCGCCGCCGGTGGCTCGCCGCCGGCCATGACCTCGGTCATGGTCCGCTCCACGCGGCCGTCGTCCATGAGTGCCTCCTGATGCCGGTAGAAGAACGCGGGAGAACGTCGGCAGAGAGCCGGGAGTGAGCCGGTCACGCCCGGATGAAGACGTTCTTGGTCTGAAGGAACTCGTACAGGCCCTCTTTGCCGCCCTCGCGGCCGTAACCGCTGTTCTTGTAGCCCCCGAACGGGGCACCGGGCGGCTGGCCAGACGCGCCGTTGACGAGCACCGTGCCCGACTGCAGCAAAGGCACCATGCGCTGCACCCGCGACACGTCGCGGGTCTGCAGGACGGTGCCCAGGCCGTAGGGAGTGGAGTTGGCCAGTTCGACCGCTTCCTCCTCGCTGTCGAAGGGCATGACGGACAGCACCGGCCCGAACACCTCCTGCCGGCCCACCTCGCTGTGGGGGTCCACGTCGGCCAGGACCGTCGGTTCGATGAAGTAGCCGTCGCGGATCCGGGGCGCCAGCGCCGCCCGGTCGGGGACACGGCCGCCGACGACCACCCGGCTGTCCTCGGCCGCCCGCTCGATCACCCCGAGTATCCTCTCGTGGGCGGCCTTGCCGATCACGGGGCCGAGTGCCGTCCTCTGGTCGAACGGGTCCCCGACGCGCAGCGCTGCCGCGGCGTCGGCGGTGGAGCGGACCACCCGGTCGTACACCTCGCGGTGTACCAGCAGCCGGGTGGTGAGGTTGCAGCCCTGGCCGGAGAGGGTGTAGCAGGACCGGACCGTCTCGGTGACGGCGGCGTCCAGGTCGGCGTCGGGGAAGACGAGGGCGGCCGTCTTGCCGCCCAGTTCCAGCAGGACCGGCTTGAGGGTGTGACGCGCCGCGTCGAGGATCTTCTTCGCGGTCGGTATCCCGCCGGTGAAGGAGATCTTCGCGACGTCGGGGTGCCGGACCAGGTGGTCGCCGGCCTCCGGGCCGCCGGGCAGAACGTGCAGCACACCGGGAGGCAACCCGGCCTCCAGGGCGATCTCGGCGAACCGGGCCACCGTGAAGGGAGCCAGTTCCGGCGACTTGACCACGACACAGTTTCCCGCGGCGAGCGCGGGAGCCACCTTCATGCCGACCGACATGATCGGGCCGTTCCAGGTCAGGATGACACCGATGACCCCGTACGGTTCCGGGACGGTGTAGTCGAGCCCCGGGACCATCCGCGGGCTCGGCGGAATCGTGGCACCCTCGATCTTGTCGGTCCAGCCGGCGTAGTAGCCGAACCATCCGGCGCACAGGTGGGCCAGCGCCGCCGATGTGCTCAAGGGGGCCCCGAGTTCGAGGGTGTTCAGTCGGCCCAGCTCGGGCAGGCGCTCCCGCATCAGCTCCTCGACGCGCTGGAGGATGCGGCGGCGTTCGTCCGGGGACGTCGCCCGCCACGCGGGGAAGGCGGCCCTGGCCGCGGCGACGGCCACGTCGACCTCCTGTGGCCCGCTCAGCAGGACGGTGCCGTTCACGCGGGCGGTCGCGGGATCGATGTGGTCCGTCTCGCCGGCCGACGTGCGGTTGGGCCAGGTGCCGTCGAGGAGGGGGCCGGTGGTGCCGAGGTCGTGGGACACGGAGGTGGTGGAGGTCATGTCGGTTCCGCCTTGCTGTCGTCCGGGTGGGCGGTGTGCGGGAGCCGCGCTTCGTCCGTCATGGGCGCGCCCTGCGCGCTGGTGCCTGTGCGGTGCTCACGGCGCAGGCGACCGCTCCGGCGTCGCCGGGGTGTGCCCGATGCGCCGCCGGGCCTCCGGTGCGCCGTCGCGGCCGGTCGCACAGTTCCCCGCGCCCCTTCGGGGCGCTGCCGAACCGCAGCGGGCTTCGCCGGGGTGCGCCGTCACAGCCGGGTGACCCAGCCGCCGTCGACGCTGATCGTCTGGCCGTTGATCCATTCGCCGGCCGGAGAGGCCAGCAGGAGCAGCGTGCCGAGCAGGTCGTCCGCGGGCGCGGACTTCTTGCCCGGGATGGACGCCGTCAGGGCGGCCCGTGCGGGGTGGTCGGCGGGCAGGCTGCGCAGGCCCGGTTCGTTCTCGACCAGGCCGGGCGCGATGGCGTTGACGTTGATGCCCAGCGGGCCGAGTGAACGGGCGAGACCGACGGTGACGCTGACCAGGGCGAGTTTGCTGACCCCGTAGATGCCGCCTCCCATGAAGGCGCCGGCAGAGACCTGGTTGACGATCCGCCCGCCACCGCGCTCGACCATCGACGCCTTGACCGCCCCCGCGCACACGACGGCGCCCAGCACGTTCACCCGCATGACCCGGTCGAACCAGTCCATGGGCAGGTCCAGGATGTCCACCTGGGGGATCTCGGCCATGAGCGCGGCGTTGTTCACGAGGATGTCGATGCCGCCGAAGGCGGCGGTCGTCTTCGCGGCCAGGTCGGCCGCCGAGGCGCGGTCGGTGATGTCGACCCGCACGCCGAGGGCGCGCAGACCGTCGCGGGCCAGGTTCGTGGCGGCGTGCTCGGCGCCGTCGGCGTCGAGGTCCGCCAGCACCACGGCGGCGCCGGCCTCGGCCAGCGCGCGGCCGTAGACCTGGCCGATGGCTCCGGCGCCGCCGGTGACGATGGCGACCTTGCCGTCCAGGCGTAGCCGGTCGAGTGTGCTCATAGGGCGTCCTTGGTCAGACGGGACAGGTAGGCGTCGACGTCCTTTCCGTGCTCGCGCAGTTCGTCGGCGGCTTCCTGTGCGGTGAGGATGAGAAAGCGGTTCTGTGTGACGCCGTCGGCGACGAGTTCACCGACGGATGCCGCGTCGAGGACGGGGAAGCTCGGGCCGCGCGGCGGCGCCGGTTCCCCGTAGACGGTGATCTGTTCGACGATGTTGGTGGCGACGCCGGCCGGGCACAGGCACGAGACTCCGATGCCTCGGGGCCGCAGGTAGAGCGCGAGCGCCTCGGAGAGCCCGACGACCGCGTGCTTGGTCGCGGTGTACGGCAGCCGGTCGGATCCGTAGGGCAGCAGTCCCGCGGTGGAAGCGGTGTTGACCACGTGGCCCGAGCCCTGCTCCAGCAGTACGGGGAGGAAGACGAGGTTGCTGCGCACCACGCCCAGCAGGTTGACGTCGATGACGTGCTGCCAGGCGTGCAGGGGAACGGCCTCGACGGGCCCGACGGCCAGGATCCCGGCATTGTTCATCACCAGGTCGACGCGGCCGAAGCGGTCGAGGGCCAGTTCCCGGACCGCCTCCAGGTCACTGAGGCTGGTGACGTCGCACACCGCGGCGACGGCACCGGGCCCGAGTTCACCGGCGACGGTGTGCGCCCGCTCGCCGACGGCGTCGGTGACCACCACGCGCGCACCGCGCCGGGTGAGGGCATGGGCGGTGGCGCGGCCGATCCCGCTGCCGGCGCCGGTGACCACCGCCACGGCGTTGTGCAGTTCGATGCTCATCGGACGGTGGTTCCTCTGCTCGCGGAAGGACGGAATGAAGGAAGGAAGGAGAGAGGGAGGGACGGATGGGCGGGCGGCGCTCAGGTACTTGCTCAGGTGCTCATGTACTCACGTGCTCAGGGATGAAGCGGCAGGGCCAAAAGGCGCGGACCGGTCTCCGCGAGTGCCGAGGACGTCGCCGGGGACACCGGGGCCCGGAGGAAACCGGTCAGGCCGTCGAGCAGGTCCCCGACGTGCGCGGCGAAGGGCAGTACGTTCCCGTCACGGGCCCGGGTCCGTTCGCGTTCGGACGTGGCGTGCACGCTGAAGGCCAGGGCCTGGGCGATGCGGTGGCCGCGCAGCGGTTCGGGGATGTGTGTGAGCAGCGCACCGGCCCGCTCGATGAACTCGGCGGTGGGCCTGCTCAGTTCCTCGGTCAGGCGCTCGAAGACGTCCCGGCGGCCGTGCTGCTGGAGCATCGCGACGAAGCTCAGATAGTGGCTGCCCTCCTGTTCGCCCTGTTCCAGGACGGGCAGGACGTGGCACTCCACCCATGAGGCGAGGTCGTCCGGGCGCCGGCGGGCGACCAGCAGCCTGCGGCGTTCGTTCAGGCCCGGCAGCCGGAACTCGAAGATCTCCTGCACCAGACGGTCCTTCGTGCCGAAGTGGTACTGAACCGCCGTGTTGTTGCCGTTCCCGGCGGCCGCGCTGATCTGACGCAGCGACACACCGTCGAGGCCGTGCTCGGCGAACAGGCGCTCGGCGGCCAGGACGATCTGTTCCTTGACGGACGGTCGCACCACGACACCGGACCCCTTGAGAGAGTTATGTTTCGTGTTCGTGAGAATGCAATTTCCGTATGACGGGCATCGAATCACGCCCTGTCGGGGAAGTCAACTGCCTTAGCCCTCAGGCAGAAGAGGCATGGCACCTGCCCCATGCCGGCGGTCCGCGCCCGCCTCAGGCGCCGCGCCGCAGGGAGCCGGCGGCGAGTTCCCCGATGAGGACGGCGGTCGCGGCGGGGCCGCGGGACGGCGCGTCCGGCAGGATCGAGGTGTCGGCGACCCGCAGGCCGGCGACGCCGTGCACCCGCCCGTGGGCGTCGACCGCTCCCGAGGGACCCATCGGGACGGTGCCACAGGTGTGCTGGGCGGTGCCCAGGCGTGCCCGGATCCAGCCGTCCAGAGCGCGGTCGTCATCGAGGACGCCGGCTCGCGGATCGGACAGTCCCGCGCTGACCTCGCCGAACGCCCTCGTGCCGACCACGTCGGCCGCGGCCCGCACGGCCTCGCGCAGACCGTCCAGGTCGGCCGGGGTCCCGAGGTAGCCGTGGTCGACGCACGGCGGGACGTCCGGGTCGGCGGACACGGTCCGCAGCCCGCCGCGCGTTCGGGGCGTCTGCACGGACACCAGGAACACCTGGGGCGCCCGCCCGGCCGTGGTGGTCCCACCGGTCAGGGCGGCCATGGGCAGCAGCGACTGAAGGATCTCCAGGTCCCCCGCGCCCGGCTCTGCTACGGAGGACGTCAGATGCAGCGCGCCGCCGAGCCAGGCGCCCACGGGGTCGGCCAGGGGGTGCCGTGGGCGCCACGCCAGGGCCACCTGGGGGTGATCGCTGAGCGCGGCGCCCACGGCGGGCAGGTCCGCCGTGACCGGGATGCCGAGACGCGCGAGCCGGGCTCCGGGGCCCACCCCGGACAGATGCAGCAGGTGCGCCGTGGCGAGGGCCCCGGCGCACAGCACCGTCTCACCGGCCGCGACGACGGTGCGGCGCCCGTCGGTCTCGACGACCACACCGGTCGCGCGTCCCCGGGTGATGACGACCGAGCGGACCGTACTGCCGCCGCGCACGGTGAGGTTCGGCCGGTCGAGGACACCCAGCACAAAGGCCAGGCCCGTGTTGACGCGCAGGCCGCCGAGCGTGTTCGTCGGCACCGGGCCGATGCCGGGAGCATCCTGCGCGTTCTTGTCGGGTTCCGGGGGATGTCCCAACTCGCCGGCGGCCGCGGCGAAGGCCGCCGCCGCCGGGTGGGCCAGGGAGGTCCGCAGGACCGGGACGGGTCCGGTGGCGCCGTGCCCGGGGTCGTGCGGGTGGTCGAGGTCGGTCTCCAGTGCCCGCAGCGACGGCAGCACCCGCTCGTACGACCAGCGCGGATCGCCGCACACCCGGGACCACCGCTCGAAGTCCGCCCGCCGCGCCCGGACGAAGTAACCGCCGTTGACGGTCGTGGAGCCGCCGAGCACGCGGCCCCTGGGCGCGGCGTACCGGCGGTCGGAGGTGAGACGTACCGGAAACGGGCGCACGTAGGGGTGGCCGGGCTGCGCGCCCGGGACCAGCCGGGCGTCCAGCGCTTCCTGCCCGAACCCGTGCCGGGGCACCGGTCCGGCTTCGAGCAGCAACACGTCGCAGCCCGGGTCCTCGCTGAGCCGTGCCGCCAGCACGGCGCCGCCGGCACCCGCGCCCACCACCACAACGTCTGGGTTCCGCACAGTCCCGGGGTTCCCTTCCGCGCTTGACGGAAATATGATTCTCGGTATTCGAGAACTATCCTATCTAGCTGACGCGCAGGAGCTTCCATGGGAGAGACGAACGCGGTGGACGCGGCCAGGACCGAGCGCGCGGACACCCCGGAAGACCACGCCCCCGACGCGGACGTCCTCGCCGACTCGCTGATCGAGGACGTCTCCATCGACGGCATGTGCGGCGTCTACTGATGCCCGGCTTCGACCCCGACCGCGCGTGGGCGCTGCACCCCCGGGTCTCGCTGCGCCCGGAGCCGTTCGGCGCGCTGCTCTACCACTTCGGGACACGGCGGCTGACGTTCCTCAAGGACCCCCGGCTCGTCGAGGTGGTCCGCCGTCTGCCCGACGCGCCCTCGGCACGGTCCGCATGCGCGTCCTGCGGCGTCCCGGACGATGAACTGCCCGTATTCCAGGCGGCCTTGGCCTCGCTGGCCGCAACCGGCATGCTCGTCGACCGAACGTTTGGCGCACCGGCGTCCCCCCGGCCGGAGCGGGTGCATGCGTGAGATCGCCGCGGGGCTCTCGGCCTGGGACCGGGCCGGGCTGCGCTATGCCGTCGCCACCGTGATCGCGGTGACCGGCAGCGCGCCCCGCGGGCCGGGGGCGGCCATGGCCGTCGCCGAGAACGGTGAGGCACTGGGCAGTGTGTCCGGAGGGTGCGTCGAGGGCGCGGTGTACGAGCGGTGCCGCGAGGTCATCCACAGCGGTGTCGCGGTACGCGAGAGCTTCGGCTACTCCGACGGCACCGCCCTGGAGGCCGGGCTGACCTGTGGCGGGACGATCGAGGTGTTCGTGCAGCCGCAGCCCGGGCCCCAGGTGGTGCGGGCGGTGGCCGGTTCCCGGCCGGTGGCCGTGGCCCATCTCCTCCACAGCCGGGGCACCACCGTGGCGGTGGGCCCGGATGTCCACCACGGCAGTCTGGGCTCGGCGGAGGTCGACGCCGCGGTCGTCGCCGAGGCGAGGGCCATGCTGGACGTCGGGGCCCACGGGATCCGCGCGGTCCGCTGCCGCCCGGACACGGAGGTCTTCATCGCCTCGTACACCACCCGGCCGCGCATGCTGGTCTTCGGCGCGACCGACCATGCCGGGGCCGTGGTGTCCGTCGGGAGATTCCTCGGCTACCGCGTGACGGTCTGCGACGCCCGCCCGGTGTTCGCCACACCCGCGCGCTTCCCGGACGCCGACGAGGTGGTGGCCGACTGGCCGCACCGCTACCTGGCGTCCACCCCGACGGACACGCGCACGCTGGTCGTGGTGCTCACCCACGACTCCCGGTTCGACGTGCCGCTGCTGGCGGTGGCCCTGCGCCTGCCCGTCGGCTACGTGGGCGCCATGGGCTCACGCAGGACGCACGACGAGAGGCTGGCCCGGCTGCGTGAGGCCGGGCTCACCGACCGGGAACTGGCCCGCCTGCGCTCCCCCATCGGGCTCGACCTCGGTGCGCGCACTCCGCAGGAGACCGCGGTGGCGATCGCCGCCGAGACGGTCGCCCTCCGGCACGGCGGCAGCGCGCTGCCCCTGCGGAGCACCTGCGGGCCCCTCCATCACGACCACCCGGGCGACACCGCCGTCCGCGCCTGAACGTGCCAGAGACCCCACGACCCGAAGGACCCGGTGCCCATGACCGCCCCCGCGAAGCCACGGCGCCTGACCGAGCTGTTCGAGTCAGGTCTCGCCGCGCCGATCTGCCTGACCTGGGAACTGACCTATGCCTGCAACCTGTCCTGCGCCCACTGCCTGTCCGCTTCGGGCCGGCGCGATCCGCGGGAGCTGACCACGGCCGAGGCCCGGGCCGTCATCGACGAGTTGCGGGCCATGCGGGTCTTCTACGTCAACATCGGGGGCGGCGAGCCGACCGTGCGCCCCGACTTCTGGGACCTGCTCGACCACGCCACCGCCCACCAGGTCGGCGTCAAGTTCTCCACCAACGGGGTGCGGATCACCTCCGAGGCCGCCCGGCGGCTGGCCGCCAACGACTACGTGGACGTCCAGGTCTCGCTCGACGGGGCGACCGCGGAGGTCAACGACGCACTGCGCGGGCCGGGTTCGTACGCCACCGCCGTGCGGGCCCTGCGCAACCTCGCCGAGGCCGGCCTGCGGGGCGTCAAGCTGTCGGTGGTGTGCACCCGCCACAACATCCCCCAGATCGAGGAGTTCAAGCGGCTCGCCGACCGCTATGGCGCGCAGCTGAGACTGACCCGGCTACGGCCGTCGGGACGCGGCGCCGACGTCTGGGACGAGCTGCACCCCACCCCCGAACAGCAACGGGAGCTGTACGAGTGGCTGCTCGCCCACGGCGACGACGTGCTGACCGGGGACTCCTTCTTCCATCTGTCCGCGTACGGACGCTCCCTGCCCGGGCTGAACCTGTGCGGGGCCGGGCGCGTGGTGTGCCTGATCGATCCGGTCGGTGACGTGTACGCCTGCCCGTTCGCGATCCACGAGGATTTCCTCGCGGGAAACGTCCGCGATCCGGGCGGCTTCACCGGCGTCTGGCGTACCTCGCCCCTCTTCCGGCGCCTGCGGGCGCCGCAGACGGGCGGGGCCTGCGCGTCGTGCGCCTTCTACGACACCTGCAAGGGCGGCTGCATGGCCGCCAAGTTCTTCACCGGTCTGCCGCTGGACGGACCGGACCCCGAATGCGTGCGCGGTTTCGGGGAGAAGCTCCTGGCGCGACGTCCCGCCGACCGCGCACACCTGCCACGCCCGGGCGCCGATCACTCCCGGCCGGTCCTCGTCCCCCTGTCCCGCCGGCCGCCCGTATCCGCCTGCGACGAGAACCCCCTGTCCGGGTCGCGTCCGCCAAGGAGGCACACGCGATGAGTCCCATCCGCAGGAATCCCTGGTTCGAAACGGTCGCCGAGGCGCAGCGCCGGGCACGCAGGCGCCTGCCCGCCAGTGTCTACGGCGCGCTGCTGGCCGGGTCCGAACGCGGCCGGACGGCCGGCGACAACACCGCCGCCTTCGCCGACCTCGGCTTCGCGCCGCGGGTGGCCGGACATCACGGCCACCGTGCGCTGGCCACGACGGTGATGGGAGTGGAGAGCTCCTTCCCCGTGGTCGTCTCCCCCACCGGCGTCCAGGCGGTCGATCCGGACGGCGAGGTCGCCGTCGCCCGGGCGGCGGCGGACCGGGGTGTGATCATGGGGCTGAGTTCGTTCGCGAGCAAGCCGGTGGAGGAGGTCTGCGCGGCCCATCCGAACGTGTTCTTCCAGGTCTACTGGAGCGGCGAGCGCCAGGTGATGGTGCAACGGATGGACCGGGCGCGCCGGGCCGGGGCGAAGGCGCTCATCGCGACCCTGGACTGGTCGTTCTCGCAGGGCCGCGACTGGGGCAGTCCGCAGATCCCGGAGCGGATCGACATGCGGACGGCGCTGCGGATGGCGCCCCAGGTCCTCGCCCGGCCCGCCTGGTCGTGGCGGTTCGCGCGCTCCGGCGGCGTACCGGAGCTGACCGTGCCGAACCTGGCGGCGCCGGGACAGTCCGCGCCGACGTTCTTCGGGGCGTACGGCGAGTGGATGGGAACCCCGCCACCGACGTGGGACGACGTCAAGTGGCTGCGGGACGAGTGGGACGGGCCGTTCCTGCTGAAGGGAGTGTGCCGGGTCGACGACGCGCGGCGGGCGGTCGACGCGGGGGTGGACGCGATCTCCGTGTCCAATCACGGGGGCAACAACCTGGACACCACACCCGCGACCATCCGGCTGCTGCCCGCGATCGCCGAGGCGGTCGGGGACGAGATCGAGGTGCTGCTCGACGGCGGGGTGCGGCGCGGCGGCGATGTCGCCAAGGCGCTCGCCCTCGGCGCGCGGGCCGTGCTCATCGGCCGCGCCTGTCTGTGGGGGCTGGCCGCGAACGGCCAGGCCGGTGTGGAGAACGTCCTCGACATCCTGCGCGGCGGCCTGGACTCCGCGGTCCTCGGACTCGGCCGCTCCTCGGTCCACGAACTGTGCCCGGAGGACCTGCACCTGCCGCCCGGATTCACCGTGAGACTCGGCGGCGGCCCCGCCGCGGGGCGCTGAGGTGCCCGGCCGGCTCGCGGACACGCTCTGGCCCGACGTTCTATACGGCGCCCTGGTCCTCGTCCCGCTCGGCTCCACCGAGCAGCACGGCCCCCATCTGCCCCTGTCCACCGACACCGTGATCGCACGGGCCGTGGCGGAACGAGCCGCCGGCCTCCTGCCCGGTACGGCACTGGTGGCACCGGCGCTCCCGTACGGGGCGAGCGGGGAGCACGCGGGTTTCCCCGGCACCGTCTCCCTCGGCCGTGAGGCCCTGCGGGCCGTGCTCGTCGAAACGGTGCGTTCCCTGGACCTGTGGGCCGGCCGGACCGCGTTCGTCAACGGGCACGGCGGCAACCTCGAAACCCTGAAAGCGGCCGTCGGCGCGCTGCGCCGCGAGGGGCACGACGTCGGCTGGACCTGTTGCGACGTCCCCGGCGGCGACGCCCACGCCGGTGTCACGGAGACTTCGCTGCTGCTGCACCTCGCCCCGGAACGGGTGCTCATGCCACGCGCCGCCCCCGGTGAGCGCCGGCCGCTCGCGGCGATCATGCCCCGGTTGCGGACCGACGGAGTCCGCTCGGTGTCTCCCACCGGCGTGCTGGGCGATCCGACCAGGGCGAGCGCGGACCAAGGCAGACGCATGCTGAGGGAGTTGGTGTCGGACGTGTCCGGGCGGATCACGGCCTGGCGCGTCGACGGCCTGGGGAGGCTGATGCGATGAGCACGAACGGACCGTCGTCGCCCGCACCGCGCGGGCTGCCGGTCGCACTCGACCGCGGTCTCGTCTTCCGGGCCGGAGGGCGTGTGGTGACCGGTGGAGCCCCGTGGGGAGTCGCCCTCTTCAAGGAGGCCGCGCTCCCCCATCTCGCCGCACTGCGCCGCGCCGGGCGGGCCGGTCTTTCCCCCGGTACGACGGTGGGGCGCGTCCTGGCCCGGCAGTTGCTCGACCGGGGTCTGGCCCACCCGGTACCCGCGCCCCGGCCGGGTCCGCACCCGGTGACGGTGGTGGTCCCCGCCTTCGGACGGCCGGCGGAACTGGACCGCTGCCTGGCCTCACTGCGGGGCCTGCCGGTCATCGTCGTGGACGACGGCTCGCCCGACCCCGCACCGGTGCGCGCCGCCGCCGAGGCCCATGGAGCCCGCCTGGTGCGCCACGCGGTCAACCGTGGCCCGGCGGCGGCCCGCAACACCGGTCTGGCTCTGGTCCGCAGCCCGCTGGTCGCGTTCGTCGACTCCGACTGCCGCCCCGAGGACGGCTGGCTCGACATCCTCGTCCCGTCCTTCGACGACACGAAGGTCGCCGCCGTCGCCCCGCGGATCGTGCCGGCCGTCCCCTTGCGACCGACCGGTCTGCTCGCCCGTTACGAGGCCGCCCGCTCCGCCCTCGACCTGGGGCAGGACCAGGCGCTGGTACGTCCCGGCGCGCGAGTCGGCTTCGTACCGACCGCCACGCTCCTCGTCCGCAGGGACGTGCTGCGCGACGGCGCCTTCGACGAGGACCTGCGGATCGGCGAGGATGTCGACCTCGTCTGGCGGCTGCACGACCGCGGCCTGCACGTGCGGTACCAGCCGCGGGCCCGCGTCGCCCACACGCCCCGGCTCGGCCGGCGTGACTGGGCACGGCGCCGCCATGAGTACGGCACGTCCGCCGCGGCGTTGGCCGACCGCCACCCCGGCAGGCTCGCACCGGCCCGGCCCTCCGCCTGGAGCCTCCTCGCCCTGGCCTGCGCCGCCGGTGGGCACCCGCGCTCGGCGGTCGTGAGCACCCTGCTGGCCGCGGCGCTGCTACGACACCGCCTGAAGGGGACGCCGGGCTCGACGGGGCTGAGCGCGTCCGTGGCGGCTCAGGGCCTGGTCGCCGACACGGCCATGCTCGGGCTGGCGTTGCGCCGCGAGTGGTGGCCGCTGGGACTGCTGTGTCTCGGGGCGGCGCACCGCAGCAGGGCCGCCCGCGTGGCCTCGGCCGCCATGCTCGCCCCCATCGTCGCGGAGTGGGCCGTGCGCGGCC
Organism: Streptomyces diversicolor; assembly: GCF_057537855.1. Taxonomy (NCBI): domain Bacteria; kingdom Bacillati; phylum Actinomycetota; class Actinomycetes; order Kitasatosporales; family Streptomycetaceae; genus Streptomyces; species Streptomyces diversicolor. The sequence continues at coordinate 133,539 of NZ_BAAJXA010000018.1, forward strand.
CCGCCCTGGATCTCGGACGGTGGACGGCCCTCAGATGCCTCGACGACCTGGCGTACGGCACCGGTGTGACCGCCTCGGCCTGGCGCCACCGCTCACTCGCCCCGCTGCTGCCGAAAGTGCGCCTGCCCCTCCCGCACCGGCCGGCACTCCGGCGCACCCCGCCGGCACGTCGACACGACGGTCAGGAGACGCCCAGGACATGACTTCCCGGGGACCACCCGGTGGACGCGGACGGGTGGGCCGGCCGGGCCTTTCCCGGGTGCCGGCGAGAGCCGATCGCGCCGCGCGGGCCGGTCGCCCTCGCCGGGGCATCACGCTTGCCGAGACCACTCGGGCCGTCCGGCGTGAGCGGCGCGGTGAACACCTTCCGGTAGCCGCGTGCGGCGGGCCGGGCACCGGTACGAGAGGGCCATGTCCCGGACGACTTCGATGATGTTCCGTCCGCCCCGCAGCCGCACGGTGACGTCGATGGTGCGGGGACACGCCGTCCGGACGTGGGCCGAGGGCAGCGGATCGAACACCTGGGCCGTGCATCCCGCCGCCGTCGGTGCAGGGCTCGTGGGAGACGAGTCCCGCGCTGGTGAGCGAGGTGTCACGTCCGGTCCGCGTCGCGGTCGTCTCGCGCCACATGGCCGACGGGCCCCACTGCCCACCGGTCGCGGACCCCAGCCGGTGATCGCGGCGCATCGCTGACCGCTTGCGCGGCATACGTTTCCTCTTGCGGGAGCGCCGGCGCCCGGCGTTCCGGGTGGAATCGGGGCGAAGCGGCGCGGCGCACGGCTTGGCCGCGCCGTCCGGGCCGCTCACTCATGGCTCCGGCGGAAAGACCCCTTTTCCGGTGTCCGCGTCGGTGATCGAGATCGCCTCGATGGGGCAGGACTCGGCCACTTCCAGCACCGCCTCGGAGGCCGGCAGCGTCTCGGAGCGCGCGCGTCCCCGGCCGTTTCGGTCCAGTTCGAACTCCGCGGGCGCGGAGGCCGCGCACAGCCCCGTGCGGACGCAGACCCGCGGGTCGACGGCGACCTTCCAGCGATCGGTCACCGCGACGCTCCTTCGATGACGAGCGGCAGCGTCTTCCAGCCGCGCACGGTCGAGGTCTGCGCCAGTTCCGCGTGGTCCCAGTCCACGTCCCAGGCCGGGAAGCGCTTGAGGATCTCCTCCGCCGCCACCCGGCCCTCCAGCCTTGCCAGAGCCGCGCCCAGGCAGTAGTGGGCGCCCACGCCGAAGGTCAGGTGCTGGGTGACCCGGTGGATGTCGAACCGGTCCGGGTCGGAAAAGCGCCGGGGGTCGCGGTTGGCGGCGGCCTGGATGAACAGGACGGCGCTCCCGGCCGGCACGGTCCGGTCGTACAGTTCCACGTCCTGCGTCACGTAGCGCGCGGTGAACGGGCCGGTCGGCTCGAAACGCAGGATCTCCTCGATCGCGTTCGTGATGAGCGACGGGTCGGCCACGAGCTCCCGGCGCTGCTCGGGGTAACGGGCCATCAGGGCGCCGAACCAGCCGATGAGGCGCCCCGTCGTCTCGTTCCCGGCGCCGGCCACCACGGTGCAGTAGGTGAGGACCTCGTCGTCCGTGAGCGTGCGCGTGGCTCCCCGCTCGTCCTCGAACTCGGCGGTCATCAACTCGGTCATGAGGTCGTCCGAGGGGTGCTGCTTGCGCCACTCGATGTAGTCGCGGAACGCCTCGGTGCTGAGGATGTCCTCCTGGTTGATCTTTCCGCCGTCCTCGGTGCCCAGCGTCTCGTCGGTGCGGTCGCGGATGGCCGACTGGTCCGATTCCGGGATGCCGAGGAGCATCCCGATCACACGCATGGGCATCTCCGCGCCGACGGCCCCGACGAGGTCGAACCGCTCTGCGTCGGTCACCGGCTCCAGCGCCCGCCGGCAGAAGGCCCGTACCCGCGGCTCCAGCAGGGCGATCCGACGTGGTGTGAACACCCGGGCGAGCAGACGGCGGTGGATGTCGTGGACGGGAGGGTCCTCGAAGATGAGAGTGCCGGGCGGAAGGTCGACGGCCGCCTGGATGATCTCCAGGATGTCTCCCCGCGCCGAGGAGAAGGTCTGCCAGTCGGCGAGGCCGCGCTGGCAGTCGGCGAAGCGGCTGACGGCGTAGAAGTCGTGCTTGTCGTTGTAGTAGAGCGGCTCTTCCTCACGCAGCCGGCTGTACACGGGGTAGGGGTCGCGCGCGAGCGCGGGATCGTAGGGGTCCCAGTAGATCGTGTCGGCAGTGGTCACGGACACACCTCCTGACGGTGTGCGACGGGATCTGTGCCGGCCGCGTGCCTCGTTCGCACTGCTGCGGCCGGTGTCCGGCGGCTCACTTGAGCAGGGCGCCGGCGTCGACCGGCAACGTCACGCCGGTCACGAAGCGGGCCTCCTCGGAGGCCAGGAACAGGACGGCGTTGCTGATGTCCAGCGGCTCCACCCACGCGGTGGGCAGCAGGTGCATGTCTTGCGACACCGCCGCGAAGTCGTCGATGGTGGGGTTCTCCAGGTCCGGACGGAACATACGGTAGGTGCCCTCGTGCATCACCATCGGCGTGTTCACCTGGGTGGGGTGCAGCGAGTTGACGCGTATGCCGTGTTCCCCCAGCTCCCAGGCAAGGGTGCGCATGAGTCCCACCACACCGTGCTTGGCGGCGATGTAATGGCCGATGTTCGCGTGGCCCCTGAGTCCTCCGACGGAGCTCGTCAGGATGACCGACCCGCCGCGACCGCCCGCGAGGAGATGGGGGGTGGACACCTTGGTGGTCAGCCATACGCCGGTCAGATTGACGTCGATCATGTCGCGCCAGGTCTTCTCGGACATGACATCGAGCCGGCTGCCCTCGCTGCCGAGGCCCGCGTTGGCCACGACGATGTCCAGACGGCCGAGTTCGGCCACACCGTGGTCCACCACCGACTTGAGCGCGTCGTGGTCGCGCACGTCCGCCTGTGCGGCGATGATGCGCCGGCCCAGTTTCTGCACCCGGTTGACCGTCTCCTGCAGATCCTCGGGCGTGGACATGGGGAACTGCACGCCGTCGAGCTGCTTGCACACGTCGACGGCGATGATGTCGGCGCCCTCCTCGGCCAGCCGCACGGCGTGGCTGCGTCCCTGGCCGCGTGCCGCGCCGGTGATGAAGGCGACCTTGCCTGCGACTCGTCCGGACATGACTACCTCGTTTCCTGGATTGGGGGGCATGGTCATGGCGACGAGGAGACCTGGTCACCGGTCGTCGCGTCGCCGGCCGCGCAGCACGAGCGCGATGATCAGCAGCGCGGCGAGTGCCGTGACGGGCGGCACGAGGCGCTTGACGGATCCCGCGCCGACCGCGGCGATGAGGTCGATCGGTTCAGCGGTCCGGCGCGGTGCGGCGCGGCCCGGCGCGTCCTGACCGAAGTCCGCGGTCCGCAGAGGCCGTTCACCGTCCGCCGGGCAGGCACGGGACTCCTCCGCGGACGGTGTGTTGCCAGGGGGCGGGCCCGAGGACATCGAATCGGGGGACGGCGGGGCGCCGGTCAGCCGGCCGGCGGACGGCGGCCCCGGGGACGCCCCGTCGGCGGGCGGCGAACCCGCTGGCGTATGCTCTGCGGGCGTCCGGTCCTGCGACGCCGGAGGGACGGACGGCGGACCCGTGGGCGACAGGTCTGCGGACGACAGTCCGGCGGACGCCGGACGCGTAGGCGAGCTCCCGGCCAGCTCGCGGGCGAGGTTCTCGGCGAACTGACCGATGAGCGTGCCCGCGACCTCGCCGAGGGTGCCGCGTCCGAACTGGGCGGGCTTGCCCGTGATGGCCAGATCGGTGTCCACGAACACGTCGGTGGAGGCGTCGCCGGAGCCGACCAGGCGGCAGGTCACCCGTGCCTTGGCGGTGCCGTTGCCCCGTGTCTCCCGGCCGCCGGCCTCCAGCACGACGGTCCTGTCCGTCTCGTTCCGCGCCAGGAACCTCACGCTCCCGCGGTAGGTGAGGGCGATGGGCCCCAGCTTGACCTTGATCGAGCCGTGGTAGCTGTCGCCGCTGCGGGAGGTGAGCGTCGCGCCGGGCACACAGGGGGTGACACGCTCGATGTCGAGCAGGACCCGCCATGCCTCCTGCGCCGGCGCAGGAATGCTGAGCTTGTTCTGCAGCTTCATGCAAAGTCCCCGGTGTCGGCGGCGGCCCGGACGGCGTTGACGATGGCCTGGTAGCCGGTGCAGCGGCACAGGTTCCCCGACAGGGCGTCGCGGATCTCCTCGTCGGTGGGCTTGGGGTTCTCGGCGAGGAACGCGGTGACCGAGACCACGAAACCCGGAGTGCAGAACCCGCACTGCAGTCCGTGCTGCTCCCGGAATGCCTCCTGGACGGTGGAGAGTTCACCGTTCGGCGAGGCAAGCCCCTCGACGGTGGTCACCTCCGAGCCGTCGGCCTGCACGGCGAACACCAGGCAGGCCCGGACTGCCTCGCCGTCCAGCAGGACCGTGCAGGCGCCGCAGACCCCGTGCTCGCATCCCAGGTGTGTGCCGGTCAGCCCGCAGTTGATCCGCAGGAAGTCGGCGAGGGTGAGCCGGGCAGGCACGGTGTCACGGCGCGGGACGCCGTTGATCCGCATCTGGATGCCGATGTCAGCCATGGACTGCCTCCCGTACGGCGCGCCGCCAGGCGCGGGCCACCATGGCCGCGCCCACGCGCTTGCGATAGCCGGCCGATCCGTGCAGATCGGACGGAATGGAGTCGAGGGCCGACAGGGCGAGGTCCGCGATGTCGTCGGCCTTCTCCTCGGCGGGTTCGGATCCGATCAGCGCCGTCTCCGCCGTCTCGGCCCGGCGGGGGGCCGGGCCGAGGCCGAACAGGGCGATGGCGCACCGGTCGATCCGTCCGCCGGAGTCGAGGCCCACGGCGACGGCGGCCCCGGCGAGGGCGAAGTCGCCGCTCCTGCGGGCGAATTCCTCGACGGCGAATCCGCAGGGGCGGCGCCAGACGGGGAAGACCACGGCCGTCAGCAGTTCGTCCTCGTCCAGGGCGGTGCTCCACATGCCGGTGAAGAACCGCGCGGCGGGGACGGTGCGGCGTCCGCGGACCGACAGGGCCTCCAGTTCGGCGTCCAGGGCCAGTGCCACCGCGGGATACTCGGCCGCGGCGTCGGCGTGGGCGAGCGAGCCTCCGACGGTGCCGCGGCTGCGGATCTGGAAGTGGCCGATCAGCGCGGTGGCGCGGGCCAGGAGGGGCACGGCGGTCCGTACCTCCCGCGATCGCTGCACGGTGGCCTGGGTCGTGGTCGCACCGATCCGCAGCGCCCCGGCGCGGTGCTCGATGCCCCGCAGTCCGTCCAGGCGGCGCAGGTCGACGAGGTGTCCGAAGGACGCGAGGCGCAGCGCCAGCATGGGGACGAGGCTCTGCCCGCCGGCGATGGCCTTCGCCTCGTCGCCCAGGTCGGCGAGCAGGGCGACGGCCTCCTCGGCGTCGGCGGGGGCGTGGTACTCGAACGATGCCGGTTTCATACGGCCACCGCCCCGCGCGGCCCGGTCCTGGCCTCTTCGAGGAGCCCGACGATCGACGCCGGTGTCAACGGCAGCCTGGTGATCTCCACTCCGAACGGCGCGAGGGCGTCGGCGACGGCGTTCACGACGGCCGGGGCGGAGCCGATCGCGCCGCCCTCGCCCACCCCCTTGTATCCCCCGGGACCGGGGCCGGGGGTTTCGACGTGCCCGAGTTCGATGGTGGGCACCTCGGTGGCCGTGGGCAGCAGGTAGTCCATGAAGGTGGTGGCCAGCGGGTTGCCCTCGGCGTCGTAGGCGAGGTGTTCGTAGAGGGCGCCGCCGATTCCCTGGACGGTGCCGCCGAGGATCTGGCCCTCCACCACACTGGGGTTGATCATGGGCCCGCAGTCCTCGCTGACGATGTACCGCAGCAGTCGCACGCCGCCGGTCACCACGTCCACCTCGCAGGTGCACAGGTGCGTGGCGTTGGCCCAGATCATGGGGTGCGGTGTGCGGTAGCGGCCGCTCGCCTCAAGTCCGGCCGGCACGCCCGGCGGCAGGGCGTGGACCTGGAAGTAGGCGATGTCGGCGATCTCGGCGAGGGTCAGTCCGCGCTCGGGGCTGCCCTTCACCGATGCCCGGCTCCGGGCGAACTCCACCTCGCCCACGGCGACGTCCAAGCGGTGCGCCGCGATCGCGAGGATGCGTGTCCGCAGTCCGGCGGCGGTCTCGGCGATCGCGCCGGCCGTCATGGGCCCCGACCGGCTGCCGCCCGTACCGCCGCCGAACGGGGTGACCGCGGTGTCGCCCTGGATGGTGCTGACGTCCTCGATGGCGGCACCGAGCGCGTCGGCGGTGAGCTGGACGACGGTTGTCTCCAGGCTGTTCCCGCACGAGCCGCCGGCGACGTAGACATTGACCTTGCCGGAGGGCTCGATACGGATGGTCGCGCCCTCGGTGCCGTGGAACGCCGTGGCGCCCGCGGTGGGTTCGACATAGGTGCAGGTGCCGACGCCGAGGTGGCGCCCCTGGGCGCGGGCCCGTTCCTGTTCCCGCCGGAAGGCCGGGTAGTCGAGCATCTCCAGCGCCTGTTCGAAGGTCTCGTAGGCAGTGATGTGGTCGTAGGGCATCCCCAGGCAGTTCGCGGTGGGCAGGTCCTCGCGGCGCAGCATGTTCCGGCGCCGCAGTTCGACGGGGTCCATGCCCAGCCGGCGCGCGGCGGTGTCGAGGAGGACCTCGCGCGCCATCGACTCGAACTGCCAGGGACCTCGATAGGCAACCCGGCCGCTGGTGTTCGAGAACACGAACCGGGAAGAGAAGGTGCCCTCGGGGATGCGGTACGGGCCGGGGAACAACATGCCCACGGCGATGCCGCTCTGTACCGGCGACGGCGTCGGGTAGGCGCCCGCGTCCTGGACGTGGTCGAGGGTGGCGGCCAGGATCCGCCCGTCGTCGTCGAAGGCCATCCTCGCCTCGCCGTGCTCGTGGCGCGCCTGGCCGGCCGCCAGCAGATGCTCCTGCCGGTCCTCGATCCACTTCAGCGCCACGGGCAGCTTGACCGCCGCCAGCATGACGCACATGTCCTCGCGCTGCGGCAGCACCTTCTGCCCGAATCCCCCGCCGGTGTCCCGCGCCACCACACGCACCCGGTGTTCGTCGGCGCCGAGCAGCCGCGCGCAAAAGGAGCGGACCTCGTGCGGGGACTGGGTCGCCGCCCAGATCGTCATCTCACCGGCGGGCGCCGACCATTCGGCGACGACCCCACGGGTCTCCATCGGCACCGGCCCGTGGGACTGCTGGTGGACGGTGCTGCTCACCACATGCGCCGCGCCCTCGAAGACCGGCGCGAGCTCGTCCATCGGACGCCCGCCGAGCCGGCCCACCAGGTTGTCGGGGTGGGTGGCGTGGACCGATTCGCACGACTGAAGCGCGGTGGTGTAGTCGACGACGGGTGGCAGGGGCTCGTAGTCGACCACGACCAGCTCGGCCGCGTCCTCGGCGATGTAGCGGTCCACGGCGACGACCATCGCCACGGGGTCTCCGACGAAGCGCACTTCACCCTCGGCGAGCGGCGGGCGGGGGGTGTCGGGGTCGTCCCGCCCGTTGAGCGAGTACCACTGTTCGTGTACGCCGCGATTGAGATCGGCCGCGACGAAGACGGCGTGGACACCCGGAAGGGCCAGCGCCTCCGAGACGTCCGCCCCGGTGATGCGTGCCCGTGCGACAGGACTGCGTACGAAGCAGGCGTGCAGCATCCCGGGCCGCACCACGTCGTCGACATAGGTGCCGGTGCCGGTCAGCAGCCGCGGGTCCTCAACGCGCGGGGTGCGGGTGCCCGTGTACGGGCTCTGCCCTGCTCGATCGGAGCAAAGAGCCTGGAAGGAGCCGGCCGTCGCCGCCTCGTCCGTGGTCCCTGCCATCGGCCTCGCCCTCCGTTCACCCGGCCCACATGCCGGTGATGGGTGGATCAGCCCGAAGAAGCCCGGTGCTGAACGACTGTTTAACAGGCGCGCTGAACAACTGTTTAACACCGGGCCCCGGGCCCGTCAAGGACAATGGCCCCATGACTGCGCCTCGCCGTATGGGTACCGAGAACTCCAGAACGCGCCTGCGGCTGCTGGACATCACCGAGCGGCTGATGCTCAAGGAGGGATACGCCTCCGTCGGCATCCGCCGGGTGGCGCGGGAGGCCGATGTCGCGCCCGCGCTGGTTCTCTACTACTTCCGCACACTCGACGACCTCTTCCTCGCGGTGCTGCGGCGGCGGGCGGAGCAGGAACTGGAGATCTCGGCGCGCGTGCTCGACTCCCCGCAGCCGCTGCACGCCCTGTGGGAGCTCAGCAGCCAGCCCGGAGCCGCCCTGATCACGGAGTTCATGGCGCTGGCCAACCACCGCAAAGCCATCCACGCCGAACTCTCCGCCCACGCGGAACGCTACCGCCGGGCGCAGGAGGAGATCATCGTCCGCAAGGCCGCCGAGGGGGGGCTCTGTCTGCCGGACGTACCTCCCGTCGCACTGCTCGTCGTGACAACGGCGCTCGCCCGTGTCCTCGTCATGGAGAGGTCCCTCGGCATGACCGCCGGGCACACGGAGACCCTCGACCTCGTGGAGCGGGTCCTCCAGCGGATCGAGGGCACCCCCGAGCCCGGATCCGGCCACCCGGCCGACGGCCGCACCACGAGCGCGTGACCCGGGGCACTCACGCTCGGTCCGCCCGATGCCACCGGTACGGGCTGCGGCGCGGTTCCGCGCCCGAGCCCGGCGGCGGCCTCGGCATCGATGCCGGCGCTCCCGGCCTTCGCCAGGAGGAGTTCCCCGACCAGAGCGCCCAGCATGACGGCGGAGCCGCCGCAGGGACGGACCACTGCGGCGGCCGCCCACGCGATGACGTCATACCCGACGACACCGAGCCGTCGAAGCCACTCGTCCCACCCGCGCACAGAGATCCGGCGGAACGAGCCGCCGTCAGAGTCCTCGCCGCTGTGCCGGCCGACGAGGCCGGGGCCATCCGCCGCCCGCTACATGGACGAAGAGCCGCCGAGTGGAGCGGCCGCGGGGCGTCCATCCATAACGGGTACGGCAGGTTGAAGAGCTACGGCATGATGCCCCGTGTGGACTCGATCAATGACGCGCCGGACCGGCCCCGAGCCCCCTGGGGAGTATTCACCCAACCGGATTTCCGCCTGCTCTGGACAGGCGAGACCGTGAGCGGGCTGGGCAACAGCATCACCGTGGTCGCGTTGCCGCTGATCGCGGTTGAAATGTTGGACGCCAGCTCCACCGCCGTCGGCCTGCTCGCCGCGGCGGTTTGGCTGCCCTGGCTGCTGGTGGGGCTGCCAGTAGGCGCATGGGTGGACCGCATACGCAAGCGGCCACTGATGATCGCGTGCGATCTGGTGGCCGTCGCGGCGCTGGTGAGCATTCCACTGGCGGCGTGGCTCGACGCGCTCACCTTTCAGCACCTGGTCGCTGTCGCGCTGATATGCGGCACCGCGGCGGTGTGCTTCAACACCGCCTACCACTCGTACATCCGGATCGTGCTCGACGGCCGCGACCTGCTGGAGGGCAACGCCAAGCTGCAAGGCAGCGAGGCCGCCACCCAGGTTGCCGGGCCGGGGGTGGCGGGAGTGCTCGCCCAGGCGTTCGGCGCGGTCATCGCACTCGTGGCCGACGCGGTGACGTTCCTGGTATCCGCGGTCTGCCTGAAGCGGATCAGCGTGGCCGAGCCGGACCGCGCTCCGGACGAGGAACGCGTCCCCCTCCGCCGGCAGATCAGCGACGGGCTCCGCTTCGTGGGCCGGGACCGGTATCTGCGGCCGATGGTCACCTGGGGCGCCGTGATCAATATGGCGCTGATGGGCTACCAGGCGGTTCAGGTCGTCTTCCTGGTCCGCACCGTCGAGCTGAACCCCGCCATGGTCGGTCTGCTGCTGACCAGCGGCAGCGCCGGTGGCATCGTGGGCGCGCTGGTGGCCACGAGGATCAGCCGGCGGTTCGGTACCGCGCGCGGGCTTCTTCTCCTGCAGGGCGCCACCGCGCCGTTCGCGTTGCTCCTGCCGATGACCACGACGGGGCCGGGACTGCTGCTGTTCGCGATGGGAGCGTTCCTCGTCGGGATCGGCATTTCCGTGGCCAACATCGTGGTCGGCAGCTTCCGGCAGGCCTACTGCCCGCCGCACATGCTCGGCCGGGTCGTCGCGACGGCCATGATGATCAACCACAGCACCATCCCACTCGGGTCCCTGCTCGGCGGCGTGCTCGGCGACACCGTAGGGTACCGGCCAGCCATGTGGATCATGACGGGGGTCGTCGCGCCCAGCTGGCTCATCCTCGCCACGAGCCCGATGCGACGCGAGCGCGACCTTCCACAGTCCCACAAGCCAGAACTAGCGCACGCCAAGAGCTGAAGGATGGCGAAAAGGCCGCCAGACAAACAAGTAGTTCGGAGAAGTGGCCGCACAGCCGGCCGCCGCCGGCTGCGGGACGCTCACCATCACCATGCAATGATCAGCCGCGGACGCTCCTGGAGGAGCATCCGGGTGTTCCGTTCCGGCCCGGCCATGCGCCATCCCCGGGGCCGGGCCCGGCGCTCGGCCGCCCGGTTCGTTTCCTGCCGGAGCCGAATACGCCCCGGCTGCCATGTCCCGTTGGATTGATGAAGCGTCAGTTCATGATGGCTTGGGCGATCTTGGCGCCGACGGGATGGGCGGCCACACGGACCAGGCCCCGGCGGGCGAGGTGCCCGAAGCGGTTGACGGGCATGAAGAAGTGCTGCATGAGCATGGCCTCCTTCTGGTAGCGGGTGACGTGCGGGCGCAGTTGCTGTTCCCACGTGCCGAGGGCGGCGGACGGGCGGTCGTGTTCGTCCAGCAGCCTGGCCAGCAGTTCGGCGCCGGCGATGCCCATGCCGGCACCCTGTCCGGAGTAGAGGCTCATGCACCAGGCGGCATCACCGAGCAGGACCACCCGGCCCTGGCTCCAACGGTTGATGTGGATCTGGCTGACCTGATCGAACAGGACGGCGTCGGAGCGGTCGATCGCCTCCAGCACGGTCGGCATGACGGCGCCACCGAAGTCGCCGAACGCCTCGCGCACCGCTTCGGCGGCGTTCCTGCGGGCCTCGGCGGCGGGCCAGGGTGTGCGGTAGAGCAGGAAGGACACCGGGGGGTGGTCGACGTACGTGTTGATCCATGCCGAGCGCCCGGGGGCTGTGGCCACCAGGGCGTCGCCGTCGCGCACGCCGGGCAGTGAGCCGTCCATCACGCAGGCGGCCACGATGTGGTCGAAATCCTGGCGGTAGAGGTCTTCGGGGCCGAAGACGAGGGAACGGACGGTGGAGTGGATGCCGTCGGCACCGATGAGCAGGTCGGCGGTCTCCACCGATCCGTCGGTCATGGTCACGGTCACCTGGTGGCGATCCTGGGAGATGGCGGCGGGTCCCACGCCGTAGCGGATCTCCACCAGGTCGTGGACGGCCTCGTACAGGACGCGCTCCAGGTCACTGCGCAGCAGCAGCCGCAGCGGGCTGCCGTTGACCCGGCTCGGGAAGGTCAGGCCGGGGGTGATCCGGCCGTGGAGGTCGATTTCGAAACCGCGACTGTCCGGCTGCTGACGGTTGGGCAGTGCGTCGAGGAGGCCCAGGCGTTCGGCGGCGGCGTAGCCGGGGCCGAAGAAACGGACGAAGTAGCCGCCGGTACGGCGCTGGGGGGCCCGCTCGACGATCAGGGGCTGCCAGCCGGCACGGTGCAGGGTCAGGGCCGCGGCGAGGCCGGAGAGACCTGAGCCAATGATCAGGGCGCGCCGGGCGGACGGTGGGAGGAATGCCTTGGCGGTCATGAACCGACCCTATCCTAGATCGAAACTTGATGACCAGTTTCGATATTCGGTCATCCAGTTCTGTGGTGGAATGCTGAGACCATGACCGTGAGAAATTCCGCCACTCCCGCGTCGATCGAGGGTGAGCGAGCCGAACGCATCCTCGCCACCGCCCGTGAACTCCTGCTCACATGGGGCTACAAGCGGGTCACCATCGACGAGATCGCGCGCCGCGCCCGCATCGGCAAGGGGACCGTCTACCTGCACTGGAAGACGAAGGACATGCTCTTCACCGAATTGCTGCGACGTGAGTTCCACGACGTGCTCGCGGCCGTCGCCGCCCGGATCGAACAGGATCCGGCCGCAGCGCTGCCCGACCGGCTGACCCGAGAAGTATTCGCGCAACAGTTTGAACGCCCCCTCGCCCGGGCCATCCACACAAGTGACAGTGAGGTTCTCGGCGCACTCGCCGTGACCGGCGACGGACACCCGATCAGCCTGGAGCTCGGTTTCCACCCCCTGCTCGCACGCCTCGTCGACGTGTGGCGCAAGCACTTCCTGTTGGCAGCCCACGCGTCGCCCGCGGACCACGTCTACGTGGTGGACACGGTCCTGACGGGGTTCCTCGTCGGCGGTCTCGCCGTACCGGCGGACCAGGTTCCCCCGGCGGAACACCGCGCGGACCTGTTCGGCCAGGTGATCAGGAGATTCTGCGAACCGACCGTGCCGCCCACGGAGGCCACCGTGCGCGCCGCGGCTCAGGACGTTCTCGCCGTACTCGCCGACGCCCGAGGCGGGTCGGCCCGAGCCGACTCGCTCAGCTCCTCGTGAGCTACCGGGCGGCACCCGTCGATACGGTCGTCACCTCAGACGTCGCACCTACCAGAGCCGTCGGCCGAGTCGGCCGACGTGGCGCCCGCGGCCAGATGCGGCCCTGCGCTCCGATCGCACCTGCCCGGATCGACAGGGGCGGGCAGTCGTTCATGGGTGAAACCGGCCGTGGCCGAGCGGTCTTCGCACCCGGCCTGCACTGAAGCCGCTGACCTGGACCGAGCAGGCCTTGGCGGTCCGAGTGCCGGACCGTTGGCCGACACGGCCGGGAACTGCTGGTTGGGGGCCGACGGTCAGGGGTCGGCCTGAGGCACACGCGCGAGCTGAGGTCCGAAAGCGGAGTCGATCACGGCGCGCCAGAAGACCGCCTTGGATCCGTAGCGGTCGTTGATGAAGTTGTGGCTGACAGCCAGCCGCCGGGCCGGCTCCGCGAAGGCCGAGCCCGCGCTGCAGAACGCTCGCCTCCTCGGGCACCACGGGAGAGTCCGCGCTCGGGAAGTCACCGGGACCGGACGGGCGCCCGCCGGGTTCACCGACACGGCCGTGCCGCTGGCCGGGGCACCCCGAAGAGGCCGGTCTGTCGCCTGACGATGTGCGACAGGCCCGGGCCCACCCTCAGTTCCTCACCGTCAGGGAGGACTACGGCAGCGGAAGCCGTGGGCGGGACATCGACGGTGATCGCCAACTCGCCGTCCTCCGTGCGCCATTCGACCACGATGGTGCCGCGCGGGCTGTCGAAGGAGCCGCGCGCCCAGCCGACAGAGGCGTGGGGTACCGGCGCGACAACGAACCGTTCCCAGGCCACGGAACCCTCCGCCTGACGCAGACCGAGGGTGTGGGTGTGCAGGAAGTTGATCACCGCGCCCTTGCTGTAGTGGTTGAGCGAGTCGTGCGCGTCGCCGTTCTCGTCGACGCCGTCCCAGTCCTCCCAGATGGTGGTGGCGCCGCGGTCGAGCATGCCGAGCCAGGACGGTGAGGTGCGCTGGAGCAGGACCTCGTACGCCAGGTCGGCGTGGCCGGTGTCGGCGAGGACGGGAAGCAGGTCGGCGGTGGAGAGGAAGCCGGTGCCCAGGTGCGTGCCGGCCTCACGGATCAGTGTGGCCAGGCGCGCTGCGACCGCGTCGCGCAGTTTCTCGGGGGCCAGGCCGAGGGACAGAGCACGAACGTAACTCGCTTGCGTGTCCACGGTGGTGCGGCCGTCGCCGCCGAGGAACTCCGTGCACCAGGCGTCTTTGATCCGCTCCGCGAGGCGCGTGTACCGGGCGGCCTCGTCCGCGCGGCCCAGGAGGTCGGCGACCGCGGCGAGGGTGGCGGTGGAGCGGTACAGGAAGGCGGTGCCCACCTCTCCCTTGTCTGCCGCCATCCAGGCTTCCGGCTCGCCCGGAGCCCATTCGATGATCGAGCCGTCACGGGCGCGGGGCTTCGGCTCGCACCACTCCCCCCAGTGGAAAGAGCCGTCCCAGACGAACTCCTCGTGCGGCAAGGGTTCGGCGGACCGGGCCGTGCGGGAGGGGTGCCGAGCCGTGCGGGCGGTGGCCAGGGCCCACTCGACCCAGCCGACCATCGCGTCCCAGTTCTCGGCGAGGACTTGGCGGTCACCATACGTCTCGTACAGCAGCCACGGCACCAGGACGACCGCGTCGCCCCAGCCGGCCGAGCCCGTCATCGTGTCCAGGCGCTGGTCGGTGTGGAGCTTGATGCGCCGTCCGTCCGGGGAGAAGTTGGCGATGCGTCCGTCGTCGAGCTGATCGTCGCGGACCGAGCGCAGCCACTTGCGGCTGAATCCGTGGATGTCGTAGAGGCGCGCGGCTGTGGGCGCGAAGACCTGGTAATCCCCGGTCCAGCCGATCCGTTCACGGGTCGGGCAATCGGTGGGCACGTCGACGGCATTGCCCCTGAAGCTCCAACGGGCCACAGAGTGCAGGTGATTGAGGTCTTCGTTGCCGCAGGCGAAGGTGCCGGTGGGCCGCAGGTCGGTGTGGACCACCCGCATGGTGAGGCTCGGCGTGTTCAGCGGTGCGTCGCCGCGCTCCAGCCGGGCGTAGCGGAATCCGTGCACCGTGTGGCGGGGTTCGAAGACCTCGTCGGCGGCGCCCGAGGAGACGACCTCGTCGTGCTGGACGAAGACGGTCACCGGGTCGCCGGGGCGCTGGCAGTCGAGATGGGTGGTGGTCAGATCCCCGGTCAGGGGGTCGAGGTGTTCACCGTAGTCGATCATGGTACGGGTGCCGGCAGGGCCCAGATCGGTGAGGATGATCCAACCGGAGGCGTTCTGGCCGAAGTCGGCGATCCAGGCGCCGCCCTGCAGCCGGGTAAGCGAGATGCAGGGAAGGTCTTCGACGGCGCGTACGGGCGGGGCCGGGGACCAGTCGATCGGGGGTGCCGTCACGGCGTCGACGAGAACGGGCCGCTGCTCGCCGGACGCGCTGAGGAAGTCGGTGATCTGACCGTCCATCAAGTCGGCCCGGACGACGGGTCCCGCACAGGAGGTCCAGTGCTCGTCCGTGCGGACGATCTGTCGCGTCCCGTCGGCGCGATCGAGATGCAACTGCAGGCGGGCAGCCAGGAGTTCGCCCCAGCCGGCCGGTTTGCGGAAGGCTCCCACCTGGCCGCGGTACCAGCCGTCGGAGAGCACGATCTCAAGGGTGTTGGTGCCGGGGCGGACGAACGAGGTGACGTCGGCCGCCTGGGCGTACAGAGTGCGGTCGTACGAGGTCGAGCCGGGCGCGAGTTCGGTGGTTCCGGCGCGTTCGCCGTTCAGGAACGCCTCGTACACCCCGAGGGCCGTGGCATACAGGCGCGCCCGCACTACCTCTGAGGTGCTGAACGTGGCGCGCAGGGTGCGCGCCGGCCGTGTGCCGGGGCGAAGGTGCGTGGTCTGCGGGTCGTCGGCCGGCGTGATCCAGGACGCGGTCCAGTCGGCGTCGAGCAGGCCGGCCTCGAAGGCGTGCCAGGCGCTCCACGCGCGGGCCGCGGTGCTGGTACGGAGCCGTGCCCGCCAACGCACGCGTTCCCCGCTGCGCAGCGGGCACAGCGGCCAGTCGGTGAACAGGTGGCCGACGGTCAGGGCTCCTTGCACCGGCCGCCCGTCGATGTGGATCTGCAGTTCGTATGGGTCGTCCGGCGCTCCGGCGCTCCGGGGCGGCTTCCAGGAGAGGCGCGGGTGGCTGCCGGACACCGGAAACCGGTCGCCGCCACCATCGATCCACAGCTCGTACGGTGTGTCGGGGGCCTGGTGAGTCATCCGGTCTGTTTCCTCCGGTGTCCGGATCTGGATCCGCTGGGATCAGTGGCCGTCGGCCGGCTGCGTATGGGGGGTGCCGTCGATGGTCGTGGTGAGTGTGCCGACCGCATGGAACTCGTTGCTGAGCATCACGGACGGGCCGAGGGTGAATCCGTCGGGGCCGGTGCGCTTGGTACCGGTGTGCCGGCCGGACAGGGTCAGGTCCTCGGTCCAGGTGAGGCAGGCGAGGGCCGAGGCGGTACCCGGCGTGCAGCCGAGCGCCGTGTTCGACGCGCGCTCCACCTTTTCGGTGCCGTTGATGATGTTCATGCCGTCGTCGCTGTAGTCGTTGTAGTCGACGGCGACGCTGAGGGGCTGGGTGCCGGCGCTGTTGTTGGTGATCTGTACGGTGGCCGAGCCCCGGGCCTTGCCGCGCAGGGTGTACGTGCCGTTGGGGATCTGCCTCGCCGTCGGCGGCGTCGCGTCCGGGTCGTAGGGCACGCCCCAGGTCTTGTCGGAGACCTGCGCGGGAGTCACCGGCGCGGTGGGCCTGAGGTCCAGGAAGCGGGCGATCATCAGCCGGCTGTTGCGGCCGCCGGGTTCGGTCGAGCCGGCGCAGCGGTGCGGTGCCGGGTTGGCGCCGCAGGCGCGGTTCTCGGTGTAAACGACGGCGGTGCTGTCGGCGAGCCACGCCGGGTCGGCGGCGGCGTTCCAGTCCCGGTCGGACCCGGCGTTGAGCTGGAAGCCGTCACCGGTCCTGGGGTCGACGAGCCAGGGCGAGAAGTAGCGGCGGTTGCCCTCGTTGCGGATCCCGGCGACGTACGCGGCGGTGCCCACGTGGGCGGTGAGCGCCGGGATTCCCGGCATCCCGGCGATGAAGTCGAGGCGGTCCGAGCCCCTGACCTCTTCGGCGAGCAGCCACTTGCCGTTGGGCGATGCCGCCATCGGGTCGGTGTACTGGGCGTTCCGGGTCACCGGGTGGGAGGCGCCGGTGGCCAGGTCGGTGGCCCAGGCGTCCATGCTGTCGGAGTTCGCGCTCTGGATGCCGAGGGTCGCCCGCCCGTCGGCGGTGAAGCCGCGCGGTTCGCCGACCATGCCGGCGTTGTTGAGCCGGAGCTTGCCGCCGTCTTCGACGACCAGGGGCTGGTACGCGGCCGAGGGGTTGGCGAGGACCGAGACGCCGGTGAGCTCGTAGCGGCTGTTCTTCTTGTCGTAGGTGATCCGGCCGACGTACGGGATCTCCGAGAGGAGCCTGTAGTCGAGGACATCCCACACCAGGTGCACGCCGTCGGGGCTCAGCCGCCATTCCCGGCCGTTGTCGATGCCGTTGCTGTCGGGCTCGAAGAGCGGCCTGTCGTTCCAGTAGATGGGGGTGATACGGGTGTTGGCGGCGGTACAGCGCGGGTCGGTGACCGCGTACTCGGCGCCGTCGGTACCGCACGACAGGATGCCGTTGCCCACCAGGACGCGCTTGCGGTCGGGTAGTTCGTTCGCGGGCGGGTAGGTGAACTGGCTGGTGGCGATCTCGGAGCCGTACGACACCCCGCAGGTGAGGCACTTCCATGCCTCGCCGTTCGGGAAGGTGGTGCCGTCGGTGCGGACCACCAGGACCTGCGGGCCGGTGTAGATGCTCACAGGGCCGGACTCCGGGGCCCCGGCGTAGGTGATGCCCAGGAACACGTACTTCGCGTTCCTGGCCTGGCCGGGAGATCCGATCCCACCCCAGTCGGCCGAGACACAACCGGTGGAGTGGGTACACACGCCGTCCTCGGGGACAGTCGGCGGCACCGGCAACTCGCTGATGGTGACCTGCGGTTGACGCGCGCTCGACGTGTCCGCCGCCGTCGATGGGGCCGTGGACGGGCCGACGGCCGCCTGGGCCTGGGCGCTGGAGAGGGCCGCGGCGAGCGCCAGTACGGCGGCCGCGGCACCTCTCACGAGGGTGCAACGCATGCTTCTTCCAGCTCTTATGGACACTGCGGCTCCCTCACTGGTCGTTGCTGGGTCACTTGAGACGTGTCGCTGGAGGCCTGGCCACCCAAGCCCTGGTCACTTGAGCGCGCCCGCCGAGAGCCCGCTGACGATGTGGCGCTGGGCGATCGCGTAGAAGATGACGATCGGGAGCACCGCGATCAGCGAGGCGGCGAGCAGGATCTGCTGTTGCGGGGAATCAGCCGAGACGAAGTTGGTGAGTCCGCGTTGTACGGGCATCAGGGAACTGTCGTTGAACAGGACCAGGCCCATGAGGTACTCGTTCCAGACCTGCATGGCCTGGATGACGGCCACCGCGACCAGACCCGGCTTGGCGAGGGGGAGGATGATGCGCCAGAAGGTGCCGAACAGGGAGGCGCCGTCAATGGCGGCGGCCTCCTCCAGTTCCTTGGGCTGGCTGGCGAAGAATCCGCGCATGATCAGGATGGAGATCGGCAGGCCGCCCGCGATGAGGACGAGGATGTAGCCGATGCGGGTGTTGGCGAGCCCGAGCGTGATCAGCAGCTTGTACTGGGCGATGAACGAGGCCGGCAGCGGGATGATCATGATGACGAGGATGAACCCCACGATCGCGCTCCGGCCGGGGAACTCGATGCGGGCCAGCGCGTACCCGGCCAGGCTCGCGGTGATCAGGATCCCGAGGACTGCGGCCGTGGTGTAAAGGAGGCTGTTGGGCAGGTACTGACGGAAGCCGCCCTCGTTCCACGCGGTGGCGAAGTTGCCCCATGCGAACGGGTGCGGGACGGGGGTCGGTTCCCTTGTACAGCTGCTTCGCGCTCTGCAGGGATCCGCTCAGCACCCACAGCACCGGCACCAGAGCCTCAAGCGCTCCGGCGATCAGCAGGCCGTACAGAGCCATCCGCGGCAGACGGTTGCGGCGGCGGCTCGGGCCCGGTGCCGGATGCGACACCGACGACGCATCGGATTCCTGTGCCGGTTCCAGAAGCGTGTTCATGGTCAACGTCCTCCCTTCTCCGTCCGGGAGTCGGTGCTTGCGCCGAGCCGGCGGGAGACCCACAGCTGAACGCAGGCCAGGACGACCAGACACAGCCCGAAGACGACGGACATCGCGGCCGCGCGGCCGTACTCGCTGTACTGGAATGCCTGTTGGTAGATGTGCAGGGTGGGGACCTCGGTGTGACCGGCGGGGCCGCCGTTGGTCAGCACCTGGACGGTGCCGAAGATCTGCAGACCACTCAGCAGGGTCAGCACGCTGACGATGCCGGTGACATGCGACATGCCGGGCCAGGTGACGTAGCGGAACTGAGTCCATCCCCGGGCCCCGTCCAGTGACGAGGCCTCGTACAGTTCCTTGGGCACGTCCTGCCGGCCGGCCAGGAAGAGGATGAAACCGAATCCCCAGTGGTACCAGACGAACACGGCGGCGACCGCGATCACCGCCGTCTTGGGATCCCCCAGCCAGTTGTGCTGAAGCCCGCCGAGACCGACCGTCTTGAGCATCTGGTTGACGATCCCGATGTTCGGGTCGAGGAACCACGAGAACGTCACGCCCACCACAAC
Source organism: Streptomyces diversicolor (assembly GCF_057537855.1). Lineage (NCBI taxonomy): Bacteria > Bacillati > Actinomycetota > Actinomycetes > Kitasatosporales > Streptomycetaceae > Streptomyces > Streptomyces diversicolor. Next base: position 152,861 of record NZ_BAAJXA010000018.1, read on the forward strand.
CGTGGAGAACACGCCGGGCAGGTAGTACACGGTCCGGAAGAACGCGGACCCGCGGCGGACCCGGTGCACGGCCAGCGCCATCACCATCGACACCGCGTTGGCCACGATCAGGCCGACCACGCCGTAGAGGACGGCGTTCTTCATCGAGCCCCAGAACTGGGTGTCGTGCAGCACGTATCGGTAGTTGTCGAGCCCGATGTACGGCGTGTCCAGGCTCACCCCGTCCCAGGACTGGAAGCTCAGGAGAATGCCCTGCACGAACGGAACCACCGTGAACAAGGCGATCACGGCCAGGGCCGGTGCCAGAAATACCCAGGCCGCCAGCATCCGGTTGCGGCGCCTCATCACGCACTCTTCTGCGCCGTGTCGAGGTCACCGAGAACCTGGGCGACCGTGCGCTCCTTGAGGACGATGGCCTGAGTGCCCTTCTGCAAGGCGGTGTTGACCTGCTCGACAATCTGGTTCTGGACGAGCTGGATGTGAGAGATCTCCGCGGCGACGCCGGCCAGCTGCTTGGGGACGTTCTTGTCGGAAACGGCGCGCGCGGAGGGGATCAGAGGGACCCCCGTGGCCCAGACCCGCTGCTGGTCCGCGGCGGTCAGCCACTGGAGGAACTTCAGCGCCTCGGCCGCCTTCCTGCTGCGGGGGTTGACCGCAGCGCCTTTGGCCGCGCCGCTGACCAGGCGCGGCGTCTGCGTGCCGTCGTCGGCCTTGGGGAGTGGGAAGGAGCGGAAGTCCGTGAAGTCCGGGGCAGTTGCACGGGCAACGCCGACGGCCGAGGTGCCGTCGAAGACGGCCGCGACGCCCTGGGTGTTGAAAAAGGCCTTCTCCACTGTGGGGTTGTCGGTGTTGCCGCTCGGCAGCGAGCCGGTGGCGATCACGCCGGCGTCCCGCAGGTCGACCACGAGTTGCAGGGTCTTGCGCCAACCCTCGCTCCTCCAGCTGTTCTTGCCCACGAAGGTGGCGTTCAGCTCCTCGTCGGTCATGTAGTTGGACGCGTACGACTGGACCACCTGATTGGAGAGGCTGGTCGCGAACCAGAAGGGACCCTTCCCGGACTTCTTGATCTTCCGCATCTGATCGATGAACTCGCTCATGGAGGCGGGCGCCTTGTCCGGGTCAAGACCGGCGGCCTGGTACATCGCGGCGTTGACGAAGACGCCCAGGGCCGGGGCCTCCCAGTGGGCGCTGTAGATGCCCGGTTTCACACCCTGCGGGTTGTCCGCCCCGAACGCCGTCGTCTTGAGCGTGGCGGGCCTGAAGCTGTCGCCCCAGCTGCCCTTCATCCGGTCGGTCAGGTCCATGGCCCAGCCGGCCTTGTAGTAGGGGGCCATGGAGTGGCCGTCGACCACCGAGTACATGTCCGGCATGTCGCGGGACTGCGAGCTCGACTGGAGCTTGGTCAGGAAATCGGTGGGGCCGACGTCGTCGATCCTGATCTTCACGCCGGTCTGCTTCGTGTACTGCTCGGCCAGCTTCTTCAGCGTCGCGGCCTGGCCGCGGGACTGGTTCATGAACACGATCTCCGAGCCGCCGCCCGAGCCGCCAGAGTCGCCGGAGCCGCAGGCCGCCAGCGAGGTGGCGGCGAGGGTGGTCCCGACCGCTCCCAGGAGGAAGCCGCGTCGGGAGGGTCCCGTGGAGGTGGTCGAACCTGTCGTGCCCGCCGTGTGGAATCGCTTCATCGTGGGTCCGTCCCTTTGAGTGAGTGGCGAAGACGTCGCGCGAGGGGGCTGCGGCCACACAGGACCGAAAAGACCGGCCCTCATTACTCGAAATATGTTTCTGCCAATCGCGCTGGCGGTGAACGCCAGGCTCACGACACACCTTCGTCAATCCTTACGGCACGGCGAATTTCCCAGCGTCCAGCCAGTCTTGACTCAGAGGTGTTTCGAAAAAAATTTCGGTGCTACGGTGCTACGCAGCGCGGGCCACTGACCCGCCTCCTTGCCCCCTGGGAGAGCCATGGCATCCGAGCCTCAACGCGTCACCCTCGCGAAGGTCGCCGAGTCCGCCGGCGTCTCCGTGGCCACCGTCTCCAAGGTCATCAACGGCCGCCCGGACGTGGCCCAGCAGACGCGCGACAAGGTCATGGACCTCCTGCGCCGCTACAACTACGGCGGGAACCGGGACGATCTGCGCTCGCACCCCACCGTGGAGCTGCTCTTCGGTTTCGACCGGCTGAGCATCTACCACACCGAGATCATTCAGAGCGTGGTGGACGCCGGGACCGACGAGGGCATCGCCGTCGTGGTGAGCAGGCGCGGAAACCAGGACCCGACGGCCGATCCCGTGCCCTGGGCCCGCGGTCTGGCCGCCGCCGGACGGCGTGCCGTCATCGCGGTCACGGCGAACACCTTGTCGGCGCCGGTCCGCGACGCCCTGCGCAGCTACCGGATACCGCTGGTGCTGCTCGACCCGGAATCACTGCCCGACGACTCGATCGTCAGTGTCGGTGCGACCAACTTCTCCGGCGGCCACGCCGCGGCCACCCATCTGCTCCGCCTCGGCCACCGCCGGATCGCCTACCTCGGCGGAACGGAGCACGCCGGCTCCAACCAGGCTCGATTGCACGGCTTTCGCAGCGCGATGGAGGCGGCCGGCGCACCAGTGCTACCCGAACTGATCCGCCACGCCGGTACGTTCCACGCCGCCGAGGGCACCGAGCACGGAACGCGACTGCTGGCCGTGGACCCCGTACCCACCGCGGTGTTCGCCTCATCCGACGAACTGGCCGCCGGGGTCATCGAGGCCGCCCGGCGACGTGGCCTGCGCGTACCGGAGGATCTCAGCGTCGTCGGCTTCGACAACACCCGGCTGGCCGAGGTGACTTCCCCGCCGCTGACCACCATCCACGGGCCGGTCCAGGAGATGGCGGCCGTGGCCCTGCGCACCGCGCTGCGACTGGCCGCCGACGAGAAGATCGACTCCCACCACGTCGAGCTGGCAACGCAGTTGGTCGTACGGGAGTCAACCCAGCCGCCGCGCGACTGATCCGGGAGCCCGCCCTTGGACGCGCCGTCACCGGCTGCCGGGGGTCTCCGCCCTGGTCCCACCCCGTCGAGGAAGACCCCATCGCCTTGCCCTGAGCCTGTTCCGCGCCGCCTCCTGAGGCTGGACGCCTGGCATTCACGGATCACCGCCGACGACGCGACGCCCGCAGTCCACGAAACCGACCACAGCCCCTTCCCCACGGCCGACCGTCCTCGAACGCCTCTGCTCCACCACCGCTCAATGTCCGCCACCACACCGCGAAGGATCCCCCGGCGTCGACCGCGCCACCATCCGCGCCCCGTTCCCACGGCGTGTTCCCCAGCCCTCTGCCGAATGCCTCCGGCACCGGCTGACCACCCATGACGGCACGCCGGTCCGCCCTCGCCGACTCCTTCGCACCGGACCAGTGCGTGCAACGCGACCGGCGCCCGGACCCGCTCGCGAACGGATGACGGAGCGCCCGGGCCCTCCCGGGCCGCCTCACAAACCTACGGAGAGCCATGTTCCAGCTGCCCCAGCGCGTCCTGTTCGGAACCGCGTACTACCACGAGTACCAGCCCTACGAACGCCTTGAGGACGACCTCGACCTGATGGTCGAGGCGCACTTCAATGTCATTCGCGTCGGCGAGTCGGTGTGGTCGACCTGGGAACCCGACAACGGCCGCTTCGACCTCGACTGGCTTCAGCCGGTCCTGGACGGCGCGCACCAGCGCGGCATCGCCGTGGTCCTCGGTACCCCGACCTACGCGATACCCCCCTGGCTCGCCCGTCAGTACCCGGAGATCGCCGGCGAACGCGGCACCGGGCAGCGCATCGGCTGGGGCTCCCGACAGGAGGTGGATTACACCAACCCGGCGTTCCGCTTCCACGCCGAGCGCGTCATCCGCAAGGTCGTCGCCCGGTACGTCGAGCACCCCGCCGTCATCGGGTTCCAGGTCGACAACGAACCCGGTCTGGAACTGTTCCACAACCACGGCGTCTTCCACCGCTTCGTCGACCACCTGCGCCACACCTACGGCGACGTGGACACCCTCAACCGCGAGTGGGGCCTGACCTACTGGTCGCACCGCCTGTCGACCTGGGCCGACCTGTGGACACCGGACGGCAACAGCCAGCCGCAGTACGACCTGGCCTGGCGCCGCTTCCAGGCCGCTCTCACCACCGAGTTCATCGACTGGCAGGCCGACATCGTCCGCGGGTACGCGAGCCCCGACCAGTTCGTCACCACCTGTATCGCCTACGACCGCCCCGCGGTCGAGGACGACGCGCTCACCCGCACCCTCGACGTCACCGCCGGCAACCCCTACTACCCGATGCAGGACTCCCTCGCCCTGCCGAACCCGCACCCCACGCGCCAGACCGCGGCCGCCAACGAGGGAACCTGGGCGCTCTACCGCATCGCCGACCGTATCTACGCCTCCCGACAGGAACCCTTACTGGTCACCGAGACCAACGCCCAGAGCATCGGCCCCTCGTGGCGCAACCAGTCCGCCTACGACGGGCAGTGGCGCCAGACGGCCTGGGCGCTGGTCGCGCGGGGCGCCTCGATGATCGAGTACTGGCACTGGCACACCCTGCGCTTCGGCACCGAGACCTACGTGGGCGGCATCCTCCCCCACAGCGGCCGCCCGGGCCGGATGTACCACGAACTCGCTGCCCTGGGATCCGAGTTGGAGACAGCAGGCAACCTGGTCGCCGCCCTCACTCCGGACGCGGACGTCGCCTTCCTGTACTCGCTGCCCAGCAAGTGGGCGCTGGCGGCCACGCCCGCACTGGCCACGCCGGACGGTGCGGCTGACGAGCGCTCCCACGCCACCGTCTTCGACGCCTTCTACCGCGGTGCGTTCGACGCGGGCCTCCAGGCACGCCTGGTCCACCCCGGCCAACTGGGGACGGTGGACCTGCCACCGCTCCTCGTCGCCCCGGCGTTCTATGTCGCGGACGACGCGACGCTGGACCGGCTGCTCGCCTTCGCGCAGTCCGGCGGCCACCTGGTGATCGGCCCGCGCACCGGCTATGCGGACCACGAAGCCCGGGCCCGCACCGACGTCCAGCCGGCCCGCCTCGCCGGGCCCGCCGGAGTCTCGTACGACGAATTCACCAACCTGGACACGGCGGTTGAGGTGCGGGGCAGCACCGAACTCCCGCTGCCTCCCCAGGCGGGGGCCCTGTACTGGGCGGATTTCCTCGTCCCGGACGGCGCCGACGTACTCGCCACCTACAACGATCCGCACCTCGGCCGCTGGCCCGCGGCCACGACCCGCCCGTACGGCGCCGGCCGCATCACCTACGTCGGCACGGTGCCCGACCCGGCCTTCGGCGAGGCACTCTTCAACTGGGTTGCTCCCGAGGGTGCTTGGGGCCGCCCGCATCCGAGTGTCACGGCGACGTCGGCCGGCGCCCGTGACGGCCGCCGCGTCCGCTTCCTGCACAACTGGTCATGGAACTCGGTGTCCGTCACGCTGCCCGTCGCCGCGGACGACGTCCTCACCCCCACCGCGTACCAGGCGGGCGAGTCGGTCGAACTCGGCCCCTGGGACGTGAAGGTGCTCACAGAACGCGGCTGACCCGGCCTCCGCTTCACCTCACCCACCATCCGATGTCACACACGGCAGGAGACGCATCGATGCACTCTGCCCAACGCGTGCTCTGCAATCCCCTCGACCTCCCGTACCGCTACCAGGACATCCGTACCACCGACGGCACGAGCACCGGCGTACGTCGCTCTGTCCACCGGGAGGCGGCGGACCCTTCGGTCGTACTGTTCCGGGGCCGCTTCTACATGTTCGTCTCGATGTCGGCGGGCTTCTGGCACTCACAGGACCTGCTGCGGTGGGAGTACCGTCCGACCGCCAAGCTGCCCGTCCTCGACTACGCGCCGGACGTCCGGGAGGTCGACGGCGCGCTGTATATCAGCGCGTCGAGGAAGACCGCCAACTGCCCGTTCTTCCGCAGCGTCGACCCGCTGGCCGACGATTTCGTCGAGGTGACGCCGGGCACTTTCCCCTTCTGGGACCCGAACCTGTTCCAGGACGACGACGGCGAGGTCTACCTCTACTGGGGCTGCGACAACGAAGCGCCCCTCTACGGGGTGCGGCTGTCCGGCACCTTCGAGCGGATCGGCGAACCGGTACCCCTGTTCCTGTCCGATGTCGCGACGCACGGCTGGGAACAGGTCGGCGAGGACTACCTCACGACGCCGGCGCGCCCCGAGCAGGAGGGAGTCCTCGCCCGGCTCCAGGGCAAGCCCTACATCGAGGGCGCTTGGATGACCAAGCACGACGGAACGTACTACCTGCAGTACGCGGCGCCCGCCACGCAGCTCAACACCTACGCCGACGGCTACTACACGTCCTCGTCCCCGCTGGGCCCGTTCACGTACTCGCTCGACAGCCCCTTCTCGTCGAAGCCGGGCGGCTTCATCACAGGAGCGGGCCACGGCAGCACCTTCCAGGACCGGCACGGCAACTGGTGGCATGCGGCGACCATGCGCATCTCGGTGAACGACGACTTCGAACGGCGCGTCGGGATCTTCCCCGCGGGATTCGACGAGGACGGGGTCCTGTTCTGCAACCAGAACTACGCCGACTACCCCTTCGTTGTCCCGGACGGTCCTTTCGACCCGTGGACGCCCCCGGCTTGGATGCTGCTGTCCTACAAGGCCGAGGCCACCGCCTCGTCCTCCCTCCCCGGCCACGCCCCCGCGTCGGCGGCCGACGAGGACATCCGTACGTGGTGGGCGGCCGGCAAGCGCGAACCCGGCCAGTCCCTGACCCTCGACCTCGGCGCGACCAAGACGGTGCACGCGCTCCAGGTCAACCTGGCGGATCATCGCCTGGGCGACAGCGCCCCCGAGGTCCCCGAGGGAACGGACTGGAACCGCCGCATCTGGCGCGGTGTCTACCCCACCCATGCGCCGGCCGAGATCGCGGTGGAGGTCTCGCAGGACGCACAGCGGTGGACCGTCCTGCACGACACCCGGGGAACGAACACCGATGCCCCGCACGCGTTCATCGTGCCCGATGAACCGGTACCCGCCAGGTACGTCCGGGTCACCGGCGGCCGCATGCCCTTCGAGGGCGACTTCGCACTCAGCGGCGTACGCGTCTTCGGCACGAGTGACTGCGCGGCACCGGCGTCGATTCACGTCCGGGCCCACCGTGTCGACGGCCGCAGCACCAGGATCGAGTGGGATGCCGCCACCGGGGCGACCGGCTACACCATCCACTACGGCCGCCATCCGCGGAAGCTGTACCACAGTTGGCAGGTGTACGAGCAGACCGGTCTCGACCTGCGCTGCCTCAACTCCGGAGCCGATTACTGGGTCGCGGTGGCCGCGTTCGGCGAAGGCGGAATCACGCTCGGGGAGACCGTGCCAGTGAAGTGATCGAGGTCACCGACGGCATGCCGATCCTGATCACCGAGAACGGCATCGCCACCCACGAGAACACCCACCGCATCGCCTCCAACCGATGAGACGCTAGCCTCAAGACCGGTAACTTAGAAGTCGATGAGGTCGCGCACGGTGTGCAGGTAGAGCATCCACAGCACCGGCAGGTCGGCGAGTTGCACGGTGAGCGTGCGAACCGCCTGCTGGGTGAGGTCGTCGCAGTGGTGCACGTCGTCGATGACCACGACGAGCGGCCGTTCCCGCGTTGCCAGCATCCGCGTGGCGCTGGGCGCAGGTGGGCCGGAAGGCGTAGGCGAAGATGCGGCTGCGATCGAACGGCAGCGGTCGGCCGTCCTTGCAGAGGGCTTCCGCGTAGTCCGTAACGCCCAGGGGTTTCCCGCCCTGCTTGCGGAAGAAGCCCAGCGCCTGGTTGTGCCGTGAGGGCCATCGCGGTCCAGGAGCAGCTGGACGCCTTCGGTGTGCCTCGATGTTCCAGCGCGGCGGGATCGTCCAGCTCCATGGGCAGCGCATAGGTGAGGGCGTCCGTCGCGCGGGCGCCAGTCGACGAAGCCCCCGTCGCGCCATAGGCCGTTCGACCGGTCTCGCACCCAATTGCCGCCGTACCGCCCGGATTGCTGGCCCACGCGACCCGCGAGCCGGGACGAAACCTTCTCGCCGGAGCAGCGGCGAACGGGCAAGGAGCACCTCAATGTCTCGGGCACGGAAACCGCCCCGACCGCTGCCCAAACGGGCCATGGCGGGTGCCCGTGGTGCTGCCCCCGCGCCCGGTCCCCACAGCGCCGCCCTCGTCAGAGGCTCGATACGGACTGCGCATCACCCCGTACTCCGCTGAGGGGACCACCCCCACGTGCACGCTGACAAACGCGCACCCGAGAGCGACGAAACCGACACCCCAAAGATCCGCTCCGAAAGCGACAGCGACGGACGAAAACGACCCACTGGCCCGACAGGCGGCGGATCCAGCACGCTCGACGCCCGGTTTGTGCAACGGCTGCAGCGCGGTGCGGGCAACGCGGCCGTCGCCCGGCTCCTGGCGGCACGACGTGCCCCGGGACCGACGCTCCGTCAGGGCGAAGCAGGGGCCGCCAGGGCAGCGACGGCCCCAGCGGCCGCTCCCGGCACCCTGGAGCAGACGTCCGGCGGCCCGGTGCAGCAGGAGGGGGCCGGGACAGGGTGGGGGCGGCCGGGCTCTGGTGCCCCCGCGGTCCACAGGGCCGTGACCGTCGAAGGCCCGGACCGTCCGCGACCGTCCGCAGACGCGTCCACCGTCCCGGAACGGCTTCCCGACGGTGCCGCGACCGCGGCCGCGAGCGCCGCTCGCGCCCACCAGGGCGAACTGGCGGCGGCAAGGTCCGGGCCACGCCCGGGGGCGGCCCTGCTCAAGCAGCAGCAGACCACCGCGGCCGCCACGACCGGTACAGCCCGCGAGGCCGCAGAGGACACCGGTCCCCGGCAACCGCAGCCCGACCACCCCACCGTCGAAGAGAAAACCGCAACGAGCGCGGCCGAAGGCTCCGGGGGCCAGATCCGCGGCGAGGCGGTCGGGTTCACCGAACTGGACGTTGAGCCGCTCCTCCCGCCCCTGTGGGGTCAGTCACCCCAGCAGCACGCCGACGAGGTGCGCGTCTACCGGCAGGAGCTGGCGCAGGACCGGGGCACCGCACAGGCGAAGGTCGCGGCGTTCGCCGGGCAGCGTCGCGCCCGCTCGGCGCAGTTGGCGGCCCTTGGGCGCCGACTGGTGCAGCAGGTGGGCGGCGCGCGGGCCGCGGCGCTGGCGCGGATCGGCTCCGCGGAGGCGTCCGGCGTGGCGGCGGTGCGGTCGGCGGTCGCCGGCGCGCTGTCGGATGTCCGGGCTCAGGCTCAGGCCGCACGTGGCCAGGTGGCGGCAGCCCACGCGGCGGCGGCCGCGGCGATGGAGGAGGCGACCGCGGCGGCACGGACCGCCGTCAACAGCGGCCACCTTGCGTCCAACCAGGGCGTGACGGCACGGGTGACGTCCAGGACGGCCGTCCTGGACACCCTGTACGGCAACACGGAGACACGGATGCGGGCCGCCGCGTCGCAGGCGGGCGGCCAGGCCGTCGGCGCAGCGGCGCAACGCGCCCGGCAGTACCGCGCGCAGATGATTCACCGTGACGACAGCTGGCTCGACGGCCCACTGACCGACAACCGGTGCAAGGCCCGCGCCGACGCCGCTACGGCCGTCGGCGACGCCTACCGCGACGAGCTGCCGAAGGCGGTGGACGAGCCGGTGGCCGACCTGCGCAAGGGCCGCCCGCAGGCCAACGCGACCGTGCGTTCCATTGCCGACGACGTCCGCGGCACCCTCACCACGGTCCTGGCGCAGAGCAAGAAAGCCCTCGCCGGCGCCCACACCCAGTCGGCGCACGGAGCCCAGGACGCGATGGCGACCGCCCACCAGGCCATCGGCCAGGCTCTGGCCTCCGCCGAAGAGAGCCTCGCGCAGCTCCAGGCGTCGCAGACCGCGGCAATCAAGGCTCAGGCGGCGCGGCAGCGGCAGGCCGTGGAGCGCGGCGCGTCCGCCGCATCCGCCACGATCAGCAAGGGCGCGGCGTCCGCGCGCCGGGGCTTGGACGACGGCCTGGCAGGGTTCCTGCAAGTCCTGTCACAGGACGAGGTGCCCGACCCCCGTCAGCTCGACGAGGTCCTCACCCGCACCGGCACCCGGATGGACGGTCATGCGGACAGCGCTGCCCAGCAGTTGCAGGCGCTGACGGGACGGACCGCCACGTCGCTGGGCTCTGCTGCGGAGGGCGCAGAGCGCGCCATGTCCGCGACCGCGGGCGCCGCGGCGTCCTCCGCCCGGCGCAGCGCCGCGGCATCCGGGCAGACACTCGGCCGCACGGCCGCGCAGACCGCAAGCGGCCTGAGGGAACTCCAGCAGGGGCACGCCCGGACGGCGCAGGCCATGAGAGACGGCCACCAGGATGCCTGCGACCAGGTCCTCCAGGGCCTCGACAAGGCGTACACCGAGCTGGCCTCCCAGTTCCAGCAGGGAGCGGACGGCCAGGTACAGGCGGTGGCCGCGGCCTTGACCAAGGCCGCGACGCAGGACATCCATCCCAAGATCACCGAGGAGGCCGACAAGGCAGCCGACAAGGTCAAGCCGCGCTGGCAGTCCGTCCTGACGATCGTCATCGTCATCGTCGTCGTGATCGCGCTGTCGATCGCGCTGGGGCCGCTGGTGATCGGCGCCGTCACGGCGGGCGCGGCGGCGCTGGGCGCGGGGGCCGCGGCGAGCGCGATCGGTTTGATCGTCGGTGGCGCGATCGTGGGCGCGGCGGCGGGCGCCGTCGGACAGGTGGTCAGCAACGCGCTCAACGGGCAGCCGCTGCTGGACGGCGTCGTCAAGGCAGCCGTCTTCGGCGCGATCGGCGGGGCGATCGGCGGCGGTGCGTCGGCCGCCGCGCTGCGCTCGGGCCTGGGCACGGTCGCGCGGGTCAGCGTCGAGATGGCCGTCGAGGTGGTGACGGACGTCGGCCTGGGCGCCGCCGACGCGGCCATCAGCGGCCGGGCGTTCGGCTGGGAGGACGTGCTGCTGAGCGTCGTGACCACGGTCGCGGTCTCCGGCGTGATGGCCCACCCCCGGGTGGAGGCGATGACGGCCCGCGTCCAGGCGGGCGTCTCGGCGGGCCTGGGCAAAATCGGGATCAACGTCCCTGGCGCAGGTGCCGACGTCCCGGCACCCGACACTCCCCGCGCCCCCGACGCGGGAGGTGTCGAGGCCCCGTCGACCGGAGCGGGCAGCATCACCGGCACGGGAGCCGACGGCGGTGCGTCCGGCGCCACCCCCCAACCGGGCCGTGGCCCCGACGGCGCCATCTCCTGGAACCCGTCCGACATCGACCCGAGCGGCGGCGCCGGCAGCGCCCACAGCCCGGTGCGCCCCCGCGACCCCGGCGCCATTGCCGCGGAACTGCGCACCGCGCTCGGCCCCTTGGCGGGCCGCGTCGACATCACCGTCGACCCCGCCCTGCCCGGCCGCTCCGTGCGCGTCCACTACGACCTCGACGCAGACGGTCTGATCACCGATGTCCGCATGGTCGCGGGCGCGTCCGCCACTCCGGCGGACATCCGCCTCCACATCCCCACGGCCCGTACGATGCTCCGTTACGGCGGCCTGACCGGCCGCGTTCGCCAGGTGCTGCGCCAGGCCGCGGAGTGGATCGGCATCCACGGCGCTCCCCCGGTCGGCTCCCGCGCCTGGGAGGCGCACCTCGAACTCCAGAAGCTTCCGAAGGTCGTCGCCGACCGCGCCCGCGCCTACGCCGACGCCGACCCGGCCGCCCGCGCGGAACTGGAAGCCGAACTCGCCTCCCTCATCGACCAGGTCGAGGCCCACGCCCAGGCTCTCAAGGACTGGAACCTCGACCCCGGCCGTGGCTACGTCGCCGCGGACTTCACCGGTGCCGAACTGGCCGCCAGGATCGAGGCCGATCACCCCGGGAGACTGCCGCAACTCAAACCGCCCGAACAGTTCCGCGTCGGCCTGGACTCCGATGGGGACATCGTCAGGCTGGAACACTGGAGCAGCCGCCTGGGCACCTCGGCCGAGAAGCTGGGCGACTACCACCCCGAGACCGGCGAACGTCTCCCAGCCCCGACCAGGAAGCCGGAGCCGCGGTTCCCCGAGGGGCTCACCAAGGAGGAGGCGTTCGACCGGCTCGGTGGCAACAACCCTGGCGACGAGTTCGGGGCTTTCATTAAACTCCTGGAGGACCAGGGCCTGATCCCCGACAAGCAGACATTCATCAGCAGCATGCAGGAACCAGGTGGCCTCACCCACAGGACGGTGCGGAGCAACGCCAAGGACGGCTATATCGAGAAGTTGGCGGAGAAACTGACTCACGCCGAACTGCTGGCGGCCGGCACAACGCTCGGCAGCGGGGACCAGGGGAGCCTGGGCGAGGCATGGTACGCACATCACTACGCACAGAATGCGACACCGCAAGTGACCGTCACCCCAAGACAGGCCCAGGACTCGGGTTTCACGCTCGGCACGGAACGCAGAATAGACCTCCTCGACGGGAACACCATCCGGGAGATCAAGAACATCACCGCCAGGAACGAGAAGAAGTACAAGGAACAACTCCAGGATCTCGTGAACATGATCGGCCACGAAGTTCCCGTCGGAGACGGCTACAGGAGTGTCAACGGCGTGGTGTACAGCGTTCTGGACCCCACAGGCTTCCGGACGAATGCGGACTGGCTTCTGTCGTTCCTTGAGGTGAACCAGAGCCTCAATCTCCAACTCGAAATATTCAACGCCAGCGGGCAAAGAGTGGTGATCCATGCGGCTTCGGGGCTGGATTTCTCCCTGGGGCTGCGCTCGTTGAGCCCGGAGGGATGCGGCGGCAAGCCTCTGAGCGAATGGCTCGGTGATCAGAAGGCGCCCAAGGGAGGCGGAGGATGACGTTGAAAGATTTGGGCCTGGCGCTGGCGGGCGCCGATCCCACCGGCTTGACACGAACGCTGAGCGAGCAGTGGTTTCAGGGGGAGACGCCGCAAAGAGTGCTGGTGGACGGCCATGCGGTTCCTTCGTCAGCGGACTGGCTGGACCGGCACGCGCACGCCTCCGACTCGGTGGCCGCGTTCTACGGCCCCAGCAACAGTCGCGGCCTGGTCCTCCACATGGGCCGACTCGTCAAAGCAACCTTCGACTTCGACGGAGGGCCGGAGCAGCTTGTGGAAACGCTGAGCCGCTACCCCTTCGACATCGCCTCCTTCAGGAGCAGGCACCGGGAGTGGCAGGTCAACTGGAATTACGCGGGGCCCGGGTTCGGCGGGGTTCATTACCCGCATGGCTGGGCCTGCGCCTTCCGAGGCGAAGGGCACCGCAGACTGGTCTCCCGCCGCTGGCTGGAAACCGGACCGTGGCGCCTTCACCACGGCCCCGACGACACCACGCTGGTACAGTTCCATGACCTCGGTCTGGACGCTTCCGCCGCACTGGAAATGGCGCGGCCCGCGCATCAACGCATGGGTCATTCCGACGAGGGCGGATTCCTCCACGAGCCGTACACCTATCGCAATGAGATCAAGGGCTTCTATGACGCGGACCGGTGTGTACTGAAGGTCGTTGTTCTGGGGCGGACGGTTTCGTCTGTCGAAATGCGCGATGCCTGCGCAGCCCTCCGTGACAATGCGTTGGCCCCCGAACAGCCCGTCGAGGCCATCGCATTCGTCTTCCTCGACCCGGACGAGGCACGCGCACACCTCCCGCGGCTGTGGCCCTACGGATTGGAGTGCTGGACCATCATCGACGGGCACGAGACCCGGCTCGACACCGACGAACCGCCCGAGGCCGTAGGGGGACACACGTGACGGGCGACGGAGTGGACGACGCGGCGATGACGCGGCTGCTGGCCACACTGGCGGCGCTCGGGGGCGAGTCCGCGGAGCGGCTGCGGCAACGGGCCGCCGAGGCAGCTGCCCCAGGGCCGGACGCGCCCCCGGCCCCGGCCGTCGATGCCGCAGACGCCCTGCAAGGCGTCGGCCCGCGGGAGCGGGCTCTGCTGGGGGAAGGGTTGCGGGTGATCGCCGAGTGGGTGCGGCGGCCCGGCGAGAACACGGGCCGACAGGTCGACGCCGTCATCGCGCGCCTGCGTCGCGACCTCGGTCCTCTGATCGCCCACGACCACGACACGGGCCAGGCCGCCGAGCAGGACCGCCTGCGTGCCGATGTCCGCGCGACCATCGCCCTCCGCCTCCGCGAGGCCCGCACCGCGGACCCGTCCGCCGAGTAGGCCCCGGCCGGGGCTGGCGCAGCGGACTGCAACCGCAGGTCGTTCGACGATGAGGGCGCGCGGGCGCCAGACCGACAGGTATGGGCGAGCTTGAGGTCCTTGGGCCGTCTCGAACCGCTGCCGCCCGTCCCGGCCCTGCGAGCGGCCCACAGGCGGGCGCCGGAGAAACACTTGCGCCGCAACTGGGCCTTTACCGAGCGCCGTTCTCACCGGATGGATTGTGAACTGCATGACTGCGTCGCGTGGATGTCCGTGACATGGCGGGCACTGCAGCGAGGGTCAGCAGGTCATACTCCGATGAAGCTCACTGTTTCGCGGCCGGCGGAGCGACTGCGGCGGCCGGGGCTACCCCGATGCTGACGTGCCGGCGAGGGCCCGCCGGACCTCGCGGGCGGGAAATGGAGTGCGCTTGCTCTGCGTGAGGAGTCGGTGGTGGAAGTCGTCCAGGACGATGGAGTGCTGGGCGTGCCGGTCGATGATCGCGCTGATGTCGGGCGGAACGCCGTCGGGTCGGCGCCCCTTCACCCATTCACGCAGGAACGCCCCGTGTTCGATGCCGCCCCGGATGCCGACTGGCAGATGATGGCGAAGCAGGTGGGCAGGTGCATAGCAGCGGTCGTACACAAGATGATCGGCAAGGAAGTCGACCTCCTCCGTCGCGAGTTCGAACTCGCGGCTCAGCGCAAGCCCAAAGTCCGCGAAGTAGACCTGCCGGCCGTCGGTGAGCAGGTTGGCGAAGTGCGCGTCGAAGTGGACCAGTCCGTGCGTACTCATGAACTCCGTCCCCCGCAGCAGCTCTTCCTCGGCCCACCGATAGGGCGATGCGCCTCGTAGGTCCGTCTGGGCCGCATCACGCCTTTCGCCGAGCCAGCCGGCGAGTGTCTGAGGCACATACTCCAAGAAGAGCACCAGGCTGAAGGCCGACCGGCCGATGGCCTCCAGCCGACGGCGCACGGCCGATGACCCATCCCAATGCGCCACAGCCCCCTCAACGCCCCCGAACTCGTCGGCGAAGCCAGAAGGAGGGCAGTCAGGCAAGACCCGCCAGTGATACAGAAGAGGGAAACCCGCGTACTCGTTCTTCAGGACCCAGCCTGTGGTCATGAGGTGAGCGGCCAGTTCACGCCAGGCGCCGAACCCCGTCGACCCCACTCCGTACTGGTAGAAGAGGGGAAGCTCGAACAGGTTCGCGGTCGACCGCAGGTGCTCCGCCCGCAACTCGATGTCCGTCAACGGGACCCGCTTGATGAAGACGTGCCTCCCCTCGACTTCCATCTCCGCCGACCTACCGCCGATACCGGAGCCCAGGCCCGGCGCGGCGGCCAGGGCATCCGCAAGTTGCCGATCGCCGAACAGAGACAGCCGTGCTCCCACGGTCGCGTGAGCGGAGACTCGCGCAGCGTGTCGTGACGCGGTCTCATCCATCGGTGACTCCAGCGAAGCATCAAGACTCACACTGCTGATCATGCCAGGCGTGCGCACTCTCGCAGTGGGCGCTGGGCGCACGGCGGGAATTGACGATCCTTGCGTTAGCCGCGGTGGGGTCAGGCAACGGGAAGGCGACGGCGGGCGGCGGGCAGTCTCCGCGGCGTGATGCCGAGTTCCTCAGCGATCCTGGGACGGGCTTCCAGGACATAGAACTTGACAGTTCCAACCAGCGATGCGGATCCAGAACCATCGTCAGCCGTCCTCTGCCGCCCCACACCGACCGAGCAGCAGGGTGCCACTGCACGGTCTTCGGCGCGTCAGAACCTGGCCGCGTTCATCCGTACGTGGCTGGGGACGTTCAGGTGTACGCCGACACCTCTGAGCTGAAAGACGGCTCGCCAGCCCCTGGCGTGGCTGACAGCACGGCAGTTCACGCCCGGGGCGGTCCGGCATTTTGCTGGCTGTGCCGCTCTCCGTGGGTCTCGTTTCGACGTGAGTTCGAAAGTCACTCACTGAGCGTTCTCGTGATCAATGTCGGTGTGAATTGTTGTCACTGGGTGCTTGCCGCCGCGTAGCGGTGAGCGAGGGCGCAGCCCGCCGGAGCCGTCCGCCTGGCCATGGCCGTGGCCGCCGCCGGGTTCCCCGAGACGAACTTGCCCGCTGGAAGGTCGTCGCTCCTATGGTGAGGGTGAGGTCCGTTGCTGTCTTGCCGAGGAGGGGTGGTCAGTAATGGCGAACACGGATGACGGAACGACTCGGGTCCGTGAGGTGCGTCGCCGTCTGTCGCAGGAGGGTCCGCCGCGGACGCGAGACCACGAGGGAGACTTCGAGATCGTCACGGTGCCCGAGCAGCACTGCGATCAACTGCGCGATCTGATGGTCTCGGAGGAGGTCGAGAAGGTTGTGGAGGTCGGTCTCGCCTATGCGAGCTCAGCGCTCGCCATCGGAGAGGCGTTGGCAACCGTCGACCGTCCCCTTCCCCAGCACATCATCATCGGCCCGTTCCAAGAACGCGAGTTCTCCAACGTCGGCTGGGATCTAATGTGCTCTGCGGGGCTGGACACGATCGCCACGTTCATGGTCGCTCCTTCGTCGGTAGCGCTCCCGCAGCTGCTTGCCGAAGGCTTCGTCGCTGACGCGGCCTTCGTGGACGGCAGTCATCGGTTCCACGAAAACGAGCCGGCCCTGGTCCCGGGCATGTCCCGCAGACCGCGCGCATGGCCTACTCCGCGCCCTGAAGGCAAGGCGGGAGATGACCGCACCCTGGCCGCCCTGGCGAGTGTTTAGAAGTCAGCGCCACTCGTGCAGGTCCGAGCCCGTTCCCGGCACCCCGCCGACGGCCGCGTGCTCGTCCAGCAGGGCACGGGCCTGCCCGTAGTACAACTGGGTTAACCCGGTGTCCGGGCAGGCATCACGGGCGCTGACGACCCTGCCGGGCCCGGGCCGGCGGTGGGTGACGAACACCGGCCATGCGTACGACCTTGAGCAGCCGGGGCAGCAGCCGGGCGGTGCCGGCGTCCCGGTAGACGGGCTCCATCAGCCGCCGTCGGCACCGGGCAGCGACGCGGCGACGCCGAGCAAGGCGAGCGTGACCGCGGCGAGCAGCAGACGGCCGTGACGGAGAGGGTGCTCGGCCCGTAGCTGTCCCCGGCGGCGCAGCGAGCACGCCCCGGCCATCCGTTGCCGATGCCGGTGAAGAGGGATGGCCTGCCGGGCACGCCGACCGACAGGGTTCCTCGGGCGGCACGGAGACCCGGTACGCGGGACAGGGTATGAGCACGCCCGTGCCGCAGCCCCACAGAGCGGCAGCCGTGATGGTCAGCAACGTCTCCACCGCCCGGGCAGACCGCCGGCGCTCAGATGGCCGACAGCGGCCGCCGCGCCGAAGGGCTGGTTGCTGTGCTCCAGAGCCGGGACGCGGACCAGCGACTGGATAGAGCCGCGGCGCGGTGATGAGGCCGGGGACATACGGGCTGGACGCTGGATCGGCTCTGTCATGGCGTCAGGTGTTCTGTTGTGCGGTGACTGTGGAGATGGCGTTGAATCCGACGGCGGCGCGTGAGCCGATCTGGGTTGCGACGGCACTGTAGAGGGCGTCGAGGATGGCGAGGAGGGCCAGCTGGCTGGTCATGCCCTGGAGCCGGAAGCCTAGTTCGGGTGCCCCGGCGATGAGTGTGTGGTCGCACATGGTGGCGAGTGGGGCGTTGCTGTAGCTGGTGAGGGCGACGGTGACGGCTCCGCCTTCGCGGGCCTTCTGGGCGCCTTCCAGGGTGGGGCGCATGGCCCCGGTCCGGCTGATGGCGATGCATACGTCCTCTCGGCTGAGTTGCTGGGCCATGACGTGCTGGGACCACACGTCGTCGGGAGCGAAGGCGTGCAGGCCGATGGTGGTGAGCCGTTGCGCGGCGTCGGTTGCCGGGGTGCGCGAGGTGCCCACGGCGACGAACAGGACACGGCGGGCGCGGGCGACGGCCGTGACGACGTGTTCGAAACTTTGCTGGTCGACTGTGGCCAGTGCGTCTATGAGCGACTGGGCGCCGGCCCGCAGAACTCGTTCAAGGGTGGTTGCGGGCGGGGCGTCGTCCGGCTCGGTCGGCGGGATGGGCTGCTGGAATCCGGTGCTCTCGGTGCGGGCCAGGTCTCTGGCGAGGATGAGCTTCAGGTCGGGGAAGCCCTGGAAGCCGAGCTCGCGGCACGCGCGGACGACGGAGGAGGGCGAGGCCGCGGCGGCTTCCGCGAGTTCGGCGATGGTGGCCTGCATGACCCATTGCGGCCTGTCGAGGACGGTATCGGCGATCCGGCGCGCGACGCCCCGCAGCGCGGGGGCTGCGGATCTGATGCGGGCGAGCGTTTCGACCGGGGGCTGGGCTCCGAGGTCGCCGGGCCGGGTTTGACTGGGTGCGGTCAACGGCGGCGCGCCTGGTGCGCCCTGATGCGGATTCGTGGCGGCCTCCTTGAGTGGCATCGCATCGGCGGACACGCCTGATCTTACCGGAATCCAATGCCGAGCAAGTCGAAAGGATGAGCCAGCGGACCCGGGTCCCGGGCTGCCATGTGATGCGCTTGAGCCCGCCTTGCGGGACCCGGATCGTACAGCGCGTCTGGGGCGCGCCTGTCGGACATGGGCTTCTGCCTGCCGTGATCAGTGCGGAGGAGAGCTGGACGGGCCTGCTCACCTGTCCGCCGCCATGTCGGCGAGGCCTCGCACCGACGCTCATGACATCGAATTCCGCAACTTGCGATGAATCAAAGAATTCAATGCCGTTATTCATCTGGGGGCCACTCGGGGGCAACCTCGGCTGCCTAGCGTCCGGTTGCGGCGGCACCGCTTCGGCGCTGTTGCCACCGGTGCTCGCAGCAGGTGCGAGCTGATCAGGCAAGGAGGCCGACTCAATGACACAGCCGGATACGGCGGAGCCGGACATGGCACGTCGGCTCGACGTCGCGGCGGGGGCAGCCCCGCGAGGCGAGCGCGAGGAGCGTCCGTCCGGTTCGTCGGGCCAGCACGCGGGCGTGCCTGGTGGCGTTGAAGGGAAGCGGAACGGCGTCTCGGTGTACGAGGAGCTGGGGGTCCGGCCGGTGATCCACGCCGGAGGGACCACGACCACGTTCGGGGGGTCGAGATCGCCGGAGACGGTCTGGGCGGCCATGGCTGATGCCTCCCGGCAGTTCGTCAGCATCCTTGAACTCAACCGGGCGGTCGGCAAGTACATCGCCGGCGTCACCGGCGCCGAAGCGGGCATGGTGACCAGTGGCGCGGTGAGCGCGATCGTGCTGTCCGTCGCCGCCGCCATGACCGGGGCGGACCCGGCCAGGGTGCGGCAGCTGCCGGATACCGCCGGCCTTCGCTCGAAGGTAGTGATCCAGAAGGCGCACCGGGGCCGCTTCACCTACCTGGCCCGGTACACCGGCGTGGACTTCGTAGAGGTCGGCAACATCAACGAATGCGAACCGGAGGAGCTCGACCACGCGATCGACGAAAGGACCGCAGCTGTCCTTTACGTCCTGGGCCCGGGCCTTCGCCAGGTGGGGCCGAGCGTCGCTGAGACCGCGCGGATCGCGCACCGCCATGGTGTGCCGCTGCTGGTGGACGCGGCCGGGATGCTCCCACCGAAGGCGAACCTGACGAGGTTCATCGCCGAGGGCGCCGACCTGGTCACGTTCGGGGGCGGGAAGTTCCTCAAGGGCCCGCAGAACACCGGGCTGCTGTGCGGCCGCGCCGACCTCATCGAGGCGGCACTGGCGCATTCCGGCCCGAACTTCGCGATCGGCCGCCCGCACAAGGTCTCCCGCGAGGCCATCGTCGGCCTGTATGAAGCGCTCAAACGCTACCTAGCCAGCGACGAAGAGCAGGTCCGCGCGGGCCTGCGCGCCCAGGCGGCGCTGGTGGCAGCCCGGGTGGGCTCCGTCCCGGGAGCCGAAGTGACCGTCAAAGAGGACGACTTCGAGTTCTTCGTCCCGACCGTGGTGATCACGCTCTCACCAGAGCGCCCCGGCCGGGACGTGCGGGAGATCGCCGGGCGCCTGCTGGACGGCGAACCCCGGGTGTTCCTCTACCACGACCGTCAGCTCCGCCGCCTGCTGGTCAATCCCACCGCACTGCAGCCGGGCGAGGCCGAGATCGTGGGCGAGCGTATCCGCGCCGAGCTGCTCGCGGCGCATCAGCAGGCGCCCGCCCGGCCGCCCGTCATGTCCGTCCCGGCCTCGCCGTCCGACCAGGAGTCCCGATGACACCCCTGCACACCGCGGCCGACGCAGCGATCGAACTGGCCGTCCTCGACATCGCCGGGACAACCCTCGACGAGGGCGGCACGGTCTACCGGATACTCGCGGAGGCCGTCACAGCCGCGGGCGCCACTCCCACTCCAGCTGACATCTGCCGCTGGACGGGCACCGACAAACGCGAAGCCGTCCGTGGGCTGCTGTCGGCCCATGGTTCCGCACCCGACGACGCCGAATGGGCACGTGTCTACGCCGATTTCCGGCAACGTCTCGACGCCGCCTACCGGGCCAACCCGCCACGGCCGCTGGCCGGAGCGGAGGACGCACTCCGCGAGCTGCGCGGGCGCGGGGTCAAGGTCGCCCTCAGCACCGGCTTCGACAGCGAGGTGACCGACGCGATCCTCGGCCCGCTGGGGTGGCGGGGCACCCTGGTCGACGCGGTGGTCAGCGCCGACCAGGTGGCACGCGGCCGGCCGGCCCCGTACATGATCTTCCGGGCGATGGAGCTGACCGGCGTGCTCGACGTGGGCCGGGTACTCGTCGCCGGAGACGCCGTCGCCGACCTGCTGTCCGGCACGAACGCCGGCGCCGCCGTGGTGGCAGGCGTCCTCAGCGGAGCCGGGCACAGCGCGGCGCTCGGCCGGATCCGCCACACTCACCTGCTCGCGAGCATCGCTGACCTTCCCGCGCTGCTGGATGCCGCGCCGCAGAGCGCGGAAGTGATCGCATGACCGGGACCACTGCCCTCGGCCCGCCGTCCGCCCGGTCAGTCGGCAGCCACTCCAAGTCCGGCCGGCCGGTGGGAACCAACCATGCGCTGCGCGACGTCGTTGGAGGCTGTCCGCGATGACTACCGCTGTACGCGCCCCTCTGCTTCACCCCGGTTCCGAACCATCCTCCGAATCGCCGGCCTTCGAGTGCCGTGCGGTGTCCAAGGAGTATCAGGGCGGCACCCTGGCCCTTCGCGACGTCACCGTGCGTGGGGAGGCGGGGCAGATCGTCGTCTTGGTGGGGCCGTCTGGCTGCGGCAAGACCACGTTGCTCAGGTGTCTAGCCGGTCTGGAGTCCATCAGCACCGGCGAAATCCACCTCCAGGGCCGCGATGCCGCCGACGTGCCACCGCACCGCCGCGGCGTGGCGATGGTGTTCCAGAACTACGCTCTGTATCCGAACAAGACCGTCGCGCACAACATCGCCTTCCCGCTCCGGATGGGTCGGGTACCGCGAGCCGAGCGGGAGGCGCGGACCCGCGAGATCGCCGACGTTCTCCAGATCGGCCACCTCCTCGATCGCCGGCCGCGCCAGCTGTCCGGCGGGCAGAAACAGCGAGTCGGCATCGGCCGTGCGTTGGTCCGGCGGCCGACGATCGTTGCGATGGACGAGCCGCTGTCCAACCTCGATGCGCAACTACGGGTGGACATGCGCGTCGAGATTCGGGCTTTGCAGCGGCGCCTGGGCATGACCGTCGTGTATGTCACGCACGATCAGGCCGAGGCGCTGAGCCTGGCGGACCGCATCGTGGTGATGAACGGCGGCGCCGTCGAGCAGGTCGGATCGCCGGAAGAGGCGTTCAACACCCCGGCCACGCCCTTCGTGGCCGGCTTCCTCGGCATGATGAACCTCCTGCCCGGCACGGCGGAGGCCGGCCGGCTTCGTCTGGACGGCGCGGCGGGTGAGTCGATCCCACTGCCGCACAGCGTGACCAGGATGGGGGATCGGCATCGGATCGCGACGCTCGGTGTGCGCCCCGAGCAGCTGGTGGTGGGTGATCCGCCGCAGGGCCGGTGGTCGGTCTCGGGCACGATCGTCTCCAGCGAACTGCTCGGAACCGAACGTCTCGTCGTGGTGCGAGCGGGAGGAGCGGGGGAACAGACCCTGCGGGTGCGGGTCGCGGCCGATCAGCCGCTGTCGTCGGATCTGCGGGTGTGGGCGGCCGACGAGCACCTCCACCTGTTCGGCGCGGACGGAACACGGCTGGATGGCCACGACAGGGCGACCCCACTGGTTTCTGCGAAAGTCGACGGCCTGCGATGACGTACGTGGAAGAGCGACCGCCCAGCCTCGATTCCTCCAGGTCACAGGTGAAGCACCGGCCGCGGATGCGTCCGGCCGACGGCGTGATCGGTTGGTTGTTGTGCCTTCCCGCCACGGTGCTCCTCGGTGTGTTTGTGATCCTGCCGCTGGGGGCGGTCAGCGTCCTCGCCTTCTTCAGTTGGGATCCGCTCAGCCAGACGGGTCACGCGGTCGGCTTCGCGAACTTCTCCAAGATCCTGACCAGCTCTGAACTGCGGTCCGCCGCGCTCCGCACACTCGCATACACCGCGTTGACGGTGCCGGCCACGGTGGCACTGGGCCTGGCCGTCGCCGTGGGAATCAGTCATGTTCGGCGCGGTGCGATGCTGTGGCGCACCGTCTTCTTCCTACCGGTGGCATCCACCTTGGCCGCGACATCGGTCGCCTGGCGCTTCATGTTCTACCCGCACACCGGGATCATCGATCAGACGGTGGGCAGGGTCATCCCGATCAGCGGCTGGCTGCAGTCGACGGACCTGTCCATCGTCGCGGTGTCGCTCGTCGGAATCTGGCAGGCACTCGGCACGACTGTCGTCATCTTCCTCGCCGGGCTGTCGGGAGTCCCCCGGCACCTGCACGATGCCGCCGCCCTCGATGGAGCGACCTCGTGGCGCCGCTTCTGGCATGTCACCTGGCCCGCGCTGGGCCCCGCCACGGTCCTGGCCCTCGTCATCGACACCCGAGACTCCCTGCGCGTCTTCGACCAGGTCCAGGTGATGACGCAGGGTGGCCCGCTCGGATCGACGACCACGTTGTCCTACCTGCTGTGGCAACGGGGCAGCCACTACAACGATCTCGGTGGCGGCGCCGTCATCGACCTGGTCATCCTTCTCATCGTCATCGGCTTCGTCGGGCTCCAGCTCATCACCGTCGGGCGACGGCTCAACGACGGAGCGGCACGATGAACGCACCCCGGCCGCGACGTCTGCCGCCACTCGGGCAGATCGCGCTGCACCTTGTCCTGGCCTTGGCAGGCTTCCTGGTCCTGCTGCCGTTCCTGGTGATGCTCCGCGCCGCCTTCACACCGGACCAGTGGATCTTCCGGGGAACGCTCGGCCTGCACGGCCTGACATGGAGCCACTTCGCCCAGGCCTGGAACGGCGCGCCATGGCTGCATTACTACGGGAACAGCCTGCTCTCGGTCAGCGCCATCTACATCGGCCAGATACTCACCTGCCTGCCGGCCGGATACGCCCTGGCACGGTTGCGCTTCCGCGGCGCCGGCACTGCCACATGGGTGATCGTCGCCTGCCTGGCCATCCCGACCCAGATCGTCGCCCTGCCCGTCTTTCTGCTGCTGGCACGCATGAGCTGGCTGGACACGCTGCAGTCGTTGATCGTGCCGTTCGTCGCCTCGGCCTTCGGAATCTTCGTCTTCCGGCAGTTCATCATCACGATCCCGCAGTCGCTTTTCGATGCCGCGCGCCTCGACGGCGTCGGCCCGATCAGCGTTGTCTGGCGTGTCGTGCTGCCCAACGTCCGCCCCGCGCTGGCCGCGTTCGGCGTGCTCAGTGTGATGGGGCACTGGAACGACCTGTTCTGGCCGTCGGTCGTCCTGCGGACGGGGCGTTCGGCCACGGTGCCGTACGGCATCGTCCAATTCGCCTCGGGCGAGGGCGGCTCGAACTACGGCACCCAGATGGCTGCCGCCGCCATCGCCGCGGTCCCGCTCGTCATCGCCCTGTGCTTCGCCCAACGCCAGTTCGTCCAGGGTCTCGCTCCGTCCGCCGCGGCCGACTGACGCACCCGTATCTCGTCCTCGCACCCCTCACCGACCACCGGGAGCTCGCAGTGACGTCTGCCCACCACGACCTCAACCGCCGGAGATTTCTCGCGCTCAGCGGAGGCTTCGCCGCGACAAGCCTGCTCACCGCCTGCGGCAGCACGCAGTCGACGGCCAAGAACACCAACAGCCCGACATACACGAGCCCCGCCGACGTGGCGGCCGCGGCCAAGGGCCAGACCGTCTCGATCGTCTACATCAACAACCCTGGCTTCGACAGCACGCTCCAGCAGATACTCGGCTCCCACTTCACGGCCACCACCGGCGTGACCGCCAAGCTGGTCGGACTTCCCTCGACCAGCTACGACGACGTCACCCAGCGGATCCAAACGGACCTGACCGCCGGCCAGGGTGACGACATGGCCCTGATCGGTTTGCAGAACGTCCGCACCTACGCCGACGCGGGGCTGGCCCTGCCGCTCGACAAGTTCCTGACGCTCAGCCCCGACTACAGCAGCCAGCTCTACCCGACATTCCTGACTCTCGGAAAGCGTAACAACTCGACCTACGCCATCCCGTACAGCGCCTCGGTCCTGGTCCTGTATTACAACGCCGACCAGTTCACCCGCGCCGGACTCGACCCCGCGAAACCCCCGAGCACGTTCACCGAACTCCGCGCCGCCGCCACCACACTCGTCCAGTCCAAGGCCGCACGCTATGGCGCCTGCGTTCCGTACGACTCGGAGGACATCTGGCCCTACCAGACGTTCCTGTCCTCCGCCGGTGGCTCCTTCATGAGCGCGGACGAGAAGAGCATCACCTTCGACTCGGACAAGGCGATCGCGAACCTCGACTACTGGGCGCGGCTGATCAAGGACGGCTACTCGGCCCCGCTCAACGCAGACGATGCCTACCAAGCCTTCTTGAGCGGTGAACTGGGCATGCTCATCACCAGCAGCGCCGCACTCGGGTCGTTCGAAAAAGGCGCATCGTTCACCCTCAAGACGGCCAAGACCCCGATCCCCGACGGCGGCACACTCCACGCACCGGCAGCCGGCGCCGGTATCGCCGTGCTGACCAAAGACGCCAAGAAGCAGGCCGCTGCCTGGCAGGTCGTCCAGGCCATCACCGGCAAGGCCGGATCCACGGCCCAGACCGAGGCCAGCGGCTACCTGCCGGTCAACAAAGCGGCAGCCGAAGACACCTCCGGGCTGGGCGGCTTCCTGGCGAAAGACCCGCTGCGCGCGGCCGCGACCAGTGAGGTCCCGGCCATCATCCCGTGGTACCAGTTCCCGGGAACCAACACCGCCGAGATCAGCAAGACCCTCCAGGACGCCGTACTCGCCGCGACCAGCGGCAAGAAGTCCACCGCCCAGGCCCTCCACGACGCCGCGGACCAGGTCACATCGCTGCTGCCGTCGTGACGAAGCCGACCGCTCGACCAAACGCTGGAAAGGAACCTGACCCATGACCAAGACGAACCGAGCCAAAGCTGTCTCGATCCGCCCCATACCTGAGGAGGTGTTGAACCGCTACATCGAGGTCGACGAGCGCCGCCGCTTGCTCGCGCCGTCGGGCGAGGCCGGGCAGACCCGTCTCACCGACCGTCCGATGTCACACCGCAGCCTCGACGGTTTCGTGCGTCCGGCCCCCGCGCTCACGCCCGCGCAGCGCTTGCACCTGGACATCTACGGCTACGTCGTGATCGAGAACGTACTCACGCCCGCTGACGTCGAGCAGTTGCGCAACGAGATCTACAACATCGAGCGGCGTTTCCTCGGCGGCGACAACCTCGACGACCTGCGTCCAGCGTTTGTGCGGCGTCACACAGAAGACATCTTCGAATTCGCGAACACTCCTCATGTCTCGCCGGCCTTCTTCGACTACCTCACCCACCCGCGCATCGTCGGGATGGCCGAAGAAAGCATAGGTGGACCGGCTCGGCTGCAGAACTCAACCGCACACATCCGCCGCGCACCGGCGGACCCGGACCGAAAGGAGCACGGGAACTCCAACGCCTATGGATGGCATCGAGGTTCCGCCGGGATGGCGGGCACGATCGCGAACGGTCTCTATCACTTCCCCTACGTCGTGGCGCTCACCAACCTCACCGACCTGGGCCCGGACGACGGCGGCACCTCGGTGATCGCCGGCACGCACAAGATCCCGGGGGAGGTGGATCTGCAGCCGATCATCGACGCCGCAGAGGTGGACCCGTCGCTGATCCACCATGTCGAGGCACCGGCCGGATCGACGCTGCTGTTCTTCGAGTCGCTCGTGCACTTGGGCGGCATCATCCGGTCCGGGCGCGATCGGGTACTCGTGATCGGTTGGTACACGCCGTCGTTCTGGGCCGCACCTCCTGGTAGCGAACCGTCGGTTGAGCTGGTACGTCGGCTGCCGGAGGAGTACCAGCGGTTCATGGTCGGTTGGACCAGCAACTTCTCGCCCGACATCCAGGGCCGCTCACTGACCGACTATCCGCCGGAGAAATAGGGTCCGCTGCACGATCGGGCGACCTCTGAACTGGCTTGCCCTGTAGGGCGGGTGGGAAGGACGTCGCTGCGCCCAAGCCTTGTCCCGAAGAGTTCCGCGAGGACGTCGCCCGGGCCGCGAGAAACCGCGGCCCGGGCGTGGCATTCGAGCACGGTCACGTGTCGGGTCCTCAGGCCCGCCGGACAGCCCTCCTACCGCTGGCTCGGCCGACCGGTGACCGATGCCGTGCTGGAGGAGGTCTACCGGCGCGAACGCGTTCTTCGACGCCCATCGTGAGGAACCGGAGTTCGGCTGCGTGTTCTCCTGCCGCAACCGCTCGGGTTTCTCGCCCTCGCCGGCCGTCTCGGCCCCGTCGGGCTTCCTCCTCCTGCCCGCCATGACTCCCCACTCCCCTTGCGGTCGCGGTCTCCACTCCACGAGAGGAACGTCGCCGCCGACGTGATCGGACAGCGTGTGGAGTCGGGTGGTGGCCGTTCGACAAACCTTGAATGAACAGTCGATCGGGGGTGCGGTCGGCGGTTGACCCCGACCTGGATCACAGCCTTCTATTTCTCTTACAAGGGATCCGCTATTCCCTTGAAAGAAACACGCGAGGATTGGAGGCAGCGTGAGCCGTTACCAGCCGCGCCGCGGCTCGGCCGTCGCCGGGCTGCTGCTGGCGCCGGCGTTCGGGGCCATGACACTGTTCGTCGCCCTGCCGGTCGCCGCGGTGGTGGCCTTGGCTTTCTTCCACTACGACCCGCTGACCCAGCAGATCCACTGGGCCGGTGCGGCGAACTGGCGCGCGGTGATCGACGGAGGGCAGCTCCGCGGGGCCTTTCTGCGCACGATCGAGTACGCCGTGCTGGTGGTGCCGGTGCAGGTGGTCGCCGGTCTGCTACTCGCCGTGCTCATCAACACTGCCGGACGCGGCGGTGCGGTCTGGCGGATCGTCCTGTTCCTGCCCTCGGCCTGCACCCTGGCGGCGATGGCCGTGGTCTGGCGATGGCTGTTCTATCCGCACGAGGGCCTGTTCGATCTCACCGTCGGCCGCGTCTTCGGCGCCGACGACTGGCTGAACTCCACAGGACTGGCGCTGCCCGCGGCGGCGATCGTGGGATGCTGGTTCGGCATCGGTTCCAGCATGATCGTCTTCCTGGCGGGGCTCACAGCGGTGCCGTCGACAACGATCGACGCGGCGCGCGTGGACAAGGCTTCCGCATGGCAGCGGTTCTGGCATGTCACCTTCCCGGCGCTCCGACCGGCCACCACTTTTGCCACCGTGATCGCCATCGGTAACGCGCTGCGGGTGTTCGACCAGGTCCGGGTGATGACCCAGGGCGGCCCGCTGGACAGCAGCACGACCCTGTCCTATCTGCAGTACACGGTGGGCGTGGAGAACCTTGACATCGGCTCGGGCGCGGTGATCAGCGTACTGTTGCTCGCGTTGACGCTGGTCGCGATAACGGCGCAGTTGCGACTGGGCCGCACATCTGCCCCGGGGGCAGCACGATGACGGCCACGACCACGTCCACGGTGGCGCCGACATGCGCGCCGGCACGGCGCCAACGTGTCCGACTCAGGCCGGCGCGGTTGATCGCCAATGCTGTCCTGGCTCTGGTGGCCGCCGTCCAGCTGTTCCCGTTCGTCATGATGTTGTGGACCTCGTTGACCGACCCGGCCCACACCCGCCCCGGGTCGCTGTCGGCAACAGGGCTGACCCTCGCCAACTTCACTCAGGCCTGGCATTCCCTGGACTGGCCGCGTCTTTATCTCAACAGTTTCGCGGTGGTGTTTCTCATCGCCGGGCTGCAGGTCGCGCTCGCCCTGCCGGCCGCCTACGCACTGGCTCGCCTGCGGTTCCGCGGTCAGCGCGCCGCCTTCTGGCTGGTGATGGTGTGCATGAACGTGCCGGCCCAGGTCACCGCGATTCCCTTGTTCTACGTGTTCGCCCGGATCGGCTGGCTCGACAGCTACCAGGTGCTCATCCTGCCGTGGATCGGCAGCGGATTCGCCGTCTATCTGCTGCGGCAGTTCATCATGTCGATCCCGCAGAGCGTCTTCGACGCCGCGCGCATCGACAAGGCACGCCCGATGGCACTGCTGTGGCACATCGTGCTGCCCAACGTCCGTCCCGCGATCATGGCCTTCCTCACCTTCTCCGTGGTGCTGCACTGGAACGACCTCTACTGGCCCTCCGTCGTGCTCCGCTCCCCTCACACCGCCACCGTCACCTACACCATCGCGCAGTACGCCGGACCGGAGAGTTCGGTCAGCTACGGCGAGCAGATGGCCGCCGCGCTCATGGCGATCGCGCCTCTGGTGGCGCTCTACCTGATAGCGCAGCGGCACCTCGTCCGCGGCCTGCAACTGACCAGCGGCGGCGAATGAAACCCCCGTACCCACGCCCCGGCCGTCGAACCGATCAGTCACTCGCCTTCCAGGAGCGTCGATGTCCACCTCCCTGTCTCTTGACCTGACACCCGCCGCGTCCGAGCCCGCGGCCCGCCGGCTGAGCCGGCGCGGCTTCCTCGGCGCCCTGTCCTCCGGCGCCGCCGCACCCCTGCTCGCCGCTTGTGGCGGCAGCAACAGTTCGTCCACGTCGAACAAGCTGACCCTGCTTCTGCCGAACTACGCGTCGGCGACCGCTCCGGTGCAAGCCGCGCTCAAGGCCGTCACCGGGCTTCCCGAGGTGGGACTGGAACTGGCGAGCGGATCGAACTGGCCAGACGTGGACACCCGGTTCCAGCAGGATGTCACAGCCGGGCGTGCCCCCGACATCGTGATGGCCGGGATCAACATGCTCGGCTACTACCGCACCAACGAGATCGCACAGCCGCTCGACGACCTGCTCCCGCCGTCCGGCTTCGACGCCGGCAGCTTCGATCCCGCCGTCCTTGCCTCCGGACGCATCGACGGCCAACTGGTCGGGGTGCCCTGGGGCATTTCCACCATGACCCTCTACTACAACAAGGAAATCTTCGCCAAAGCCGGACTCGATCCGAAACAACCACCGAAAACCCTCGCGCAGCTGCGGCAATTTTCCGAGCGCATCGTCAGCTCACACGCGGCCCGGTACGGCGTGTCGACCAGCCTGATCCAAAGCGCGGGTAACTGGGTCTTCCAGAATTACCTGCTGTCAAACGGCGGTTCAACGATCAGCTCGAACGGGAAGCGCATCACCTTCAATGAGCCGGCCGGAGTGCAGATGCTCAAGTACTGGGCCGACCTTGCCGCAGACAAGCTCAGCATGCCCGGGACTCTGCAACAGATCGACGACGCGCTCACCAGGCGCGACCTCGCGATGGTGCTCAACCCCAGCTCGGTGCGCAGTCTGATCAGCAAGTCGATGGGACCGTCGCTGGCCGCAGCGGCCATGCCCATTCCCGACGGCGGCCAGGCCAGGACCCCGCCCGGCGGCGGGGCCTTGATCATCGTGACCAAGGACAAGGCCAGGCGTCAGGCCGCAGCGAAGGTGGTCGCCGCCTTGCTCGGCGCGCGGGCGCAGAGCTTGATGGTGACGACCACCGGATACCTCCCGGTGAACAGCAGCGCTGCCCGGAAGGCCGCGTCGAGTCCCCTCGTGGCGCCGAGCGTCGCGGAACTCAGGACACTCGTGCCGTGGCAGAACTTCCCCGGCAACAACTCCAACCAGATCAACAAACTGCTCAACGACGCGATCACGGCCGCTCTGCTCGGCAAGAAGAGCCCGCAGGCCGCCCTCGACGACGCGGCGAAGGCCGGCACCGCACTGCTGCCCGCGTGACCGTGCGGCCGCTGCTCCAGACGACCACCACAACAGGAAGGCGCCCGCCCATGCCCGCACAGAGCCAACCTCCACCGCGCGGGAACCGCCCCGCATCCCGCGGCCGCCGCATCGACGTCACCGCGCTGAGCAAGATCTATCCCGACGGTACTCGGGCGCTGTACGACGTCAGCCTTTCTTGCGAGGCGGGCGACTTCGTCGTCCTGCTGGGCTCGTCCGGCTCGGGCAAGACGACCTTGCTCCGGTGCCTGGCCGGCCTGGAGCCGGCGACAGCCGGAACCATCGCGCTGAACGGCCAGGACGTCACCGCCGCGTCAGCGGGCGATCGCGACATCGCCATGGTCTTCCAGAACTACGGTCTGTACCCCAACAAGACCACCTACGCGAACATCGAGTTCCCCCTGCGGATGGCCAAGACGCCACGGGATGAACGCCGCGCCGCCGTCGCCGAAGTGGCGGCGATGCTGCGGCTGGAGCCCTACCTGGGCCGGCGTCCCAGCCAGCTGTCCGGTGGCCAGAAGCAGCGGGTCGGCATCGGCCGGGCCCTGGTGCGACGGCCTGGTGTGCTGCTCATGGACGAACCGCTGTCGAACCTCGACGCCGAGTTGCGTGTGACGATGCGCAAGGAGATCCGCTCGATGCAGCGTGCGACGGGAACGACCACGGTCTACGTCACCCATGACCAGGCCGAGGCGCTGGCGCTGGCCGATCGGCTGGTCGTCATGCAAGACGGCACGATCGTTCAAAACGATCAACCCGAGACCGTGTTCCGGCTTCCGGCGACCGAGTTCGTAGCCCGTTTCCTCGGTGGCATGAACCTTCTCCCGGCGCAGGATCCCGCTGTCCGCGAGGCGGTTTCGGGACGTCTTCCGGCGGGTTGCCCAGCCTCCGCGGTCACCACCATCGGCGTACGCCCCGAGGATTGGACCGTGCTCGGCGAGCGCGACGTCCGACGCGACGGCGAGCAGCTCGAATTCACCGGGCGCGTGGAAAGCAGCGAGCTGATCGGCCGGGAGCGGCTGCTGTCGGTCCTCATCGGAGAGCAGACCGCGCAGGTGCGGGTCTCAGCCGACCTGCCCCTGCCCGGATTCGTCTCACTCGGCGTGCGGCCACAGCACCTGTGCCTGTTCGGATCGGACGGCGAGCGGATCTCGCCCGCGCCGCACACCCACGCAAGCGCGGTCCTCACCCCACAGGCCCCCGCGTGACGGCGACGACACGACCGGACAGGCCGACTCGTGCGGATCGGAACCCCACGCCAGCCAGAGGGAAAGGACTGGGAACATGCCGTTGAACCCGGACGCTGAGCTGTACCTCGCCGGCACCACCTCTTATGTGGCCAAGGTACTGGACGGCGGGTACGGCATCGAGGAGGTCCGGCGTGGCCAGGGCGCCGCGGCGGCAACCGCGTTCGGCCCACTGGAGCCGGTCGCGTCGGTCGAGGACACAAGGGTGGAAGGCGGACCTGCCCTCCGCGTCTACCGGCCGCACGCGCCGGAGCCGCTGCCGGTCGTCGTGCACTACCACGGCGGCGGCTACGTCTTCGGCGACCTCACCACCCAGGACGGTGTGTGCCGGGCCCTCGCCGCGCGGACCCCCGCGATCGTCGTCGCCGTCGACTACCGTCTTGCACCCGAGAATCCGTATCCCGCCGCCATCGACGACTCCTGGTCCGCGCTCACCTACACGCACGAATATGCGGCACGGTTCGGCGGCGACCCGCAGCGCATCGCGGTCGGCGGGGATTCCGCCGGTGGCGCCATCGCGGCGGTCATGGCGATCCGGGCGCGCGGCGCGGGTCTGCCGCTGCGGCTGCAGTTCCTGGTGTATCCGGCCGCTGATCACGACCCGAACAGCCCGTCGATGGTCGAGTACGCCGACGGGTATGGTCTGACGGCGCACGCAATGGGCTGGTATTTCCGTCAATACCTCACCCGCGAGGCGGACTGGCACGACCCGGAAGTCTTCCCGGCCCTCTATCCGTCATCGCTGGCCGGCGTCGCGCCGGCCCACGTCGTCACGGTCGAGTACGACCCGATCCGCGACTCCGGCGAGACCTACGCCGCCCGGTTGCGCGCGGACGGAGTGCGGGTCGTGCAGATACGCGAACCCGGGCTCATCCACGGCTCCTACCGCATGCCGGGACTGATCCCGGCCGGTCGGCGCATGCTCGACGACATCGTCCACAGCCTCCGTCAAGCCTTCGCCTGAAAGGGCAGCCGACTGAAATGAAAGCACATCAGCCTCAGCTTCACCTGACCGTGTACCTGGCCGGGGCAGGTCATCACGAGGCCGCCTGGAGGTTCAAGCAAACGCGGCCCGAGCACCTCAGCGACATCGATTACGTGATCAACCTCGCCAAAGTCGCAGAGTCCGGCATGTTCGATGCAGTCTTCATCGCCGACTCACCGTATCTCTACCCGGATGTGGCATCCAACGGCTACTACGGCGTCGTGCCGTTCGAGCCGTTCACCTTGCTCGGCGCCATCGCCTCGGCGACAACCCGGATCGGTCTCATCGGGACCGCGTCAACGACGTATTACGAGCCGTTCAATCTCGCTCGTCTGCTTGCCTCGCTGGACCACATCAGCGGGGGTCGGGCCGGATGGAACATCGTGACCACCTCCGCGCCGGACGCGTCACACAACTTTGGACAGCCGGAGCATCTGGAGCACGACCGGCGGTACGAACGCGCCACGGAATTCATGAAGGTGGTGACGAGTCTTTGGGACAGCTGGGACGACAACGCCGTCGTCGCCGACCGAAGCACCGGACAGTTCTTGGCGCCAGGCTCTGTCCGGCCGATCGATCACACCGGTGAGTGGTTCAGCGTAAGAGGCCCGCTGACCATGCCGAGGCCTCCCCAGGGCCA